>JADLGR010000001.1 GCA_020849175.1 Deltaproteobacteria bacterium
CCTCGCCGTCCTCGTAGCGCGAGGCGCGAAACGCGATGCACGGATCGATCGAGTCCGCATGGACGATCGGCGAAATGGCGTCGTAGAAGTAGAGGTGCTCCTCGCCGAGCACTCGCTGCAGATCGCGTGCGAGCTCGGGCTCGGTGAGCGGGCCTGTGGCGAGGATGGTGGCGCCGTCGCCCGGAACCTCGCTCACGACGCGGTGCTCGACCGTCACACCGGGATGCGACGTCAGCGCGTCGCTCACGGCACGCGAGAACGCCACCCGGTCGACGGCGAGGGCTCGGCCGGCCGGAACGGCCGTACGATCCGCGGCGCGCATCACGACCGAATCGAGTCTTCGCATCTCCTCTTTCAGGAGGCCGACGGCGTTGGCGAGTCCGCTCGCCCGCAGCGAGTTGCTGCACACGAGCTCGGCGAACTCGTCGCTGACGTGCGCCGGCGATCGCCGTGCGGGCTTCATCTCGACGAGCGTCACCGCCACGCCGCGCTCGGCCGCCTGCCATGCGGCCTCGCATCCAGCCAGGCCGGCACCTACCACCGTCAACCGGGGCTTCGCTCGGGACGTCGCGACGGATCGCATCGAAGACGGGTCCTCGGCCGGGGGAGGGCGGTGCGGCGCGTGCATCATAGCGAAGCGCCGGGGGCGGTACCGCGCGCGCGCAGTGCGGTGATGCTTCGCAGGCGGCCGTCACGATCCTCGGCGACGGCGCCCGCGAGCTCGAGCTCGAGCAGCGGCAGTGCGAGATCGCCGGGCGAGGTTCGCAGCCGGCGCGCGAGCTCGTCGCGAGTCGCAGGCGCTGCCGCGAGCACCCTCAGCACGCTCGCCTCGATCGACCCGTCCCGCGCCGGCGTCAGCACGGGATCGGCGGTCCCGGCGTCGAGCGGAAGGCCGAGCCACTGCAGCACGTCGTCGGCCGACGTGAGCGCGTGCGCTCCGTCTCGCAAGAGTCGGTTCGTACCGGCGGACGTCGGGCTCCCGAGCGGCCCCGGAACGGCGAAGACCTCACGACCCTGATCGGCCGCGTGCATCGCGGTCACGAGCGAGCCGCTGCGCTCGCGCGCCTCGACGACGACGACCGCTCGCGCGAGCGCGCTGATGAGGCGATTGCGCAGCGGAAAGTGCGCGGCACGCGGCGCGCTGCCCGGCGGGAACTCGGTCACGAGCGCGCCGCCGCCGGTGGCGATGCGCTGCGCGAGGCCGCGGTGCGCGGGCGGATAGACGCGCTCGGGCCCGCACGCCTGCACGGCCAGCGTGCGACCCCCGGCGTCGAGCGAGCCGAGATGCGCCGCCGCGTCGATTCCGCGCGCGAGGCCGGAGATCACCGTGAGACCCGCGCGTGCGAAGCGCGCGGCGAGCGCCCGGGCGATCGCAAGGCCGTAGACGGTCGCCGCGCGAGACCCGACGATCGCAACTCCGGGCAGTCGGAGCGTCGCGACATCGCCACGCACGAGCAGGAGCACGGGCGCGTCGGCGAGCTCGGTGAGCGCGTGCGGAAAGCCTTCGGCACCGACCGGGAGCGCCACGGCGCCACACGCTGCGAGGCGTACACGTGCGACCTCGATGGTCCGCTCACCCGGTATCACGATCCGCAGCGCGCGAAGCGCGCGCTGCGGATCGCCGAAGTCTGCGAGAGCGCGGAGCCCCTCGGCAGGTCTCCATGCGAAAGCCTGTTGGAATGCGAGCCAGGCACCGAGCATGCGCCGGACTTCGGGCGCCTCGTCACGCGGATCGAGAAGGCGTCGCGGCGTGGCGTTCACGCGGCGATCTCCCGCGGGACCGGGGCCGTTCTCCGATTACCCCAGTGCGACCGCGCGCGCCAGCGGCGAACGAACGTTCTCGCGGAGCTTCGTCATCCCCGCACGCCCGACCGATCGCCGGCTGCTGCTTCTACTGCGCGTCGACCCTCGCTCAGCGAACTTGCGCGCCGCGATAGAAGTCGCCGCGCGCGAGATCCGTCGTCGAGTGCAGGACGTAGGCTGCGGCGCTCGACTGCCTCGCGGAGATCACGACCATCTGGGCGATCACGGTATCGGGCACTTTCACGGTACGATCGCGTGCGGAGTCGTAGAGCATCCGGCCCGGCCGGACGATCTCGAGCGCGCTACCCGGCGACAGTCCGGCCTCGGTGCCCTTGTCGAGATAGACGACGTCCATCCCGGCACTGAGCACTCGCTCGCCGACCATCAGGACGATCTCGCCACGAACACCGGGCGGTGTCGACTCGAGGCGCAGCGACGCCGGGTCGGACGGCCCGGCGGGCGGCAGCAACAGGTCGCCGACGTGGATCGCATCGACGGCGCCCGCGATCACGGCCGATGCGGCCTCGCCTTCGAGCTCCGTCACCTCGGCCCATCCGAGCGGCTCGACGAACGTGCCGAGCAGCCGACCCGTGTCGGGATCGGGGACGTTTTGCTTCGCGCGAACGATACGAAGGCGCTCACCGATGCCGACCTGTCCGGCGCCGAGATCGATGTAGATGACGTCTCCCGTCCCGAGCGCTGCACGTGACGTCGGATTGCCGATCACGCGGCCGACCGCGGCGGCCTGGGCGGAGCCGCGGAAGTCCTCGGTCCGGGCGGCCGACGCGATGAATCCCATCCCCTGCACCTCGACCCAGTGATCGAGGCCGGCGACCGGAGCGCTCGCGACGTCGGAGTCCGAGCCGTCGGCATCCATCGCCGCCGGCGGCGCAGCGGACGAGGATTCGCGCAGCGCTGCGGTCTCGGCCGGCGTCAGGCGACGGATCTCGACGGCCGACACCCAGAGCACGTCGCCCGGGCGAATCGCGGCGTCGCGTCCCGAGCCCGTGTCGTCCTTCCAGAGTGACGGCCAGATCCACGGGGTCCCGAGGTACGCCTCGGAGATGTCCCAGAGCGTCTCGCCGGCCACGACGGTGTGGAGGTGGCCCTGCTGGCCAGCCGCGTTCTTTGCCGCCGGGCCTACGAGGGAGCGCACCGGCGGTGTACCAGCCCCGGCAGTCGCGGGCGCATCGGCCGCTCGGGCCTGACCTGCGAGCAGGGCGATCGGAAGCGCAAGAGCCAGCGTGCGCCGCTTCATGGAGTCCTCCCGGCGCAGGCGACCCGTGGCGCGCCCCGCCAGCCGGCTCATCGGCAACGCGGCGGAAGCGCTTGAACGACGCCGCCCTCGACCGGTCCCTGCCGCGAAGGTGCCCTCGGCCCGCCGGGCGGCCTACGACTGTCCGGACGGGGGCGGCGTCCCCTTCCCGAGGCGGTCGAGCATGGCGCGCACGTCCGCCGCCCACGCCGGCTCCTTCACCGCCGCTCCGCGCTCCTCCGCCCTCTTCTTGATGATCTCGAGGTCGGCCAGTGCGCGCTCGAGCGCCTCCTTCGCACGCTCGGGCTCCTTGTTCGCTTCGTACGCCTGCGCGAGGTGGTGTCGAATGATGCCAAGGCTGTCTTCGCCCGGCCGCGCCGTCGACTCCGCTTCCTTCAGGTACCCGATGGCGGCGCCGGGAACGCCCTTGCGAAAGAGCACCCAGCCGAGCGTGTCGGCCGCGTTCGCATTGTCCGGGAGCATCGCCTTCGCTTCCTGCGCGAGGTCGAGCGCCCGGTCGAGGCTCTGGCCGCTGTCTGCCAGGAGATAGGCGAGGTTGTTCTTCGCCGCGCCGAGGTTCGGATCGAGCGCGACGGCCTTCTCGTAGTACGTCACCGCCTGCTCTTTGTCGCCACGCGACTCGTGGAGCGAGCCGAGCGTGAGGGCCACCGGCGCGGAGTTCGGCTGGCTCTCGAGCGCCCGCTCGTAGGTCTTGATCGTCTCGTCGAGACGCCCCGTCTGCGCCATCAGCGCGGCGAGGCTCTGATAGGCCGCGAGGTCCTTCGGATTCACTTCGATCGCCCGCCGGAAGTTCTGCTCGGCATCGCCCGGCCGGCCACCGAGCGCGAAGGCGATCCCCTGTAGATGGAGGAGCTGTGCGTTCTGCGGATCGGCGCTCACCGCCTTGCCGATGCGCTGGAGAGAGTCCTCGAGGCGTCCCTCGGCGCGATCGACCTGGAGCATCGTCTGCAGCACCTCGGGATGGTTCGGGCTCATCGCATCGGCCTTCTCGAGTGCGGCGCGTGCTGGACCGGCCTTTCCGAGGACGAGATTCACGCGGCCGATCGCGTAGTAGATCTCGGCGTTGCGATCCTTCTCGGGGATCTTCTCGAGCTCGGCCATCGCGTCGTTCGGCTTGCCGAGGCGCACGATCGATTGTGCGAGCTGGAGGCGCCCCTCGGCATCACTGGGACGGGCTTCGAGGTACTTCCGACCTTCCTCGACCGCGAGGTCGAATTGGCCTGAGGCCGCACGGATCCGAGCCAGGAGCTTGTGCGCGTCGGCCAGGTCGGGCTCGAGCTCGACGGCACGCGTCACCTCGCTGGCCGCACCGTTGCGGTCGTTCTGAAGGAACAGGGCCGACCCGAGCAGGAAGTGCGCCTGTCCCCATTCGGGCTTGGCCTCGAGCGCACGGCGCAGGGACGTGATGGCCTCCTCGTTC
>JADLGR010000002.1 GCA_020849175.1 Deltaproteobacteria bacterium
AGAGTGGAGCGCTCCTCCAGCACACGGCGCAGAACGAGGCCGGTCTCCGCCTCGACGTGGGCCGGCTCGAGATCGCCGCGGGAGCGGCCGTCGACGTCACGGGTCGCGGCTATCTCGGCGGCAACAAGACCGGTCTCGGCGAGACGGCGCACACGCTCGGCTTCACGCCGGGCTCCGAGCGCGGCACGGGCGGTAGCCACGGCGGAGTCGGTGGCATCTACAGCTCGAACGGCGGCGGGCTCCCCGGTGCGACCTACGGCGATCCGGGCGCGCCCGTGACGCTCGGGGGAGGCGGTGGTGCCTGGGGAGGTGCGGGTGGCGACGGCGGCGGCGCGGTGTACATCACCGCGTCCGAGGCCGTGGTGGTGAGCGGTGCGCTGCGCGCCGACGGTGCGATCTCGGAAGGCTCGGCGTCGGGCGAGGGTGCAGGCGGCTCGATCTGGGTCGAGACGCCCGTCCTCTCGGGCACAGGCACCGTGAGCGCAGATGGCGGGACACTGGGCAACGCCAACCACACGGGCGGCGGCGGCGGACGCGTCGCGATCTACGCGGGTGTCATCCCAGAAGACGCCGACTTCGACGATCTGCGCGGCATCACGGCGCGTGGTGGCGACGGCTACTACGGAGACGGAAGCGCCGGCAGCGTGCGCGTCCAGGGTCGCTGACCAGGCCGCCGTCACGTTCCGTCGCGGGGTCCGTTCCTCGCGCTTGTAAGCCTCGTGTGCACGAGCGGCGAGCTCCGTCCGAGCGTACGGCGACGGGCGCGAGTCTGCCGAGATCGCCGCCCGTGCTCGGCGCCGCTGCCGGTACGTCGAGGCCGTCCGCGAGCCCGGTCCTCGAGGCGACTTCAAGCCCGCCGCGGGCCCGGTCGATGGGATCGAGGCGAGGGAGGCTCCCGTGCACACGGCCACCGAGGATGCGCCCGGCAGCAGCGCCGAGGCGGCGCAAGGGGCTCGTGCGGCCGGGCTTCTGGAGACATTCTTCTCGGCGGGCATCCGCTCGCGAGGCGTCGACGAGATTCGCCGCGCCCGCCTTGCCGCTGCCACCGGCGTGCTGCTCGCCGCGTGCAGCCTGTTCTCGCTCGCCGTCTCCGTGGCGCTCGGCGCCGGTCTCGAACCCTTCCGGCTCGGCGGCATCGTCGTCGTGGGCCTCGCCTCGCTCAGTGTGCCGCTTCTGCTGCACCGGTCGAGGGCCGTGGCGCCGGTCGGGCACGTGGTCACCGCCGTCTATCTCGCCGGCGTCGGCTTCATCACGGCCGGAATCGGACGCACGGACATCGCAGGCTTCTTCCTCCAGGCCCTCGCTCCCGTCCTCGCAACGCTGCTCTCGGGACGCCGGGCCGGGATGGCCTGGGGCGCACTCACGGTGGCTCAGGTCTTCTCCATTGGTCTTGCGACCCGTCACGGTCTGCTGGTGCCGCAGGACGTGGAGCCGCGCATCCTCTGGTTCAGTCAGGTCATCGGTGCCGGGCTCCTCACGGTGTTCCTGACCGGCCTCGCCTTCGTCTACGAATGGCTGAAGACGAGTGCGCTCGACTCGCTCGGCCGCGCCAATGATGCCCTCGCTACGGCGCGCGATGCGGCAGTGGAGGCTGCGCGCGCCAAGGCGCAGTTCCTCGCGAACATGAGCCACGAGATCCGGACGCCCATGAATGGCGTGATCGGAATGACTGGACTGCTGCTCGATACCGAGCTCACGACCGAGCAGCGCGACTTCGTGGGCACCATCCGCAGCTCCGGCGATGCGCTGCTCGCCATCATCAACGACATCCTCGACTTCTCGAAGATCGAGGCGGGAAAGATCGAGCTCGAGCGCGCGCCCTTCTCGGTCCAGACGATGATCGAGGAGGTGCTCGAGCTCCTGGCGCCGGCCGCGTCCGAGAAGAGAACCGAGCTCGCCTGGCAGTCGGACGCCGACCTGCCGGCGGCGTTGCTTGGTGACGTGACGCGCCTGCGACAGATCCTCGTCAATCTGGTGGGCAACGCGATCAAGTTCACCGAACGCGGAGAGGTGGCGATTCTGGTCTCGGCGCGAGTGCTCGATGCCGAACGAATCGAGACGCGATTCTCGGTGCGCGACACCGGAATCGGCATCCCGAAGGAGGCCATCGGTCGGCTCTTCCAGAGCTTTCATCAGGTCGACGCCTCCACGACGCGTCGGTTTGGCGGAACGGGTCTCGGACTCGCGATCTCGAAGCGTCTCGTCGAGATCATGGGCGGCTCGATGCAGATCGAGAGCGAGATCGGGCGAGGCTCGGTGTTCTCCTTCGGAATCGTGCTCGAACCTTGCGCGGAGCCGCCGCCGGTGGAGACCGAGACCGAGGCGGAGGTGCTTCGCGGCAGACGCATCCTGCTGGTGGACGACAACGAGACGAACCTTCGCCTGCTGCGCCACCAGACCACGAGATTCGGGATGGAGCCCGTGTCCGAGCTCTCGCCTGCGGCGGCACTGACGCGCCTCGAGCGCGGGGAACGCTACGACCTCGCCATCCTCGACATGCTGATGCCCGGCATGGACGGCATCGAGCTCGCCAGCGAGATCCGCAGGATCCTGCCGAAGGACGTCCTTCCTCTGGTTCTGCTCAGCTCCGTATCTCGCTCCGAGATCGAGGCCGTGCACCTTTCCGGTGAGATACCCGAGGACCTCTTCTTCGCGATTCTCACCAAGCCGGCGCGCCAGCGCACCCTGCGCGATGCGCTACGTCGCGCGTGCGGCGCTGCACCGATCGAGCCCCGCGTGCACAGCGAGCTCGACAGCGACCTCGCAGCCCGCGCACCGCTGCGGATCCTCCTCGCAGAGGACAACCGTGTGAACCAGAAGGTGGCCCTCAGCCTTCTCGAGCGCATGGGTTACCGGGCCGAGGTGGCGGCGAATGGCCTCGAAGCCGTCGAGGCCCTCGTACGACAACCCTTCGACGTCGTGCTGATGGACGTGCAGATGCCGGAGATCGACGGCCTCGACGCTACGCGAACCATACGCGCTCGCACCGCCGCAGCAGACCAACCCTGGATCATCGCGATGACCGCACACGCCATGCAGGGTGACGAGGACGCGTGCCGGGACGCGGGTATGGACGACTATCTGGCCAAGCCCGTGCGGCCGAAGGATCTCGCGGCAAAGCTCGTGGCCGCGCACCACGCCCTCTCACTTCGGCGCGTGCGCGGCCGAGCCGACGCGACCTGCTGATCCTCGACGAGTCCGCCACCCTGCTCGACCCGGAAGGTCGGCGAGGGGCTGGCGAATCAGCGCGTGGGCCTTCGAGACGGCGTGTTCTTCGTGACCCACGCTGGGGCCTGCTCACGCGTCTGGCGGCGCGTCGTTCTACTCGGGAAGCGCGTCTCCGATGTCGCGCAGCACGTCCAGCCCCGGCTTCTCGGTGCCGTCGGCGCGGTAGAGGCCCCAGTGGCCTTCGACGGCCTGCACGACCTGTGCGAGGTGGCCCTGCAGATAGGCGGCGTTCGCGATGGCGTAGGAGAGGAGCGAAGCGGCGTCTCCGGTCTCGATCCATCCGGCGAGCTGGTCGATCGCGACGAGGTCTTCGGGCGTGATGGTCGCGGCGTGCGTCTCCGGGGTGCGCGCGCCAAAGAAAAAGAAGCCGCGTACGCCGGCAGCGACGGCGGAATCAAAGGCGTCGCGGATGAAGCGTGCCTGCTTCTCCTCGTCGAAGCCGGCCTCTTCGGGCGCACTCGGATAGCCAGTCTCCATCACGACGACGGGCATGCCGCACGCGAGTGTCGCAACCTGTGCGGCGCGCTCGCCGACCGCGGCGCCACTCGGCGGCGTCGAACGGTAGTAGTTGGGATACGCATCGAACGAGACGACGTCCATCTCCGTGCGCCACAGAACGATCGCGCTCAGCCAGCCCGGCTGCCGGAAGTAGAGATTGAGATCGGGATGGACGTCGGAGTGGAAGTTCATCGTGGTGAGCGCGGTCGGATCGGCATCTTTGACCGCCAGACGCAGCGTGTGCAGAAGGCGCGTCAGGTAGTCGAAGTCGTACCACGCCGAGCCGAGCGCTTCGAAGTACGCCGGATGGCGCCATCCAAAGATGGCGGTGAAGAAGGCCTGATTGAGCTCGTTCTCGGTCTGCCAGAGCGGGATCCGAAGGCCGAGCGGTGAGTCGTCGACCCCGTCGCCGTCGTAGCGCTCGACCACGGCGCGCGTGAAGAGGTACTGCCGTGCGAGATACTCCTCGCGGCCGAGAACGTCAGGCGCGGCGGGCGTGCCGTCGCGCAGGGGCAGCGTCCCGGTGTAGCCGTGACCGACGATGGGCACCGGGACGAGGCCCGCGGACGCGATCGCGCCGAGCCGGTCGTCGAAGCTCGTCCAGTCGTGGCTCGCGAGGTACTGCGACACGAGCACGGGATCCGCCCGTACGGCGTCGACGGTGAGGCCGGTCGGCTCGACGGCAGGCTCGATCGCGCGCCACGAGAGCGTGGGACGCAGGTACTTCGCGCCGACGTCCTGCGCGATGGCGATGGCATCGGCCGGCACCTGCGAGAGGCCGAACTGGAACTCCGAGAGCTCCACCGGCTGAAGCTCGGGCGGACATCCTCCTCCCGGAATGCAAGCGGGTGCAGTGACGGCGAGCCAGACGAGCACGAGGAGGCCAGCCCTGCTCGCGGTGCGAGATCGCCGACTTGAAGGAGCTGCTGCGACCGTGCTGCGCATGTTCCGACTCCGCTGCTTCGTCCTGCGCTTCGAGAGCCCGCAGGCTATACCCGAAGACGGACGAGGGTCAATCACCACCGCAACCCCCGGCGAGGCCGCGGGTTCGATCCGCTGGGACGTGGGGTGAGGGGAGGGCCGATTCGGTGGGCGAGCCAAAGGTGGATGGACCAGCCCTGGACGCCGCCAAAGAGGACGTACGGCTCATGCTGGCGTGCCGAGCGGGAGATGATGTCGCCTTCGGCGCGCTCTTCCGGCGCTGGTCGTCTCCGCTGCTGCGTTATCTCGAGCGCATGGTCGGAGACGCGGCGGCTGCCGAGGAGCTGGTGCAGGAGACGTTTCTTCGCGTGCACCGCGCGCGCGAGCGCTACAGCCCCGACGCTCGGTTCTCGACCTGGCTCTACACGATTGCGAATCATCTCGCGCTCAACGAGCTGCGCCGCCCGCACCGCCACCGCGAGCATCGGAGCGCCGACGGGGACGACGCGGATCGGGAGCCGCTCGCGCTGGCCGGCGATTCGCCGCGTGCCGAAGAGGCAATCGACACCCGGCGGCTCGGCTCGGCCGTCGAGCAGGCGCTCTCGCAGCTGCCCGAGCGCCAGCGTGCGGCGCTCTGGCTGACGGCCGTCGAGGGACTGTCGTACGCCGAGGCGGCGTCGACCCTCGAGACCACCGAAAAGTCGGTGAAGGCGCTCGTGCACCGTGCGCGGTCCGCACTGGCCGACAATCTACACAGCGGAGCGTAACATGACGACCGCCCGCGAGGCCTGTCTCTCCTTCGACGAAGATCTCTCCGCCCTGCGCGATGGTGAGCTCGAGAGCGAGCGCGCCGCCGAGGTCGAGGCGCACGTCGAGGGCTGCGAGCATTGCCGCGCGCGTCTCGCGACGTTCGCAGCCGTGGACGCCAACCTGCGCGGCCTCGCCGCGCCGCGCGTCTGCGCCGACCTCGAGTCGCGCGTGCTCGCCCGCGTGGCGGGCGAGCGCACAGCGTCCGCGCAGCGGACGGCGGCGGAGGAGGGCGGCGGCGAAGGGCGACGGGCCGGACGCGAATCTCCGGCCGGACGCGGCCGCGCGCCGCGAAGGCCGGGCAGGAGCTTCGCCGTCGCGGTCGCCCTGGCGACGGCAGCCGCGGCGCTCGTCGTCTATCTGGGCCTGGTGCGAAGTCCCGGTCCGCTAGAGCCGGAAGACACGGTCGCGCAGCGGCCGGTGCCGCAGGTGCCGTCGTCGGCGGTCCGGGACAGCGAGGGCCTCGCGGCGCATCCTGCGGATCTCGACGCGCTCAGCGACGAGGACCTCTCCGTGGCGATCGACCTCGAGACACTCGAAGACCTCGAGGTGATCACGAACCTCGAGATCCTCGAGGAGCTCGGCGCCAGCGGTGGGAAGGACCGCGGATGACGGGGCGCAAGCTTCTCCGTATCGCCTGTCTGCTGGCGCTCGGCGCGATGCTCGCGCCCGGTGCCTCGCTCGCACAGGCGCCGCCGCCCGGTGGCGTCACCCCTCCCGGCCTCGGCAGACGAGCGGGAGAGTCCGGTCCTGCTCAGGGTCCGCCACCTCGCCAGCGGCTCGGTCGCCTTCCTCCCGCGCAGCGCGAAGCGATCCGCGAGCACATGCGGTCGCTCTCGCCGGACGAGCGCGCGAAGCTGCGTGAACGTCTGGAGCGCTTTCGAGCGCTTCCACCCGAGCAGCAGAAGGCCGTTCGCGAGCGGATGCGCGACCTCGACCGGCTCTCTCCCGAGCAGCGCGAGCGGATCGAGAAGAACCGAGAACGCTGGGAGCAGATGACGCCCGAGCAGAGGCAGGCGCTTCGCGAGCGGCTGCGGGCGCTCAAGCAGCTCCCTCCCGAGGAGCGTCGCAAGCAGATCGAGCAGCTCGCTCCCGAAGGCGGCCCTTCGCCTCCGTGAGCGGCAAGGGCGCTAGGCGCCCCTGCGCTGGCCGAGGCGCGCGCGCAGCGCGCGAAGGGTCGGGAGGAGCGGCGCGGCCAGCGAGTTCTCGAGCAGAGTGCGCAGTGCGAGTCGCCTTCTCCGGCCGCGCAGCACGCGCAGGATCGCCGCGGCGAGCATCGGCGCGCGGCCCGTACGCCCGAGCAGATCGAGGTTCTGCTCGAGGAGGATCGTGTCATCGTCCGCGAGTGCGGGGCCGAGGTTGGCCGGAAGCGCACCCGGAAAAGTCTCGAACTCACCGAGCACGTCGAGCGCGCACAGCGCGATCATCGTGCGCACGCACTTGTGGCAGCGGCCGCAGTTGAAATCTCCGCCCTCGTTCTCGATGCAGACGCGAAGATTTCTTCGTGCGAGGGGATCGTACGCGACGAGCCGTTCGATCTTTCTGGCACGCGTTGCCTCGGCGCCGTCGCAGAGCACGGGCGTACGCTCGGTCGACCACCGCTCGTCGACGAGCGGGTGCGAGCCCCAGGGGATGGCGTCGCCGTAGGAGTCAGTCGACGGGATCAGCACGCTACCGAGGCCTGCGGACAGCGCGTGCGCCGCTGCCGCGAGCCCTGCGCCGCAGTACTCCCCCCACGGCAGCGGGAAGTGTGTTCGCAGATCGGTCGTGCCCGCGACGCAGGCGAGGCCGGTGTCGCGGGCGACGGCTCTCACCCGCGCTTCGGACGCCTCGCCGCCGCGCCTCGCCGCGAGAGTGGTCTCGAGGCCGTGAAAGAAGAGAAGATGCGTGACGGCCGGCGCCTCCTGCGTCTCGCCGAGCAGGCTCTTGCGAAGCGTGTAGAACGAGTCGACGCCGCCCGAGAAGAAGGCGCCCACGCCCGGAGCGCGCGGCGAGGCGCTCTCTGCTCGCGGCTGCGCGCAGACCGGTACGATTCGGTACCGCGGAAACCAGCTCGAGAAGATCGCCTGCAGCTGCGGAAGACGTCTTAGGAGCAGCGGCGAGACGGGAGGAACGATCTCGAGCGGCTCTCCCGCCGCCATGGCCGGCAAGAGGAGCGCCGGGACGAAGGCGTCCGCCGTGTCGGCGACGAGCGTCGCATCGGCCTCGTGGAAGCTGAACGTGACCTCGAAGCGCGATCCAGCGCCGCGTTCGATCTCGCCGACGAGACGGCACCACCCCGCCTCCGTGCGCCGCATCGCCCGGTGCAGCTTCACGTCAGCGCCGCTCCTTCGGCGGTGGCAGAATCTCCAGGAGCCTGCTTCCGACGGCCTCGCCCATCACCTGCACGCCGGCGCTCGTCGTGTGGACGAGATCGGCGAAGAGAGGGTCGTCCGGCGGCACGAGGCGCGCAGCGTCGATGACCGGCGCCCCGAGCTCCGCGCCCGTTCGCCGCACGCTCTCGTTGTACGCGTCGAAGTCGGCGAGAAAGCGATCGTGCGACGGCATGCGGTCGAGGACGCCGCCGCGCGCGAGCGCGGCGGTCTCGTCGAAGCGCAGTGGTGAGCGCGCGAGTGGCATCGTGACGAACACGACTTCGGCGCCGTGCGCGCGCGCGACGGCGACGAGGCTGCGCAGGTTCCGCTCGAAGAGCGTGCGCCCGGATTCGAGATCGTAATCTTCGAGAGGTGGCGGCGGCCTCGCCGGGGCGAGTCGCCTCAGCCTCTCACGCGCGAACACCCAGAGTCGCGATAGAACGACGTCCGACTCGTCGAGTACGCTGGTCAGCGACTTTCGCCCGTACTTGACGAGATAGCTCGCATCGACGGGGTGTCCCTGCGCGCCCGCGCCGTAGACGACGAGCAAGTCGTTGATGTTGTGCATCACGAGAATGACGTCGGGCCGATACTGGAGCACGTCGAGGGAGAGGCGAACCAGCGAGTGCGCCGTCGTATAGGCCGACATTGCGCCGTTGTAAATGCGAACGTCGCGCCGTCCGGCGGCGTGAAGCGCACGCTCGGCGACGAGCGGCCAGTGGAGCCCGGCGTCGTTCCAGACGTCCTCGGTCGTCGACCCGCCGAGCGCGATCACGCGCAGCTCGCCGGGGGGCTTCGGGCCGAGTCGCTCGCGCGTCCGAAAGCCCTGAGCGTTGAAGTACGCCGTCTCGGGATGCGTCTTGCCCGGGATCTGCCAGCCGATTCGCGGCCCGAAGACGAGAAACGGGCTGAGCTGGAACGTGCGCTCGTGATACGCGGGGAGGAAGGCGAACAGCGGAACACCGGCCACGATGCGCTGGTACACGCGCAGCGAGACCTCCGCCAGGAACAGGGATGCGACGAGGCCGATCGCGAGGGACACGGCCTTCCCCGCTCTGCCTGTTCCCACGCGCGCCTCCCGTCCGGCCCGAGCCTCGCCGTCGCGCGAGTATCCACGAAGAAGGTCTTTCGTGCCGCGAGACGCGCGCCATGGCCCGGCGTACCCTGCGCGCTGGAGCAGGGAGCGGATGCCATGTCGATGCCGGCAGGGGACGCGCGGGCCACGGAGCCGGACGGGCCCGTCTCGGCCACGGCGGCCAGCGAGGAGCGACCCCGAGGCTTCGCCCGCGAGGCATTCATCTACGGCCTCGGGGTCGTGATCTCGCGCATCGTCTCGTTCCTCATGCTCCCGATCTACACGCGGTACCTGACGCCGGCCGACTACGGCGTGCTCCAGCTCTTGCAGATCACGATCGACGTGACGGCGATCGTCCTCTCGGCCGGTCTCATGACGGGCGTGATGCGGTTCTACCTGAAGGCGGGCAGCGAGACCGAGCGCAACGCGGTCATCAGCACCGCCTTCCTGCTGCTGACGGTGTCGAATGCGATCGGCACGGCCGTGCTGCTGCTGGCGGCGCCACGCGTCGCGGCCATCGTCTTGAGTGGCGCCGGAGCCGAAGGTCCGCTCCTCGTGCGAATCGTCGCGGTGACCTTCACGCTCGAGGCGTTCGTCGCGGTGCCGCTGCTCCTGCTGCAGGTGCTCCGCAAGCCAGTCGGCTATACGACTGCGAGTCTGTCGAAGCTCGGGCTCCAGCTCGGCCTCAACATCTTGCTCGTGATCGGCCTTGGCTGGGGCGCGCGCGGCGTACTCGTCGGGACGCTGATCTCCACCGCCGCCCTCGGCTGTGTGCTCACACCCTGGATGCTGCGGCGGACGGGCATGCGCTTCAGTCGGCCCGCCCTGCGGGATCTTCGTCGCTTCGGCGTTCCGTACCAGATCGCGACGGCCGGCACCTTCCTCCTGACGTTCGGAGACCGCTTCTTTCTCGAGGCCTCGCACGGGCTCGCAGCCGTTGGGCTCTACGGCCTGGCCTATCAGTTCGGCTTCCTGCTCGCCGGACTCGGTGCGCAGCCGTACTTCCGGGCCTGGACGCCGCAAAGACTCGGGCTCGCGATGGAGCCGCGGGGCGTGCGGGACGCCGCGTACGCGCGCAGTCTCCTGCACCTGAGCCTCATCCAGATCACGCTCGCGGTCGGCATCGGGCTCTTCATCCGGCCGGTGCTCGGCGTCATGTCGGCGCCGGACTTTCACGCCGCCGCGCCGCTCGTGCCGGTGATCCTCGCAGCGTTCGTGTTTCAGGCATGGACGGATGCGGTGGCGCTCGGCATCGAGGTCTCCGAGCAGACGCGCTACGCGACGTTCGCGATTTGGCTCTCGGTCTTCCTGATCCTCGTGCTCTACGCGCTGCTCATCCCACCCTTCGGCGGGATGGGAGCCGCCGCGGCGACGCTGATCGCATCGATCGTTCGCTTCGCGCTCACCTGGCACTGGAGCCACCGCTTGTGGCCGATCGCGTGGCGCTTCGCGCCGAACTTGCGGCTGGCCGGCTATGGTGTGGCCTGCGTCGGCGCGCTCGTGCTGCTCGATCCGACCGGTCTCGCGGGTGCGATCGTCGCGGCGTGTGCGCTCGGGCTCGCGTACGTCGTCGCGGTCCTCCTCGATCCGCTCGGCGCAGACGCGCGAGAGCTGCTGGCAGCGGTGCCGGCCCGCCTGCGTCGCCTCGTCGTCGCTACTTCGTCGAGGCGATGATCGTGCGCCGCACCGTATTCCACGCCCACGCCGCGATCGAGAACCTCGGAGATCGGCTGGTCGTGGAAGCGGTGCGAGAGACGCTTCGAGCGGCCCTGCCCGATCACACGCTCGTCTTCGAGGATGCGTCTCCGGCCGCGGAATCGCTCCGCCACCGCGTCCGCGCTCCGCTTGCACGAGAGGCTCGCCGTGCGATCGAGAGCGCCGATCTCGCACTCCTCGGGGGAGGGGAGCTGATCGGTCCGTTTCGCGAGTACCTCGGCGTCGGGCTGGTCGCGGCCGCAGCCGGAGTTCCGGCGGTGTGGCTCGGTGTCGGGGGCGCGGTCGCAGGCGGTCGCACGGATCGCGTCTACACGCGGTTCGTGCTTCGCTGCGCGGAAGCAGTCGTCACGCGAGGTCCCCACAGCTTCGAACGCCTGCGCGCCGAGGTGCCGGACGCTCGGCTCCACGAAGGAGTCGACGTCGCCTTCGGCTGGACGCCCCCGGACGACGCCGACGACCCCCCGGCCGATGCGTTCGGGATCTGCCTGCGAGGACCGGAGCGACGCGATCGTCTGTGGGACGGCGCTGCGTTCGTCCGTCTCGCGCGGCAGATCGACGCGATCGCAGCGCGCGGTCTGCGTCCTGTCTTCCTGACCTTCCTCAGCGCGCGCGACGCCACGCGCATCGGATCGCCGAATCTCGACGAGAGCTTTCATTCCGATGCCGAGGTGCACGCCTTCGTCCGCAAGCACATGCGCTCGGAGGGCGCGGAGGAGCTGGTCGTCGAAGGAGATCTCACGGGCACCGTCCGACGCCTGCGGACGCTCCGCTTCCTGATCGGGATGCGGCTTCACTCGCTCGTGCTCGCCACGCAGTGCGGAGTTCCGTTCCTCGCGCTCGACTACGCACCCAAGATCGCCGAATTGACCGACGTCCTCGGCTGCGGAGAGTGGCGCGTGCGCCCCGAGGAGGTGGACACTCGGATGCCAGCACTCGCCGCGAGGCTCTGCCTTCCGGCCGAGCTCGCGGCGCGAGCGGCGGCGCTTCGCAGCGCATGTGAAACGCTGCGCGCCCGCGCGCTGGCGCAGCTCGCGTCGGTGATCGCCGCGCTCGACGTGCAGCGCACCCCGGCCCGGCGTCGCACCCGACGCACCGGGGCGGTGCTCCTGCAGCACGTGGCCGCACTCCACGCCCGCCTCTGAAGGACCGACGCGAGAACCACACGGTGCTGGCAATCTCGATCCGACCGCGCACGGCTTCGGTTCCGGTCGCGTCCTGCCGCTACACTGACGGCGCACGAAAGGACGATGGCCATGGTCTGGTGGGTCTGGCTCGTGCTCGGAATCGTGCTCCTCGCCGGCGAGATGGCGCTTGCGAGCGGCTTCTACCTGCTGTTCTTCGGCGTGGGTGCGCTGCTGGTCGGCTTCGCTGTGCTGCTGGCACCCGGCATCGCGGGCTGGGTCCAGTGGCTCTTGTTCTCGATCCTCTCGCTCGGGGCCCTCACGATCGTTCGCCCGCGAATCCTTGGGCGCCTGCGGCAGGCCGGGCCGGGTATCGAGGACACGCTGGTCGGCGAGGTGGCCGTCCTGGCCGAGCCGATCGCTCCGGGAGCGCTCGGACGAGGAGAGCTGCGCGGCTCCGTCTTCAGCCTGCGAAACGCCGGCGCCGAGTCGCTCGCCGCGGGCGAGCGCTGTCGTGTCGTGCGGGTCGACGG
>JADLGR010000003.1 GCA_020849175.1 Deltaproteobacteria bacterium
CACGACGCAGACGGCTCGGCAGCGAGCCGGCGACTCGTCGCGGACCTCGGCGCGGGCGGAGCGTTTCGGGCGCGCTCCTACGATACGCGGGCCGCGCTCGAGGCGGCGCTCGTCGGCGGAGAGATCGGCGTCGCGGTGATGATTCCGCCGGACTTCGACCGGAGGCTTCGGGAGGCGCCGCATGGCGGGCGTCGGCCCGAGGTGCAGGTGCTCTACGACGGCGCGGAAACCGTCCTCGCCGGAAACTCGGAGGCGTTTCTCACCGGGATCGTCACGGCGTCGGGTGCGGCGATCTCGCAGCGGGCGCTCGGCGCCGCGCCGGCGCACGAGATCACGCCAGGGCTCGCCGTCGTGACGCACGCGCTGTTCAACCCGCGCCTCGAGGGAACGCCGTTCATGGTGGCCGGCGTGTTCGGGTTCGTCCTGAGCTTTCTCACGGTCCTCATCACGGCGGTGTCGATCGTCAACGAGCGGCTCGGAGGAACCTTCGAGCAGCTCCAGCTCACGCCGGCCACCAATCTGGAGATCCTGCTCGGAAAGCTGCTTCCGCTCGGGGCGGTCTTCGCCCTCGACGTGGTGATCATGATGCTGACCGCCGGATTCGCTCTCGGGGTATGGCCGGTCGGGAACGTCGTGCTCTTCGTCGGCATCTCGTCGTTCTACATCCTCACCTCGCTCGCCCTCGGACTCATCCTGTCGGCCACCTCGGCCACGGCAGCGGAGGCGGTGCAGAAGACCGTTCTCACCAGCATCCCGCTCGTCCAGCTCTCGGGCTTCGCGTTTCCGATCCGGAACATGCCCGAGCCCGTGCAGTGGATCGCAGAGGTGTTCCCGGCGACGCACTACATCCGCGTGAGCCGTGCGATCTATTTGCGGGGCGAGGGCTTCGTGGAGCTGCTCCCCGAGATCGGAGCGCTTCTCCTGTTCGGAGGGATTCTCGTCGCGTTTGCTCTGCGCTCGCTCGGGAGGCGGGCGTGAGCGCTGGACACGAGACGGATCGGAGCCGCGAAGAGGACGGGCGGGCCCGAGCGCCCGCGCGCAGCAGCGTGGTCTCGAATGTGCTGGCCATGGCCTATCGCGAGTTCGCTGCGATGCGACACGACAGGCCGTTCCTGGCGACGGTCACGGTGCAGCCGATCGTCATGCTGCTTCTGTTCGGATTCGCGCTCTCGAACGATCCGCACAACGTTCCGTGGGCCGTTCTCGACCGCAGCCAGACGGCCCTGTCGCGCCGCCTCGTCGCCGAGATCGAGGCAACGGGGCGCTTCCTCGAGCCGAGGCGAACCGAGAGCTATGACGAGGGCCGAGCCTGGCTACGGCGGGGCGACGCGCTGGCGCTGCTCGTCATCCCACCCGACCTGCGGCGCGAGGTGGCGCGCGGTGCGCCGGAGGTGCAGCTCCTCATCGACGGAGCGGATCCCATCTCGGCCGCGCGGGTGGCGGGGATCGTCCTGCAGGCTGCCTCCCGCCTCGAGCTGCGCGCGAGTGAGCCGGTGCGCGCCGACACCGCGCCGGCGCCGAGAGCCGGCGGCATGGTCGATCTGCGGCCGCGGTTCTGGTTCAACACGACCCTTGCGGACCGAGATTTCTTCCTCGCCGCGCTGGCCGGCATGCTGCTCACGAACCTGTGCCTCTCGGCGACGAGCCTCGGGCTCGTCGCCGAACGCGAGTCGGGAACGTTCGAGCAGACGCTCTCGCTTCCTACCGGGCCGCTCGAGATGGTTCTTGGCAAGCTGCTTCCGTACGTCGCGATGAGCTACCTCGTTCTCGGCCTTGCGATCGTCGGCTCCGGCCTGCTGTTCGGTATCTGGCCGTCCGGAAGCTGGGTCGGCCTCGTCCTGCTGACGCTTCCGTTCGTCCTTGCGTCACTCGCGATCGGAGTGCTGGTCTCGACGATCGCGCGCACGTCCGCACAAGCGGTCTTCCTCACGACGTTCTTCATTCTGCCGTCGTTCGTACTCTCGGGCGTCATGTTTCCCTACCAGCTCATGCCGGACGGCGTGCGGCACTTCGGCTTCATCCTCCCGCTGCGCTGGTACCAGATCGGACTGCGTCGCGTCGTCTCGCGGGGCGCGGACTTGAGCGACGTGCTGGTTCCGATCCTCGCGCTGTGGCTGCTCTTCGGCGCGCTGCTGCTGCTGATCCGCTGGCGGATGCAGCCGCGGCTCGGATGAGGGCCGCGTTCAGCGGACGAGCGAGAACCGCGCCACGAGGTCGGCGATCTGCGCGGGGCGCAGCGTGGCCTCGAAGCGATCACCATCGACGGACAGGGCCAGCGCACCGTCGGGTCGGCCGGAGAGGTCGACGGCCTCGATCTGCACTGCGCCGGGGATGCGGCCGACGAGTCGTCGCGGGCTCCCGGTGGCCTCGACCACACGAAGGCGAAGCGAGCCACTCTCGCCGGGTTCGAGGGCGGAGACGACGATGCCGGGATCGTCGATCTCGACGAGGCGAGCGCCGTCACGCAGCGTCGCGCCGGCCCCTTCGCCGACGGCGAAGGCAGCGGGCGCAAGGGCGAAGCCGTGGGCGCTGGCGATGCGCGTCGGATCGGCCGGCGCGTGGAGGCGCAGGGACAGATCTGCGTGGAAGGGTCCCGGCACCTGTGCGCCGGGGGTCGCGAAGAGCGGGCCGGCCGGGCCCGGGCGCAGCGCGAGGTCGCTCGCAGACAGATGTCCGACCGCGCGCAGCAGCGTGATGGCGAGCGACGAGGCGTCGTCTCTCTCGGGCAGCGCCTCGACCTCGGCGCTCCCACGCGCCGCCACGGTAAGGGCCAGCGTCTCGCTCGCGATCGTCGCGAAGCGCTGCATGGGGACCGCGCCGATCGGGAGCTCGGCGGGGTGCGCGCTGCCGAAGGCATCGCGCGGCGGCGCGATCGGTCGCTCCGCGACTTCGAACGCGGACTCGACCTCGAAACGACGCGCC
>JADLGR010000004.1 GCA_020849175.1 Deltaproteobacteria bacterium
GGCCAGTCCGGGCACGCCAGACCCGCGCCGTGTGCGCGCACGAGGGCTCCGAGCACCATGAGCCCGTAGGCGAGCGCGAGGAGCAGCGAGAAGCCTCTCGCGAAACGCGCGGCGCGCTCGCGGCTCCGGCGTCCCTGCGAAGCTCGGCCCTCGCGCATCCGCTCGGTCTCCCCCTCACGCCTTACGGGGCCGGGCGGCCGCGCCGGCCCATCGGGCGGCCGGGACCTTAGGTCATCGACGTGGGGAGAACCACGGAGTCGAGAGGGACTTTGCCCGCCGGCTGCGGAGATTCCGCTGCGCCGTCGCAGCGGTACAATCGCCGGCAGGTTGCGCTTCAGTCCCCCGGACCGTCTGTCGATACAGGCGCCATGATGCTCCTGAAAGACCCCCCCTACGGAAACGAAGACCCGCGGCGCCTGCGCGATCTGCTCGGGCGGAGCTGCGAGCTCGCCGAACGCCACCGGGTTTCGACGGTGGTGGTGGGTCTGTCGGCCCGCGAGGGGGATCTGCTCATTCCCGAGGTGATCGACTTCGTCGAGAGCGCGCTCCGCGTCGAGGATGCCGTCTTTCGCATGACCCGCGAGCGCGCGGTCCTCTTCCTCACGGACGTCGACGAAGGGCAAGCACAGCGCATCCTCGCGCGCGTCCTGGCGGACTTTCGGGAGCGCTTCGCGACCGTCGACGGCCCCGACGTCGATCTGGGCTTCTTCGAGATCCGATCCGACCGTCGCGGTGTCGGGCTCAAGCAGGTGCTGCCCGTCGTGTTCGGAGACGACGCAGACCTGCTGCCTCCGCAGACGACGCACTGACGCGCGCTAGGCGAGCTCCGCCGCGAGCGCACTCTCGAGCGTGGCGTGCTCGAACGTGAAGCCGATCGACTCCGCTCTTCGCGGGATGCAGCGACGCGAGCCCAGTAGCTCGCCCGCAATCTCACCGAACGCGAGCCGCAAGGCGAACGCGGGCGCGCGCAGGAAGGCCGGCCGGTGAAGGGCGCGAGCGAGTGCGCGTGTCAGCACCTCATTGCGGACCGGATCAGGCGCGACGGCGTTCACCGGACCGCAGACCGATCCATCGTCGAGCACGCGCTGCACGAGACGGACGAGATCGCTCGCTGCGATCCACGGCACCCACTGCGTCCCCTCGCCGAGCGGGCCGCCGAGCCCGAGCCGAAAGGGGATCGCCATCATCGGTAGCGCGCCGCCCTCGCGCGCCAGCACGATTCCGATCCGCAGGCTCACGACGCGCACCCCGAGCGCGCCGGCCCCTGCCGCGGCCGTCTCCCAGTCCGTGCAGAGGCGGGCGAGGAAGCCCTGACCGGCGCCAGCGCTCTCGTCGAGGACCGCGTCGCCGCGGTCTCCGTAGTAGCCAACCGCCGATGCGCAGAGGAGCGTCTTCGGACGCTCCGCGCTGGCCAGCGAGCCGAGTGCCTCGACGAGCGCCAGCGTCGACCCGACGCGGCTCTCGCGGATGCGCGCGCGGCGCGCGGCCGTGAGAAGGCCACCGAAGACGGGCTCACCGGAGAGGTGGATCACGGCGTCCGCGCCTGCGAGCGCGTCGGACGGCCAGCGGCGCCCATCCCAGCCGAACGCGATCGCGTCCGGAAGCGACCGGGTCGCTTGCGCGGGATCGCGAGAGAGAATGCGAACGGGCCGTCCGGCAGCGACGAGCGCCGCCACGAGCCGCCGTCCCACGAGGCCCGTGGCTCCCGAAACGACTGCGGCGCGGCCACTGTCCATCCGCTCTCCCGTCCCTCGCCATGGCGCCGCGGCTGCACGCCGTAGCCGCGGCGGGCCACGTCCTCCCCGGAGCCAAGGGTGCGCCGAGGGTAGCGATCCGCGCCGCTCGTGCGAGCGAGCGCCGGCACCGTACGACACGCGCGCCGCTGCGCGGCGCTTCGCGTGCGCGGCGTGCCGCGCACGCGCTATCGGGTCGGCGCGGCCGGTGCTGGCGGATCGGAGCGCAGCAGATCGTCGAGCCGCGTGGTCCACGACGGCTCGCTTCCCGCGGCGAGCGGGCGCCCGTCGAGCCACGCGAGACGAACGGCGCCGCGAACGGCATTGACGAGCACGACCTCGGATGGGCCGGCGAGGGCGACCATCGGCACGTCCTCTTCGCGCGCTTCCCGAACCGTCTCGAGCACGATCTCGCGCGCGATCCCGGCCACCGCGCCGCGCGCCACGGGCGGCGTCAGGAGCGCGCCGCGCACGGCGACGAACACGCTCGTTCGAGCACCCTCGACGAGCAGGCCCTCCGCGCTCGCGAGCAGCGCATCGTCGACGCCGGCTCGCTGGGCTCCGTCGCGGGCACGCCCGTAGAACGCAACTCCCTCGCGCTTGGCGCCGGCGGCGTCCGCAGCGCCGGGATGGGCCTCGGGCCACGTGATCGCACGCCACGCCCGCGCCTCGGCGCCGATCGCGCGTGTCTGGGCGGCCAGCCGCGCCCGTCGATCGCCGCCCGGACCCGGCCGCAGCGCCAGCCGAACGATCCCCGCTCCCTCGCCGAACGCCGCGCGGCCGATGTCCACGAGCGCATCGCTCACCGCGCGCTCGTCCGGCGGTACGAGGCCGAGCGCCAGGGCATCGCGGCGCAGCCGCCGTGCGTGTCGCACGGCGTGCCGCACGGCGCCGGCTTCGTAGCGCGCCGTGGTGTAGCAGCGCGCCGGACCCTCAGCGCTGGTCGAGCGGGACGTAGGCGCGCTCCCTCGCGCCCTCGTAGATCTGGCGGGGCCGCCCGATCTTGAAGTCCTGGTCGCCGTGCATCTCGATCCAGTGCGCGATCCAGCCCGGCAGGCGGCCCATCGCGAAGAGCACGGTGAACATGTTCTTCGGCGTTCCGATCGCGTTGTAGATCACGCCCGAGTAGAAATCGACGTTCGGATAGAGTCGGCGCTCGATGAAGTAGTCGTCCTTGAGCGCGATCTCCTCCAGCTCCTTCGCGATCTCGAGCAGCCGGCTCCCGACTCCGAGCTTTGCGAGCACGTCGTCGCAGGCCTTCTTGATGATCTTCATGCGCGGATCGAAGTTCTTGTAGATGCGGTGCCCGAAGCCCATGAGCCGTGCGGTGTCGTCCTTGCTCTTGGCGCGCTCGACGAACTGCCGCGCCGTCATTCCCTCGTCACGGATCCGCTCGAGCATCTCGATCACTGCCTGGTTCGCGCCGCCGTGGAGCGGGCCCCAGAGCGCGTTGATCCCGGCCGAGATCGCGGCGAACAGGTTCGCCATCGACGAGCCGACGAGGCGCACGGTGCTGGTCGAGCAGTTCTGCTCGTGATCGGCGTGCAGGATCAGCAGCAGATCGATGGCCTTCTCGACGACCGGGTCGACTTCGTACGGCTCACACGGGTTCGCGAAGTTCATGTGGAGGAAGCTGCCCACGTACGACAGCGCGTTGTTCGGATACATGAACGGCTGGCCGATCGAGTGCTTGTACGCGTACGCGGCGATCGTCGGCAGCTTGGCGATCAGCCGATGCACCGAGATCTCGACCTCGCGCGGATCGCGCGGATCGAGCGAGTCGGGATAGAAGGTCGCGAGCGCGCCCACAGCGGCCGAGCACGCCGCCATCGGATGCGCGTCCTTCGGCAGGGCGCCGAAGAAGCGCTTCAGGTCCTCGTGCAGCATCGAGTGGCGACGAATCGACTCGCGGAACGCGTGCAGGGCGCTCTTCGTCGGAGGCTCGCCATAGATGAGCAGATAGGCGACCTCGAGGAAGGTGCTGCGGCTCGCGAGGTCCTCGATCGGGATGCCGCGGTAACGAAGGATTCCCTGGTCTCCGTCGATGAACGTGATCTTGCTCCGACAGCCTCCGGTGTTCGCGTAGCCCGGGTCGAAGGTGACGAGCCCGGTCGTGTCGCGGAGCTTGCGGACGTCGAGGGCGCGTTCCCCCTCGGTGCCGACGAGGATCGGGAGGTCGATCGTAGAATCTCCGACGCGGAGCTGAGCGTTCTCGCTCATCGCGGACTCCTTCTGCGGAAGCGGGTGGGTTCGAAAAGCCCGGCCGACGGTAGCCGACGTGACTCGCGACGGACAGCCTTCAGGGTCGGACGGCGGCGGCGCCGTCGCTCTCGGCGGTCATCGTGGTGGCCTCGGCGGAGGCTGCGGGGCCTCGAATCGACGTGCGTGGCGTCACGACGAGCGTCGCACGCTTTCCGGATCGCACACGCGCACGAATCTCCGCGTACTGCTCACCATGCACGCGCTCGAACGCCTGCTCGCGAATCACGGCAACGCGCCCGCCGCCGTCGAAGAAGCTGCGCAGATCGTCGGCGTAGGCGACCTCGGCGACGGGTCGATGCGAGTAGTACGCGATGCCGCCGACTACCGGCGACTGCTCGACGACGCCGATCGGTGTGCCGGGCGGGGAGAGCGCGGCCGCGGCGAGTGCAAGCGGGCGCGGCGACTTCTGGGCGTCGAGCGCGGGGAAGAGCAGCGTGAAGATCGAGAGCTCGACGGCGAACGTCGCCACCAGCGCTGCCGCGAGCTGGCCGAGGGCGCCCATGCCGCGAATCGCGGCGCCTCTCCACAGCGCTGCGCCCGCGGCGAGTGCCGCGATCACGGCCGCCGCGAACGCGAAGGGTACGTCGACGCCCGGAAAGAGCGGAAGCGCGGCGGCGGCGAGCGCGGCCGTCCCGATCGCGATCGCGAGCCCTGCGGCGCTGCGACCGACCGCACGCGGGAGCGCCGGGAGTCGTCGCAGAGCCCGGTACGCCGCGTCGCCGCAGAGGAGGGCCACCGCTGGATAGCAGGGCAGGAGATAGAGATTGCGCTTCCCCGTCGAGATCGAGAAGAAGACGAACGTCACGACGACCCACGCCAGCAGAAAGCGCCACGTGCGCCGCGGCTCGTCCGGCGCACCGGGTGCAAAGATCTCGCGCCGGCCCACGATCCAGACCACAGGCCAGAGCAGCGACCAGGGCAGGAAGTCGAGCGGGAAGACGCCGAAGAAGAAGTACCAGGGGTTGGCCTTCGAGGTGCCGAGGAAGAAGCGGCCGTAGAGGTTCTCGACGACCGCGCCCTCGAAGAATCCCTGCGGCGCGAGCGCGATCGCGAGCGCGACCCATAGGATGCCGGGGAGGAGCGAGAGTGCGAGCCCCCATGGCGGGAAGACCGCCCGCAGCGCCGCGGGACGCCGCTCCCAGACGAGGTATGCGACGATCACGAGCGACGGAACGAGCAGGCCGACCGGGCCTTTCGTGAGGACGGCAAGCCCCATCGACGCGTGCAGGAGCGCGAGGCTTGCGCGTCGCGAGCCGATCCCGCGATCGGCACGCCAGAAGCCGAGCAGTGCGAGGGACTCGAAGAGTGCGAGCACGAGGTCGATCTGGGTGCGACGCGCCATGTACGGAAACAGGACGGCCGTAGCGAGGATCGCTCCGCCGAGCGCAGCCGCGCAGCGCCCGAACAGGCGCGATCCCCATGCGAGGACGAGGGCGACGAGCGCGATGCCCGCGAGCGCTGAGGGGAGGCGGGCGGCCGTCTCCGTGACGCGCCCGCCCGCTGCACCTGCGAGCGCTGCGAGGCAGAAGTACAGGGGCGGCTTCTGGTCGTACGGGTGTCCGTTCAGGGTGAGCAGTACGGCGCTCGCCGGACCGCGCTCGAAGGCGCGCACCTCTTCGGCGATCTGCGCGTAGCGGGGCTCGTCCGGCGCCCAGAGATCGATCCCGCCAAGGCGCGCGAGCAGAAGGATCGAGGCGAGCGCCAGCACGAGGGCCTGAGCGCCGCGACCCGTCAACCGGTCCTCCACCCGTTCCCTCCGGCCGGCCCTCGGTGGTGCGGCGGGCCGGCGAAAGACGGTACCGTCCCGGTGAAGGAGGCGCCCCATCCATGGCGGCAGGTGAACGGATCGAAGCGGCCGAAGAGCTCCTTGCGCGCATCCGGAGCGGCGTCGTGAAGCCGATGGAGATCGCGGGGCTGCTCGATGGACTGCCGGGCGCCGAACGGATCCGTGCGATTCGCTGCCTCGGCCGCGCCGAGCAGCGACGGTTGTACGACGCTGTCCGCGGGTTCGCCGCGCTTCGGCTCGCGGATCTCGTTCCGCCGGCGACCGTCGATCTCGCCACCGTTCGCCACTACGGGCGCAACACACTCCCGCTCTTCACGCTCTTCGAGAAGCGATTCGCACGCCCGCGTGGCGAGGACGCCGCGGCGCCGGGGCGCCTCGTCGGCTTCAACTTCCAGACGATGTCGCCGCTCACGGGCCCCGGCTACTTCGTCGCACGCGACGACGCCGCGCACGGTGAGGTGCTGATCGACTACCGCGAGGTGCCGACGCAGGCGCCCTCCGACTGGCCGCTCATCCGGTCGAACGATCGCGGACTCGGCCGCCTCGTCTACGGCAACATGGTCGACACGCTGCGGCGGGTTTCCGAGCACGTGACGATCGGCTCCGCCGCGCGCGGAGGGAAGGACCTCGGGAGCTGGTTCGTCCTCTGTCGTGAGGGCTGACCGCGCCGCGCTGGCGCTCGTCGTCCTGCTCGCTGCCGGCGACGCCGGCGCGGACGAGGCTCCGGAGCCGGATCCGCTGCACGTGTTCCTCGACGAGCATCCGGGGATGCGCGGCGAAGAGCTGATCGACGTCGCGGCGGGCGACGGGATCGATCGCGTGCTCGCCGTCGTGCACAACACGGAGTCCGGTCTCGTCGTCCGCGCGCTGCGGGTGAGCGAGGTCGCCGGAAGTGTCGCGATCGAGCGCACGCCGCAGCAGCTCGCAGGGCGCGCGGGCGCAGAGGCTCGGGGATCCTACCTCGTGCTCCTCACGCAAGATTGTGACGAGCGGCAGCCGCCGCCGCGCATGCGGCCCGGGAGCTGGCTGTTCCTGCGCGCGAACCGCCTGATCGCGTGGGACCTCGTGACGTACGCCGAGGACTGCCGTCCGCGCGAGGAGCGCTTCGAGGCGTCGGACCACGACGCCATGCGCGTCGTGGGAGAGGATCTGTTCCGGACGGTCGGCCGCGGGCGCTTTCGCTACGGCGCGCTGCGCTACGACGCGTTCGAGCCGGCGTTCGTCGCGCCGACGCGTGAAGCCACGCTCTCGCTCTTGCGCGCCCGCGCGGCGTCCGCACCCTCCGACGCCGCAGTGCAGAACCGCCTCGCGGTCGCCCTGTACGCGTCCGGCGACCGAGACGGAGCGCTGCACCGGCTCGAGCGCGCCGCAGCGCTCGATCCTTCGGCACCGGATCCCCATCGCAATCTGGCGACGGTCTACCGCCAGCGTGGAGATCGCGTGGCGGCAGAGCGCGAGGAGACGCTCGCGGGGGCTGCGCGGCCAGATCCCGTGTACGCTCCGGCTCCGAGGTGACGACGTGACCGGCGCTCCCAGGCTCTCCATCGTGGTGCCGATCCACGACGAGGCCGAGTCGCTGCCGCTCCTGTATCGGGAGCTGACGGAAGTCCTGAAGGACACCGGAGGTGGCGTCGAGTTCGTCCTCGTCGACGACGGCAGCGCCGATGGCAGCCTCGGAATCCTCCGCTCCCTCGCGCGCGACGACCCGCGTGTGCGCGTCGTGGCCCTCGACGGAAACCACGGGCAGTCGGCGGCGCTCGCGGCCGGCTTCGAGAAGGTGCGCGGGGAGTTCACCGTGATGCTCGACGCCGATCTCCAGAACGACCCGGCCGACATCCCGCGCATGCTCGCCCGCATGGACGAGGCCGATGTCGTGAACGGAGTGCGCGTCGATCGCCACGACGGCTTCGTGCGACGCCTCTCGTCGCGCGTCGGAAACGGCTTTCGCAACTGGATGACGGGCGAGTCCGTGACCGACGTCGGCTGCTCGCTGCGCGTCGTTCGCACGAGCTTCCTGAAGCGCGTGCGAACGTTTCGCGGCATGCATCGCTTTCTTCCCACGCTCCTGCGCCTCGAAGGCGCGCGCGTGATCGAGATCCCGGTGACGCATCGCCCGCGACGCTACGGCCGCTCGAAGTACGGCATCGGGAACCGGCTCTTCATCGGGCTCGAAGACGTCTTCGGTGTGCGATGGCTGCAGCGCCGCGCGCTGCGCTGGCGCGAGCGCGACTAGCCGAAAAACGCGCCGTCAGCCCCCGGCCCGCTTCACGCGCCAGCCGCGCGCTGCGATCTCGGCCATCAGCGTCTCGACGTGCTCGCCCTGGATCTCGATCACGCCGTCCTTCGCGGTTCCGCCGCTGCCGCACCGGCGCTTGAGCTCCGCCGCGAGATCACGCAGGCCTTCGGGAGGGAGCGGAACACCCGAGACGGTCGTCACCGTCTTTCCGCCGCGCCCCTGCTTCTCGCGCCGGATGCGAACGACGCCATCGCCACCGGGGGCTGGCCGCGCCGCGGCCTCGGTGCGGCAGCGGCACGCTGCGACCGGCCGGCCGCAGCGCGGGCACACGCGGCCGGCGTGGCTCGAGTAGACCGTGCGGGCGCCACTGTCGCGACTCACGCGCGGCTTTCCGGAGGTCGAATCCCGAGGTGGCGCTGATCGACCATCAGGCATCGGTCCTGCACGACGGCGATTCCGGCGTCTTCGAGACGCGCTGCGGCCGCGTCGTTGCGGATCCCGAGCTGGAGCCACACACCGAGCGGCCGCGACTCCAGCGCCAGGATCTCGTCGGCGTGTGCCGGGACGTTCTCGGAGGCACGGAACACGTTGACGAGATCGATCGGTCCGCGGGCCTGCGCGAGGCTCGGCACGCACGGCTCGCCGAGAACTCGCGCAAGGCCTGGATTGACCGGGACGATGTGCCAGCCGCACGCTTGCATGTGCTGCGGGACTCGAAACGCAGCGTCGCTCGCGCCGGCCTTGATTCCGATCACCGCGATGGAGCGCACGCGTGCGAGCAGCTCGCGAATCGTCTCGAGGCTCTCGAGCGGCATGCGGCGCAGGGTAGGCGGCGGGGGCGGCGGCGTCATGCGGCGCAGCGCCCCGTCCCCTGTCCGCTGGCCGATCCGTCGGGTAGCGTCGATGCCTCGATCTGGCGCCACGCTGCACGCCGCAGCGCCGACCGATCTTCCGAGGAGGCCGCGTGGAGACGCCGAGGCTGCTGGACCGACACGGCGGTGCCGTGCTCTCCCGCCCGGGCCCCGCGCTGGCGTAGCCGTCATTTCCGCCAGGCCCGAACGCAACGAAGACCGAGCGGCGCTGTGGACGGTCTTCGCCGTCGTCGTCGTCGATCTCGTCGGCTTCGGCATCGTGATGCCCGTGCTCCCGTTCTACGCGAGAGATCTCGGCGCGAGCGCGACGACGCTGGGCCTCCTGCTCACCTGTCATTCCGCGGCGCAGCTCGCGTTCGCTCCGCTCTGGGGCCGCGTCTCCGACCGCATGGGCCGCCGTCCGGTCCTCCTGTTCACGATCGCAGGGACGGCAGCGGCGCTGCTGCTTCTCGGTCTTGCTCGCACGATCAGCGGTCTGTTCCTCGCACGGCTGCTCTCGGGCGCGTTCGCGGCGAACGTGAGCGTGGCCTCTGCATACATCGCCGACACGACGCCCGCCGAGGAGCGAACGCGCTGGATGGGGCTTCTCGGAGCGAGCTTCGGGATCGGCTTCCTGATCGGTCCCGCGATCGGCGGCGCGCTCTCTCCGTTTGGCTATCGCGTGCCGCTGCTCTTTGGCGCGGGCCTCGCCGCCGTCAACTGGATCTTTGCCTTCACGTCGCTGCGAGAGCCGAAGCGGCTCGCTGCAGACGCAGAGGGAATGGCAGGAAGGTCGCTCGCTCCGCTGCGCGACCCGGCCGTGCGGCGCATCTGCGTCACGAACTTCGTGCTCTCGCTGGCCGTGACGCAGCTCGAGACGGTCTTCGCGTTCTTCATGCTCGACCGCTTCGGCTATGACGCGCAGCACGTCGCCGCGATCCTCGTCGGCATGGCGGTCGTGATGGGGGCCGTGCAGGGCGGCGCCATGCGGTCGCTGTCCGTCCGCTTCGAAGAGCGCGCCCTCGTGGGCGCCGGAGCCCTCCTGCTCGCGGTCGCGTGTCCGGCGATCCCGGAGGCGTGGAACGTCGCCGTGCTGCTGGTTCCGCTCGCGATCTCGGCCGTCGGGCGTGGGATCGCGCAGCCGGCCCTCATGAGCCTCGTCTCCCTCGGCGCGGCGCCGCGCGAGCGCGGCGCCGTGATGGGCGTATTCCAGGCGAGCGCGTCGCTGGCACGCGTCGTCGGTCCCGTGCTCGCGGGCGCGCTCTACGACGTTCGCGGCGCGCTGCCCTTCTGGCTCGCGGGCGCACTCGTCGCCGCCGTGGCGGCGTCGCGCGGCCGGCTGCCGGCGCGCTCGGGCGGGGCCGGCGCCGCGGCCGCGGCGCTGCCGGAGGCTGGATCGTCGGGCTTGTCAGAAAACTGAACGAGTTCATACTCCCGTCTCATGACCTCGACTCGGCCGGCGCGGGGGGCGCCGGAAGGCCAGCGCGAGCGCAACAAGCGCGAGAAGCGAGCACGCCTGCTGCGCGCCGCAGCGGAGCTGTTCGAGAAGAAGGGATTCGCTGGCGCCACCGCGCGCGAGATCTGTCGCCGGGCGCGCATTGGGACCGGAACGCTGTTCCTCTACGCCCGGGACAAGCGCGATCTGCTGTTCCGCGTCTTCGAAGGCGAGTCGCAGCGGCTGTTCTCTGGCGCCGCAGCGGCAGCGCGCGACGACGAGTCGCTGACCGACGGGCTGATGCGCCTGTTTGGATCCTTCATGCAGTTCTACGCGGCGCATCCGGTCCTCGCACAGGATCTGATCCAGCAGCTCTTTCTATGGCAACGGGAGAATCCGGAGGTCGGCGGCCTTGGGGCCGACTACCTCGCGCA
>JADLGR010000005.1 GCA_020849175.1 Deltaproteobacteria bacterium
GCCGAGCGCCGCGAGGCGATCCGCGAGCAGCGCCCCGACGTCGGGGATCTCGGGGCTCCCGGGCGGTACGCGCTCGAACTCGGCAACGCCGATTGCCAGCGAGGCCTTCACAGGCGCAGGCTCCACCGCCGACGCAGGCAGCCCCAGCGCTACCGCGAGGCCAAGGCAACACAGTCCGAGCCATCGCATCGCGCTCAGTTCTCCCTTCGCACGGTGGCGCCGCCGAGGAGCCGGAAGCGGCCCTCGCGGACGTGATAGCGAAAGCCGCCGCCGTGCAAGCTGCCGGTCGCCTCTTCGATCTCGACGGGTGCATCGGTGAAAGCGACGTCCTTCTTGGGGTCGTAACGGACCCACGGCGCCGAGAAGCTGCGTCCGTCGGCCGTGCGGCCCCGAACGTTTCCGGTCGCGAGCAGCGCGTGATCGTCGAGGCCAAGATCGCCCTTGTCGCACGTGAGCGCGAAGCCGGAACGCTCGGCGTTACCGGCAACACGCGTCTTCACGCCTTCGAGGTGTACGATGCGCGTCTCGGGATCGAGCCGGCCGCGCTCCGCCTCGACGATCATCGCAGCGGTCTCGCCATCGCTCTGCACGAACGTCATGCCGCTGATCGAGAGTCCGGCAAGGCCGCGGCCTTCGTCGGCCGCTGCCGCTCCGACACCGGGAACGAGCAGCAACCAGCCGGCGATCGCGCGGCGCAGCCGCCCGGCGATCACGCTGCCCGTCGCGAGCCGTACGCCGGCACCGGGTGTCCCGGCCGTAAGCGTCGGCGGGCGCGGGCGAAGCGGGCGGCGTCCGGGCGATTCATATGCAACAAACATACCACCGGCGTTCCGCCTTTTACAATGGGGCGTTTGCCGGATCCGTGGCGGCCTGGAGCGAACTAGTCCGTGACGCCGAAGATCGTCTTGAACGGCTCCTGGTGCCCGATCCACCACGCGGGCCGGAAGATCAAATAGTCGAGCAGGACACCGAACGGATGGACGGCGTAGGCGGCGATTCGGACCGGATTGCCCGCGCGCTTCGGATCGTACGACTCGTCCGCGCGCGCGGGGAGCGCAGCCGCGAGGAGCCAGACGAGCGCTGCGACCGCTCCTGCACGCCGCGCCCACCTCCGGTCGACCGGGCTGCTCGCGCGTGCAGGCGCCATGCTCGTCCCTCCCGAATCGGTGCCTCGTATCGACCCGAGTCTACCGCAACCTGAGTCCTCCCGGTCGCCTCCACGTGGCACGACGGCGTCTCACGCCGGCAGCAGGGTCGACCACGCCGACGTCCGTGCGTAAGATTTGCGCCCGTGAGTGCGCCCCCCCTCTCGGCCCCGCACGTCGCGCTGCGCGACGTATGCCTTCGGTTCGGGAGACGCGAGGTGTTTCGCGGTCTGTCTGCGGACTTCGAGCGTGGAACGATCTCGGTGATCCTCGGGGGTAGCGGCTCCGGGAAGAGCACGCTGCTCCGACTCGTCGGTGGCCTCATTCGGCCCGGCGCAGGCAGCATCCGCGTCGCGGGAGAAGAGGTCGCCGGGTGCTCGGCGAGCACGCTCCAGCGTGTCCGGCGCAAGCTCGGGATGATGTTCCAGGGCGGTGCGCTGCTCGACTCACTGTCGGTCTATGACAACCTCGCCCTCCCGCTGCGCGAGCGAGAGCGGCTGAGCGAAGCGGACGTCGCCGATCGCGTGCGGCAGCAGCTCTGCGCGGTGGGACTCGAGGGAACGGAGAAGCTTCTCCCGGGCCAGCTCTCCGGGGGAATGATCAAGCGCGCGGCGCTCGCCCGCGCGCTCATCGCCTCGCCCGAGATCCTGCTGTGCGACGAGCCCTTCTCCGGCCTCGATCCGGTGACGGTGCGTCGCATCGAGGGCCTCCTCGTCGATCTCAATCGCAGCCGCGGCATGACCGTTCTCGTCGCGAGCCATCACATCCAGTCGACCCTTCGCATGGCGGACGGGCTCCTCATGCTGCTCGACGGCCGCGGCATCAGTGGAACGCCGGCCGATCTGCTCGCGTGTGAGGACGAACGCGTCCGTGAGTTTCTCGATGAAGGATCGCCGCCCGGGGCCGCGCCGTCCGCGCTGGCTGGAGGTCTCGCGTGATCTTCGACGGGATTCGTCGGCTCGGGCGTCGCAGCCTCGTCGTCGTCGCCGAGCACGGGCGCATCGCCCGCTTCGGGACCGGTCTGCTCCGCGCCGTCGTCGCGCCGCCGGCACGCCCGGGTCGGATCGTCCAGGAGGTCTTCGACGTCGGCGTCCTCTCGCTCGTCATCGTGTGCATCTCCGGCGCGGCCGTCGGGATGGTGCTCGGGCTGCAGGGCTACAACACGCTGATTCGTTTCGGCGCCGAGGAGTCGCTCGGAGCCGTCGTCGGCCTCTCGCTCGTACGAGAGCTCGGTCCGGTATTGACGGGGCTGCTGGTGACCGGGCGCGCCGGATCGGCCATGGCGGCCGAGATCGCCAGCATGGTCGCGACCGAGCAGCTCGACGGACTGCGCATGATGTCGATCGATCCAGTGCACCTCGTCGCCATGCCGAAGGCCGTCGCAATGGCGCTGGCGATGCCGCTGCTCGCCGCACTGTTCACCGTGTGCGGGATCTTCGGCGGATGGGTTGCCGGCGTGCGCATCCTCGGAGTCGACGCCGGAACGTACTTCTCGAGCCTCGAGAGCGCCGTCGATTTCAGTGACGACGTCTCGGGAAGCCTGCTCAAGGCCGTGATCTTCGGAATGATCGTGGGCCTGATCGCGACCTACCGGGGCTACACCAGCGCGCCGACGTCCGCCGGTGTCAGCGCCTCGACGACCGGAACCGTCGTCGTCGCGTCGGTCACGATCCTGATCTCCGACTACTTCATCACCGCGCTCTGGGGGGTGTAGCGTCCATGCAGCCGTCGCCGTCCCGCGATCTCGCCGTCGGCCTGTTCGTCCTCGCCGGCCTGTGCGCCGTGGCGTGGCTCTCCGTGCGCGTCGGCGGCCTCTCGTTCGGAGACGCCGACCGAATGCAGCTCCACGCCGCCTTCGACCAGATTGGGGCTCTCAAGCCCCGGGCGCCGGTCGTGATCGCCGGGGTGAAGATCGGACAGGTGAGGACGATCGAGCTCGGAAACGACCTGCGGGCGCACGTCACGCTCGCAGTCGACGCGAGCCTAAAGCTCCCGGACGATACGACCGCTGCGATCAGAACGTCTGGCCTGCTGGGGGACCAGTTCATCGCTCTCGAGCCCGGCGCGTCGGAACAGGATCTCGCATCGGGGGCTACGATCGCATTCACCCAGAACGCGCTGTCGATCGAGAGCTTGATCTCGAAGTTCGCCACGAATCTCGGGAACGGAGGACAGAAATGACCCCGCGGAACTCGCAGAATGCAGCCGCCGTCATCACGCGCTGCTTCCTGCTCGCGGCAGGCCTCGTCTTTGCCGGCGTCCCGCTCTCCGTCCACGCGGAAGCCCAGGCGAACGCTGCGGAGGACGACCCCTGGGAGTCGTTCAACCGCGGAATGTTCTGGTTCAACGACCAGATCGACGGCTACGTGCTCGAGCCGGTGGCCCGCGGCTGGGACTTCGCCATGCCGAAGGACGTCCAGACCTGGATCGACAACTTCTTCGACAACGTCCACGCGCCGATCGACACGGTGAACTCACTCCTGCAGGGAAAGCCGCGTGATGCCGGCGTTGCCTTCGGACGCTTCCTGTTCAACTCGACCGTGGGCTTCGCAGGGTTCTTCGATCCCGCCGCCTCCGAGCTCGGCCTCGACGAAGTCCGCGAAGACTTCGGGCAGACGCTCGCCGTCTGGGGCCTCGGATCGGGGCCGTATCTCGTTCTGCCGATCCTCGGCCCCTCCTCGCCACGCGACACCGCCGGGCTCGCCGGCGACGCCGCGATGACGGCGTACACCTGGTTCATCCCCTGGAGCGCCACGTACAGCTCCCGTGGTGTGGACGTCGTCAACACGCGCTCCCGACTCCTGCAACAGATCGAAGACTCGAAGAAGTCGTCGTTCGACTATTACGTTTTCGTTCGGAACGCCTACCTTCAGTACCGTCGAAATCTGATCCAGGACAAGAAGGCCGGTGAGAGCGGGTTCTATGATGATCTCTATGACGTCGTTCCGGGCAACTAGCGCGCTGCTGTTCGCCGCCGCGTTCTGTCTCGTCGCGGCGTCGGTGGGCGCCGACGAGGCGTCCGCGCCCGCACGGCTGGTGGTGGAGTCGACATCCGAGCAGGTGCTGGCCGTGCTCCGGGACAAGGGGGTATCCGTCGATCGCCGCCTCGAAGAGCTGCAGCAGATCGCCTATCGCCGCTTCGACTTTCCGACGATTGGCCGGCTCGTACTCGCGCGCGGATGGAACCAGCTCACGCCGGACCAGCAGAGGGCCTTCCTCGAGGATTTCAAGCGGCATCTCTCGCTCGACTACGGACGCCGCATCGACTCCTACACCAACCAGACCGTGACCATCATCGGCGACCGCACCGAGCCCAACGGCGACGCAACGGTGAGAACGCAGGTCAACGGCGGGGGAACGAGTCCCGTGGCCGTCGACTACCGCCTGCGAAGGATCGACGGCGACTGGCGTGTCATCGACATCATCGTCGAAGGCGTCAGCCTGGTCTCGAGCTACCGCTCGCAGTTCCAGGAGATCATGGCGAGCGGCGGCCCGACGCGCCTGCTGCAGGTCCTGCGCGAGAAGAACGAGCAGGCCGCCACGACCGCCCGCGCGGGCTGAGCCGCCCGCGTCACTCTCGCGCGGCCGCTCGTCTCGGGGGCGCATCGTCGAGCGAGCGATCCTGCGCCGCGGCGCGCTCGCCTCTGCGGTAGAGCGTTCGCCGGTTGATCCCGAGGATTCTCGCCGCCTGCACCTTGTTGCCGCGGACCAGCTTCAGGATCTCTGCGATGTACAGCTCCTCGAGCTGATGCAGGGAGAGCCGGCGCTGTACGGCGGCTCGAACCAGCGCGCCCGGCGCCGTCAGCGAGGCCGCCTCGGCCGCTTCTTCGCCGTGCGGCAGCGGCAGGTCGTCGGGTCCGATCTCTTCGGCGTCGGTCAGCGCCAGCGCGCGCTCGATGAGGTTCTCGAGCTCGCGCGCGTTGCCTTCCCAGCGCTGGTGCAGGAGATGCTCGCTCGCGGCACGGGACAGGACGCGTCGCGCACCCCGCCCGTGCTTGCGCAGGAAGAAGTCGGCCAGCGCCGGGATGTCGTCGGTGCGCTCGCGCAGCGGCGGAATGTGGATCGGGATCACGTTGAGGCGGTAGTAGAGGTCGCGCCGGAAGCGGCCGGCGTCCATCTCGGCGCGCAAGTCCTTGTTCGTCGCCGCGACGATCCGGACGTCGACGCGCATCGAGCTCGTCCCGCCTACGGGCCGGATCTCGCGATCCTGCAGTACGCGCAGGATCTTGCCCTGCAGGCCGAGACCCATGTCGCCGATCTCGTCGAGAAACAGCGTGCCGCCCTCGGCCTTCTCGAACAGGCCGTGCTTGCTCGCGACCGCGCCCGTGAAGGCGCCGCGGACGTGCCCGAAGAGCTCGCTCTCGAGGAGTCCTTCCGGGATGGCGGTGCAGTTCACGGGGACGAAGGGCTGCGCCGCGCGCGCACCCGAGAAGTGAATCGTGCGTGCGACGAGCTCCTTGCCCGTCCCGCTCTCGCCGGTGATCAGGACGCTGCTCCGGTTGTCCGCAATGCGTCGGATCAGGGCGAAGATCTCTCGCATCGCGGCGCTGCGTCCGATCAGGTCACCGAACGCTCCCGTCTGATCGACCGCGGCGCGCAGCCGGCGATTCTCGGTCTCGAGCTCCCGGTGCTCGAACGCGCGCTCGAGAATGACCATGACTTCGTCGCGCTTGAAGGGCTTGGGGATGTAGTCGAAGGCTCCGGCCCGCATCGCCGCAACGGCGGAGTCGATGCTGCCGAAGGCGGTCATCAGAACGACCGGGGTCTGCGGGCGCAGCTCCCGGATCTCTCCGAGCAGCTCGATCCCGTCGCGGCCCGGCATCCGGATATCGGAGAGGACGATGTCGAACTCGCGCTCCCGGAGCACCTCGAGCGCCTCCGCGGCCGACGCCGCGGCGCGCGCTCGGATCCCGGCGGACTCGAGCATCGAAACCATCATCTCGCGCATCGCGTTGTCGTCATCGACGACGAGAATGGAGCGCACGGGGTACCTCCTGCCCCTCGCAGAAGCAGAAGTCATGCCAGCTCCGCTGCGATTTCGCGGAGTCTCGTGCGGCAAGGAGCGGTCACCTGTCACAATCTGAGGCTATAATACACACTCACGGCGCGTCTGCAGGGGCTCCTGTCGGAAGAACGATTCGGAATTCTGTCCCCACCCCGAGGGTGCTGGTGGCGTCGATGCTCCCTTCGTGCTCGAGCACGATCGTGTGCGCAACGACCAGACCCAGGCCGCTCCCCTGCCCGGCCGGCTTGGTGGAGTAGAACGGCTCGAAGACCCGAGCCAGCGCTTGCGGCTCGATCCCGACCCCCGTGTCCTCGATCCGGATCTCGACGGCGTCCCGGCCGAGTGGCGCGAGGCCGACCCGCAGCTCGCCCCCGGTCGGCATGGCCTCGACGGCGTTCAGGAACAGGTTGAGGAAGAGCTGCTGGAGCTTCTCGGCGTCGGCGCTGACGTTCGCCACGGGCTGCAGGTCCATCTGCGCCACGATGCCGCGGCGGCGCAGCTTCTCGGCCACGAACGCCAGCGTGTTCTCGATCAGCGGCGCGAGCTCGAGGGGCGTTCGCTCCAGCTCGCGGGGCCGCGCGCTCGACAGCAGCGCCTGGATGATCCGTGCGATGCGATCGATCTGTTCGCGGATCGTCTGGAGGCGCCATCGCGAGCGTTCGTCGGTGGCCGAGGCCTCGAGCAGATCGGCGTGTCCCTGGATCACGCTCATCGGCGTCCCGATCTCGTGCGCCAGTCCCGAGAGCAGCGTCGCGACCGAAGCGAGCTGCTCGGCCGCGCGTGCGCGGCGGGTGGTCTTGCGCAGCTCGACCTGCTGCTCCTCGATCTCGTGTGCGAGGTCGCGACCGTGCTCGGAGAGTCGTCGGTTCATGAGCTCGAGGTCACGGCGGCCGCGCTCGATGTAGGCCTCCATCGCGAGCTGTGCATCGAGCATGAGCGTGCGCTGGAGAGCGACCAGCGCACGCTCCGCGGCCGCTCGGTCGTCTGCATGGGCTTCGCAGACCATCGGCACCAGCATCGAGAAGTAGAACGCGTAGGCCCCCAGGTACCACCGTGGCGCAACCCCGACGCGCTCGTGTGTGACTCCGATGCGAAGACGCTCCTCGGCGTAACGCGGATCGGACGTATCGTCGGTCAGGCTCAGCAGGTACGCGCGCTGCTTCTCGAGCAGGCGCTCTCGCACTCCCGGCCGCGCGAGCAGCGCGCGGGTCTGCGGGAACGCCTCGAGATGCTGGTAGAACTCCGTCACGAGCGCGTCGGCGTTGCGCTCGATCATCGGGCGCAACGCGCGAAGCGCGCGCACGTCCTCGGCGCCAAGGCCGAGAAAGGCGCGCCGCAGCGAGAGGTCGTCCTCCTCGCTCACCCCGCTCTCCCGCCGCTTCCCGGCGCCGCACCGCCCCCTGCCTCGGCGCTCTCCCCCAAGGCCTCGATCGTTCCCGCCTCGACGACTGCGTCGAAGCCGCTGCGGATCTCGCGCCGCGCCCCCAGCGCGCTCCGGGCGAGGGCGCCCGACGCCTCGCCCGGAGCGACCAGCGCCTCGACCAGCGGGAAGCTCTCGCTGGCCGTCTCGAGCGTCTCGAGCGCTCGCCCCGCCACCCAGCGCGCGAACGCCTCGAGACGGCGAAGCCGCACGTACGCCGCGAGCAGGCGTTCGATCGCAGCGCCAGAGGTCGCGGCGCGGAGCAGCGCCGCATTGCCCGGGATCTCGGGCCGCCGCGCGCTTGCCCCTCGCTCGAGCGTCGCGCCCGACGCGAGGAAGTCGACGTCCATGAGGCCTCCCGCGCCCGTCTTGAAGGCGATTCGCCCGCCGTCGTCGTTGGCGCGCTGCTCCTCGACCTTGCGCCGCATGTCCGCAACCTCGGTCCACGGCGCCCCGCGCCCCGCCACCGCGTCCTGCACCGCAGACAGGACGCTGCGCGTTCGTGCGGCGTCTCCGGCGATCACGCGGGCGCGCATCAGCGCCAGATGCTCCCACGTCTGCGCCTCTTCACGTTGATACCGCGCGAACGAGTCGAGCGTCGTTACGAGGACCCCCTGACTCCCCGATGGCCGCAGGCGGCTGTCGACCGCGTACGCGACCCCGGCACCGGTTCTCGTCGTGAGGTACGCGATCAGACGCTGCGCGACGCGCGAGGCGCGCGCCACGGCATCGATGCCGCCCTCGCACAGGAAGATGAGATCGAGATCCGAGTGGAGCGTGAACTCCCGCCCTCCGACCTTTCCCATCCCGAGGACCGACAGGGAGGCTCCTTCCGCCCGCTCGCCGAGGCTCGATTGCGCACGTAACAGCGTCTCCTGAAGGATCGCCTCGGCGAGGCGCGAGAGGAAATCGGAGAGCTCCCCGAACGTGGCGAGACCGCCCAGCTCGAGTGCGACTGCGTAGAGCGTCTCGTCGCGGCGAAGCAGGCGAAGGCCATCGAGCGCGCCTTCGAGATCCGGCGGCGTCGCGGCGGCGGCCGCCGCCAGCTCTTCGCCTCGCGCGCGCAGCGAGTCCGGCCCGGACGCGGCGATGCGCTCGAGCAGCAACGGTCGGTGTGCGAGGTGCCGTGCGGCTTCGAGCTGCGTCACGAGCGCGAGCGCGAGCCCGAGCAGCCGCGCTCCGTCGAGCGCGTCGACGGCCGCATCGCCGCCACGTCTTGCGACGAAAGGATCGACGACGAGCGCCACGCGCGGCGCCAGGCCCGACGCCGCGAGCACGTCGAGAAGTCGCGATTCGAGCCTGGACGTCACGTCTCGCCTCCGAGCACGAGTGCGTCGAAGTGCAGGCGAACGACACCACGGCACGCGGCCCAGTCGCCCAGCAGATGCGCGCGCGCCCGCTCTCCCTCGAGATCGTCGTAGCCCATGCGGCGGGCCAGCGCGATCTGGTCCTCGGCCTCGCGCGGGAAACGCTGCGTCTGCCGCTCCTCGACCATCTGGATCGCGTGCTCGGCCCGCCGCAGCCAACCGTAGGCGCGCTGCAGATCCTCGCCGGCCGCCTCCGGGAGCAGCCCGTCGCGCACGAGCCGCGCGAGCGCCTCGAGCACGTTCCCGGTTCGAATCGCGGGATGGCGGCCACCGTGGAAGAGCTGGAGCGCCTGCACGAGGAACTCGACGTCGCGGATCCCGCCGGGCCCTTCTTTGAGCTCGAGGTCGAGATCACGTCCCGCCTTGCGCCGTTCGTCCTCGATCCGCAGCTTCATCGCGCGAACGGCACGCGGGACCGACGGATCGATGAGACGCCGGTAGACGAATGGAACGATGCCCTCGGCGAACGCACGCGCCGGGGCCACCGGCCCTGCGATCGGACGCAGGCGGATCAGCATCTGCCGCTCCCAGTCGTGACCGAGCGCCTCGTAGTAGCCGAGCGCCGCGTCGACCGTGTTCGCGAGAGGACCCTGCGCACCGTCGGGCCGAAGATCGAGGTCGACGCGATAGCCAAAGCCGTCGCTCTCGGCCTTCTCGAGCCCGGCCTTCAACACGCGGACCAGCTTCCCGACCTGCGCTCCGCGTGTACCCTCCTCGGAATCCGGCGCCGGGTCGTAGACGAAGAGCAGATCGACGTCCGACGAGAAGTTGAGCTCCCGGCCGCCGAGCTTGCCCAGCGCGAGAAGGCTCGGCGGCTCGCTGCCCGTCGTCTCGGACGCGCAGACGAGGCCGGCCGCGAGGCAGGCGTCGGCGAGATCGGAGAGCTCACGCAGGCCTTCTGCGACGGGCCTCCCGGCGAGATCGCGCGCCGCGATGCGCAGCAGGCCGCGGTACTTCGCCTCGCGGATCGAGCTCCACGCCGCCTCGGGAACGAAGCCCGGCGCCGGCGGAGGGTCTCCGAGCAGCTCGTCGGCGAGATGCGGCGCCCGCACCAGCATTCGCGCCAGCACGTTGCTCGATCCGAGAAGCCGCGGGAGCCAGCGCAGCCGTTCGAGGTCGAGCGGCGGGAGCCCCTCTTCGCTCCGCTCGCGTGCGAGGTCTCGAAGCGCACGCGCACCGAATCCAGGTCGCGCCGACCGCAACAGCTCCGGGAGCCAGCGTTCCCGGCTCTCTGCGAGCGCCGGATCGGCGGCCGCGTCGGCCATGGCAGCGGCATCGTACGCCGGGTCGGCGACGCCGAGGCGGGCGAGCGTCTCGCCCGCCGGCTCACCCCGGTCGAGATGCTGCGCGATCGTTCGGACGAAGGCATCCACGTCGGTACGTCTCCGCGCGCGCAGCCCCTCCGCGGGCACCCGTTGCCGGCGGCCGCCCGAGGATCTCACCGCGCGGCGCGCTCGTCGAGTCGCCGCGGGGCCGAGCCCCGCCGCGCCCCGCGCCCGTGCCGTGCGGCGGCCCATCTTCGCGTACGCGAGAGCTTTCCGACATCGTCACACCGTTGTGTCGCCTGGGCCCGCGGATCGCTTCAGAGCGTCGCCCGGGCCTGTGCGAGGTCCGGAACCACCCCGACTTCCTTCGGGAGCGCACCGCGGTCTCGAAGTCGGCGCTTGATCTCATCGAGCTCGCGATGGGCGGCCTCGCGGCGCGCCTCCTCGCGATAGTCGCGAAGCGTCGGCTCGATGCCCGAACCGTCCATCTCGCGAACCAGCCTGCCCTCCGCGACCAGCCGCGCGACGTGCTCACGCACTCCGTCGAGCGCGCGCATCTCGTGTTCTACCGAGAGGCCCTCGAAGGCCTCCTGGATCCGCCGGCGCGCCTTTGCGCCGGCGAGCGTCGCGAGCGTGCGTACCTTCTCACGCTCGAGCGCGCGGATCTCGTCGCGGAACCGCACGAGATTCTCCTTCGCCACCTCCGTCTCACCCTGCATCGCTTCGAGCTCCTGCTCGCTTCGCTCGAGATCCTCGACCAGCGCCTGCTTGTGCGCGATCAGCGCGAGCGCTCCCGCGTCGTCGGCGCGACCGACCGCCCGCGCGACGTCGGCCGAGAGCCGCGCGAGCTCGGCGCGCCGCTCGCGAATCTCGCCCTCCAGCCGGTTGCGGAGGTACAGGATGCCCGCCACGGCTTGCTTGAGCTCGCCGTACTGTCGCCGCCGCTCTTCGATCGCCTGTACGTAGACGGCTTCGGGGTGTCCACTCTCGCGATCGCGAACCCAGAGGGAGAAGACCCCGGTCACGAGACTCCGAAGTCGGGCCAGAAGTCCCCCGTGTCGCGCGCTTCGCATGGTCAGTCCTCCCCTGGCTCGCCGCCGCTCCAGTCCTCCGTTCGAAGGCCGAGCTCGCGGATCTTCTGCTGCAGGCTCTGGCGCACCATGCCGATCGCTTCGGCCGTGCGCGAGACGTTGCCGCCGTGCGCTCGCAACGCGCGGAGCAGGTATGTACGCTCGAACGTGTCGGTCGCGCGCCGCTTCGCCTCCGCGAAGCTCTCGTCCGGTGCGAACGTCCCGCGCTCGGCCGCCGGCGATGCTTCGCCGAGCCGCAGGTCCGCCTCCTCGATCTGCTCGCCGGGCGCGAGCACCGCGGCCTGCTCGATCACGTTGCGCAGCTCGCGAACGTTGCCGGGCCATGCGTGGCGCGCGAGCCTTGCCAGCGCCGCAGCGCCGATTCGACGCCGATCGCGCCCGAGTCGCACGGCGAGCTGGTCGAGGAACCGCTCGACCAGCGGCGCGACGTCCTCGGGCCGCTGGCGAAGCGGCGGAAGCGCAATCTCGACGACTCGAAGACGGTAGTAGAGATCCTCACGGAAGCGATCGCGGCGCACCTCGGCCTCGAGGTCGCGATGCGTCGCCGCGACGACGCGCACGTTCACCTCGATCGCCTTCGCGCCGCCAACGCGCTCGAGCGAACGCTCTTGAAGCACACGCAGCACCTTCGCCTGCGTCTCGAGCGGCATGTCGCCGATCTCGTCGAGGAAGATCGTGCCGCCGTCTGCGGCCTCGAAGCGACCGATTCGCCGCGCGTCGGCGCCCGTGAAGGCGCCCTTCTCGTGACCGAAGAGCTCGCTCTCGACCAGGTCGCGACTGATCGCTGCGCAGTTCACCGCGACGAACGGCCTCGCCCCACGCGAGCTGCGGTGATGCAGCGCCTGCGCGACGAGCTCTTTGCCCGTCCCGCTCTCTCCGCGAACGAGCACCGTGAGATCGGTCTCGGCGAGCTTCTGGATCGTCTCGAAGACCTTCCGCATCGCCGGGCCCGAGCCGATCAGGTTCTCGAAGCCCACGTCGCGGCCGATGCGTTCGAGCAGCATCCGATTCTCGCGGGAGAGCCGTGTCCGCTCGAGCGCGCGCTGCACGACGAGCCGCAGCTCGTCGTTGTCGAAAGGCTTGGGCACGTAGTCCTCGGCGCCCGCCTTCATCGCCTCCACCGCGTGCTTCTCGGACCCGTGAGCGGTGATCATCACCACCGCGGTCTCCGCGCGCAGCGTCTTCGCGGCCCGCAGAACGTCCATGCCGCTCGGGCCACGTCCGAGCGAGAGATCGGTCAGCACGAGGTCCCAGGGCTCGGCGTGGATCCGCTCGATCGCCTCCTCCCCGCTCCCCGCGAGCCCGACCTCGTGTCCGTCGCGGCGCAGGAGCCCCGAGAGCGCGAGCTGGATCGCACGCTCGTCCTCGACGACGAGCAGGCGCGCCACGTCAGCTCTCCGCCTGCGCCGCGGGCGCGGCGTCGGGACCGCGGCGCGGCAGGACGACGAGGAACTCGGTGCCGACGCCTTCGGCGCTGTGCAGCTCGATCGTGCCACCATGCGCCTCGACCAGCTTGCGAACGATCGGGAGCCCGAGTCCGGTGCCCTGGCTCTTCGAGGTTTGGAACGGCTGGAAGGCGCGCTCGCGCATCGCCCCATCCATGCCGGGGCCGTTGTCGCGTACACGGAGCCAGACCTCGGTGGCGGCGAGATTCTCTCCCGCCGTGAGGCTCACGCGCGGCAGGTCCGGCCGCGACTCTTCGAGGGCGTCGAGAGCGTTGCCGACCAGATTGATGACGACACGGCGCAGTCGCTCGGGATCTGCCCGCAGCGTGACACCGACCGGAAGATCACGCTCGATCACGATGCCGAGCCGCGAGGCGCGCTCACGAAGCGTCTCGAGCGCCGACTCGACGATCTCGCACAGATCCACGTCGACCGGACGCAGATCCTCCTCGCGGGCATAGCGCAGCAGATGCGAGATCGAGCGTTCGACTCGGTCGAGCTCCTCGAGCGCGACGCGCGCGTACTCCACGTTCTCGGGAGAGCCCGAATCCTCGCCGAGCTGCTGGACGAGGCTCTTCGCCGCCGTGATCGGGTTTCGAATCTCGTGCGCGATCGATGCCGAGAGCTGTTCGAGCTCGCGAACGTGCTCGTGCGCGATGCTCCTGCGCTCCTCGCGCATCGATCCCTGGAGCTGGCGCGCCACCTCGGCGTCGATCATGCGCTTTCGAAGTGTGGGTGCGACGACGGCGAACGCGTGACACGCGACGCCGATGCCCCAGGCGAGCGCCACGACGAAGGCGGCGCGGAAGCCCGCGACCATGAGCAGGAAGAGCACCGTGCTGGCATACGGAACGAAGTGGAACAGGAAGCCGATCTTGCGGTTCGCGAGGCGCCTCGCCGCGCGATAGGCCTCCTCCTCGGCGCTCGGCGCGCGTTCGGTTCGGCCGCGCCGTGCCGCACGCTCGCGTTCGGAGCGCACCGAACCGCCATGCGGCCGGCGCTCACGCTCGCGCGCGGCGAGGTCGTCTGCGCTCGGCAGCTCGCGACCGCCTTGCGATCCTCTTGCGTTCGGTCCGACGCCCATGAACAGGGTCTCCAGAAGCGACGGCGACTCCGCCCGGCGAGGAGCGGAGGAGACCATCGCTCTCCGAATCCTTGCGCTGTGGCAGCTCATGCCACCTGAAGGAGCAAGCGCCGTGCCAGCGGCGGACCCCGGAAAAGCAAGCGCATTCGCGCCCCGCGGTCACGGGTGCGTGCAGCGCCTGCGCTGCAGTGCAGCGCCCGGCCTGCGGTCGTAGGAGGATCAGCGCTCCGCCGCCCCGGTTCGCGGAACCAGGCGCAGGACCGTTGGCTCTCGCAGGCGCAGCAGGCTCATCGTCCGCTGGATCAGTCCGTACTTCTCCTTGTACGCCTCCTCGACGCGGTCACGCAGCCCGGCATCGCGCACCTGCTCGGCTCGCATGAGGTACTCGTAGCCTCTCACGTGGACCTGGATCTCGGGATTGCGCTGGATGTTCTCGAGCCAGGTCGAGGCGTTCGTGCGGACGTAGCCCGCGTCGCCCACCACGACCGTCCAGACCTTCGTGTCGCGAAGCTCGCCGTCCTCGTCGTGGGTGAGGATTCGGATCGTGCTCTCCTGCTCGAACGGGGTCCAGTCGAAGGCTCCTGCCGGCAGCGCTGCGAACACGAGCGCCACGCACACCGCAGCCGCGAACGAGTGGCCCCGACTGCGCACGATCCCTCCTCGCTTCGGCTCGGGCACGAGCGTTTCCGAGACCTCTCGCGCAAACGCCCCGGGGCTGGTTCGCCCCGGGGCGCTGCTTGCCTCTTCTTTGCGCTCGCGCGGATCCCGCCCGCCCCGTTGCCCAGACGATCGTCGGACTCGCGGGGAAGACTCGGCGTTTGCTCGGCGTGCTCGCGCCGGAACGCCCCTGGGCCGGCCCGGGAGCACTCTCGGTGCAGGCGGCAAGCGGCCCGCAATCGAAATCTATCACAAGCGAGCGGGCCGACGAGAACAATCTACTCGCGCAAGACCGTGAGCTAGGCTGCGCGCCCTGCCCCGTGTGGAGATCTCATGTCGCGTTCGCTCTTCCGGCGCCTCACGGTCCCGGCACTGCGCCTCCTCCCGCGCAGCGCGCTCTCACGAGCCGCGGGCCGCGTTGCGCAGATCCGCCTGCCCGCACCCCTGCGGGCGCCCGCGTGTCGCGCGTTCGGCCGCGCAGTCGGCGTCGACTTCTCCGAGGTGCGCGATCCGCTCGGGTCCTTCGACTCGCTCCAGGCCTTCTTTACGCGCGCGCTGCGCGAGGACGCGCGGCCGATCGACTCGGCTGCGGATGCGATCGTTGCGCCCTGCGACGGAAGCTGGGGCGAATCGGGCGTGATTACGCAGGGAACGCTGCTCCAGCTCAAGGGCCGCCCGTACTCGCTCGCTGCGCTCCTCGGCGAGGCCAGCGACGCCGCAGCCTTCGAGGGAGGCTGCTACGCGACCTTCTATCTCTCTCCGCGCGACTACCACCGCTTCCATGCGCCGTGCGCCGTCCGCATCGAATCGGCGCGCTCCCTGCCGGGGACGCTCTTTCCCGTCAACCGTCTCGGGCTCGAGGGCGTGGACAGCCTCTTCGCACAGAACGAGCGGGTCTGCGCCTTCTTCGAAGTGGGGCCTCCGGGAAGCGGATCGCTGTGCGTCGTCGCCGTCGGGGCGACCATGGTGGGTCGAGTGCGGGTTCTCTTCGATGAGCTCACGACCAACGTGCGCGGTGCGGTCCGCACCGACCGCACCTACGGGAAGACGGGCGCCCGCTACGCCCGGGGAGAGGAATGGGGGCGCTTCGAGTTCGGCTCGACCCTCGTGCTCCTCCTGCCACCGGGCGCAGGGACGCTCGAGGTCCGGCCGCCCGGCACCGCGCTGCGGCTCGGGACGCGGATCGGCCGCCTCGCCGGAGGCCCCCCCTCTGGCCAGCCACCGGTCTGACGCTATCGTTCGCTGCTGACATGTCTGTCAGCAGCGAACACGTCGACTCTCGTGAGGCGGTGGCCGCGCGCACCCGCGCGGCCACCCGCGGCCGTCTGATCGAGAGCGCCCGAGCGCTCTTCGCGGACCGCGGTCTTCGCGGCGTGACGACGCACGACATTGCCCACGGCGCCGGCTTCGCCGCCGGCACGTTCTACCTGCACTTTCCCGACAAGCGCGCCCTCTTCCACGAGATCGTCGTCGAGAGCATCACCGCCCTTCGCGAGCGCCTCGCAAAGTCGGTCGCCGAGGCACGAGACCTTCCCGACTCCGTGCGCGCCCACGCCGCCGCGATGATCGACTTCGCGGAGGAGGAGCGCGACCTCGTCCGCATCCTGTTCAGCGCCGACGCCGACGCCGCCGTCGTGAGCGCCGGGGTCCTCGACGAGCTCGCCACGGCGATCGCAGCCGGCCGGCGCGAGCGCCAGAGCCGGGGCTCCGCACACTCCGATCTCGACGCCGCAGTGCTCGCGCAAGCCCTCGTCGGCATGTGGGCGCGCGTCATCGCCTGGTGGTCGGAAGACCCCGCGCGCGCGCCACGCGCCGTCGTGATCGACACGCTCACCCGAATCCAGCTCGCGGGCACGCAGCCCGCCACCACCCCCTGAAGGAGACGGCATGCCCGAGACGCACATCACCCACGACCCGATCTACAACACCGTGGACCGCGATGACTTCCTCTCGCTCATCGAAGTCGACCGCTACGCGGAGCGAACCGGCGCC
>JADLGR010000006.1 GCA_020849175.1 Deltaproteobacteria bacterium
CATGTTGTCGGCGTCGATGCGCAGGATGCGATCGAGCCGGCGCAGGTCGATCTGAACCAGATTGTCCGGAACGGTCGACGCGTTCCACATGCCAAAGCCGGTGCTCATCGCCTTGTACTGGACGCCGAAGCGGTTGCACAGGCGAACCACGGCCGCGACCTCCTGCGTGTTCGCCGGAAGCACGACGACGAGCGGGCGTGGCATGTAGTTCGAGCCCGTCACCGCCTCGGCGATGTACTGCCACGCGTACGTGTCGAGCACGGCCGGATCGGTGTGGACCCACGGCTCGCCGAGCGCGTCGATCAGCGCCGGAAAGAGTGCCTCGCGGAGCTTCTCGAGCTCGCTCTGGCTGCGCCGGGGGCCGGCGCCGGTCTCGGGGAGGAACGTCATGACAGGTCTCCTTCGACGCTCATCGCGAGCAGGTCCGTCAGGCTCGTCGCACGCAGGCCGGATCCGCCTTCGGAGCAGGCCGACTCGAGCAGGGCGAGGCTCTGCGGGCATTCCGTGACGAGCAGCTCCACACCCGTGCTGCGCGCCTCCTCGGCGCGCCGCCGCGCGCTGGCGCGCGCGAAGTCCGGCAGCACGGCAGCGGCCTGCCCGCTCTCGCCGCTGTCGAACGCATACTCGCGGCGCCTCGGCATCTCGCGCAGCACGAGGCCCGGGATCCTGCCGAGCACGCGCCGCGGCGGCTCGTAGCAGCCGCCGCCACCGCTGCGAACGGGCCGCGGGGGGTCGTAGATCTCGATCTGGCCCTCGATCTTTCGGGCAACGCCGCGCCACGGGACGAAGGGCTCGGAGAGCCGTCCGAGGTAGCTCGTGTCGTGCCACGTCACAGCTCTGGCGATGCGCGCCTGCGGCGTGAGCCGGCGCTTCGCGAGCAGCTCGTCGTACAGCTCGACCACGTGCGAGACGCGCGCCCGCACGGCCGCCACGCGCGGGACGTCGGCGCGCAGCGTGGCGTAGTCCTCCGCCGAGAGGCAGACGACGCGCTTCGCGCCGGAGCCCTCGATCGCGCGCGCGGCGCGCTCGGCGAAGGCTCGGAACGAAGCGCGGTCGCCGATCTCGAGCGCCGCGCGACCGGTGTACGGCTCGCGGTCGCCGAGCGTCGTCCACGCGACGCCGGCACGGTCGAGGAGCGAGAGCGCACGCCGGAGCGTCTTCGTGCGGTGCGGGTCGAGCGCATGGTGCGGCCCGATCCAGAGCAGCACGCTCGCGCCGTCGCGTGACGAGAGATCCAGCGCCGCGAGAGCGGCCGCGAGGTCCGTGTCGTGCGCGGGCAGCGGATGTCCGCGGCGCGCGAGCGACGCGAGCACCGCGTCGTGGCCCGGGAGCGGCCCGCGCTCGACGAAGAGCTTCGCGCGAAGCTGGAGGATCGTCTCCTGCACCTCGATGTCGGCGCTGAACTTGCACGCAACGTCGCAGCCGCCGCACGCATGACAGCCGAAGGCGATCCGGCGCACGGTGTCGGTCGGCTCGCTGCGACCGTCGAGGAGGCTCATTGCCATCACGAGCATTCCGCCGCCCGAGCTGGCGTGGACCTTGAACTCCTCGTAGCTCGGACAGATGCCGCTGTGCGCTGCGGACTCGACGCGCACGAGCGGCGGGAACTTGCACAGCGAGCAGCGCGGACACTTCGACGCGAACGGGCGCAGGGCTTCGAGGCTCTGGAAGTCACTGGACAGCATGCAGGCCTCCGTCTTGGAGCAGGCGCTCCGGGACGCGCAGGCGCCCGGGTGAGAGGATCCGATCGGGGTCGAACAGGCGCTGGATGCGCGGCACGAGCGGAGCCGTCGAGGCGCCGTCGAACGCCACCTCGACGAGCGGGCCGTAGGGCCGGCTGAAGAACGCGCCCGCGGCCTTCAGCGCCCGCGCCAGCGCGGAGAAGGCGGTCATGACTCGCGCCGCGTTCTCCTCGTCGAACGCGAGATCGATCTCGACGTGGCAGACCCGGCCGCCGAGCTGCGGCTGCACGGTCGTGAGCACGTCGTCACGCGAGATGCCCGAGGTCGCAAGGACGTCCTCCGCAGCCGCGAGCAGCCGCTCGGCGCGGTCGAGCGTCGTCTGGAAGAAGATCTCGCGCGTTGCCGCGAGGCCCGCCTTCTTCCACCAGGCGCGGCCGCGGCCGAGATCGGGGCGCGTGACGCGCGTGTGCAGATCCTCGAGCGTCCCGTACGGCGTGGCGGCCGCCGGGGCGAGCCCCGCCGCGGCGAGCGCCTCGCGCAGCTCCCGCATCACGAAGGCGCGCCGCTCGTCCGGGAACCACGCGCCATCGCTCACGCTGAACACGAGATTCCACGGCGCCGCCGCTGCTCGCGCACGAACGAAGTCCTCGCGATCGTCTGCGAGCAGCGCAGCGAGGGCGCGGGCATCGGCGAGGAAGAGGACGTCGGCGTGCCCGCGCCGCAGCAGGTGGCGAACGAGTGGAGCCAGTGCCGCGAGAGATGGCGCCGCGGCGAGATGGAGGGTCTCGCGCGCGGGGAGCAGCTCGCACTTCGCCGAGCACCAGGTGACGATGCCGATCGTCCCCTGCGCGCCCTGCAGCAGTCGCACGAGATCCGACTGCCCGGGGCCCATCGGATTCTTCTGCGCGTCGCCCGCCAGCCACTGCTCTTCGAGCGTCCCGGGCCCCGCAGCCGAGCCCGTGCGGAACAGCTCTCCCGTCCCGAAGACCACCTCCGTACACAGCAGCGGGTCGCTCATGTCCCACTGGAAGCGCGGATGGATCGTCGGCTCACGCTCGAGATAGGCGCCGAGCACGGACTTCTCGGGCCGCGGGCCGAGCGGGAGCATCGGGCGAAGCCCCTTCGCAGCGAGTGCGGGGACGAGATCGGCGAACGTGACTCCGGCCTCGGCGAGGAAGACGCGGTTTCGCCGATCGATGCGCACGATGCGGGAGAGGCTGCGAAGGTCGACGACGACGGTTTCCGGCGCGCACAGCGTGTCGCCGCGGTGGTGCTCGCCGCCGGAGCTCACGGGTACGAGGCCGATCCCGATCGCGCGCGCCGCCTCGACGAGGGGCTTCACGTCGGCCGCGTCCTTCGGCCGCACGACCGCCAGCGGCCGCTCGCCTTCGAGGCCGCTCGCATCGCGCAAGAACGGAGCGCAGGCGGCGTCGCTCGCATCGATGGCGAGGCCCGGGAGGCGCTCGCAGAGCTTCTGGATCTTCTCGTGCATGATGTTCTCCTCGGTCGAAGCAGGTCGATCGCCAGCCCGGGCGCGCCTCAGGGCCGCGGGGCCGAGAGGGCCCCCACGACGAAGCGCGCGCTCTTCTCGGCGAGAAGACGCGGCGGCTGCGGGACGGGCGCGTCGACGATGCACACGAGCGCCGTGTGAAAGATCCCGCCGATCAGGAACTCGGCGGCGAACGCGGACTCCTCGACACGTACGAGGCCGAGTCGTCGCCCCATCTCCATCTCGGCGACCATCAGTGACACGAGCCGGCCGTGGATCTCGGCGACGACGTCGCGCGTGTCTGCGTTCTTGGCGAGCGCCTCCCGAAACAAGATCGTGTAGATCTCCCGCTCGTCGAGGATCACGGAGTAGATCCGCTCGAACCGCTCGGTGAGAAAGTCGAGCAGGCCCTCGCGGTCGGGAGCGGACGGAATCTGCGCCGGCGCGAGCGGCTGCATGTGCGTCGCGACCTTGCCCGCGTAGGCGCGCAGCACCTCGCGAAAGAGCGCCTGCTTGTCGGCGAAGTACTGGTAGAGCGTCCCGCGTGCGATCCCCGCGTCGGCGCAGACCTCCGCGATGCTGGCCCGCTCGTATCCCAGCCGGGCGAAGGTCTTGACGGCCGTCTCGAGGATCTGCGCGCGTCGCTCGGGAGATCTCACGCGCATTGCAGGGCTCCCTTCGGGGATAGCCACGACCTAAATAGAACTGACATGTCAGTATAGTTATACGAGGACTCTGGCTTCGTCAAGGCCCGGGGCCCGGTCGTGATAGGCTCGGCGGCCGGAGGTCCATCCCATGAAGCGCCAACTGATCAATCCCCCCGGCACCGAGCTCGTCTACCAGCACTGGCACTTCTCGCAGGCCGTGCGGGTCGGCGACACGATCTGGGTCTCGGGTCAGGTGGGCATGGACGAGAAGGGCGTCGCAGAGGGGGTCGAGGCCCAGGCGCGCGTTGCGCTCGGCAACCTGCGGCGGGTCCTCGAGGCCGCCGGCGCGAGCCTCGCCGACGTGGTCGAGTTGACGACGTTCCACGTCGACATGAGCGAGACGCCGGCCTTTGGCAAGGTGAAGGACGAGTTCTTCCCGGAGAGCTATCCCGCCTGGACCGCGGTCGGCACCTCCGCGCTGGTGCTTCCGCCGCTGCGCGTCGAGGTGCGCGCGACGGCGGTCGTCGGGAGTGCGCAAGTCGAGCGCGGGTGAGCGCAAGGCTCGCGAGACGCACCGATCGAGGCTACCGCGCGAACCCTGCCGACCGTTCGAAGTTCTCGAGTGCGATGGCGGCCGCGCGGTCCCCTGGATCGAGGGCGAGCGCACGCCGGGCGACCTCGACCGCACCACGAAGGTCTCCCGTCTGATTGCGAAGCAGCGCCTCACGAAGAAGCCGGCTCGAGCGCACGCTCGGCGTCTCGGACGAGATCAGCCCGCTGCTCGCCGTGCTCGCGCTCTGCTTCTCGGCGGCGAGGAGCAGGCGCAGATTCTTCGCTGTGGACGCGTTCAGATCGTCGAGGGTCGACCGGTATGCCGAGAACTCGAGCGGCATGTCGTCCCAACGGTTGATCGGCCCGCTGCCCGCGGCCTCCAGCAGCGCACCACGGCTCGCCACCCAGCGTGAGAGCAGCGCCTCCGGGCTCCGGATGCCGAGCGCCGCCATGTCGGCGGCCACTCGATCGCCGCGAAATCCCGTACCGACCGCATGAGGCCTGCCTGTGAGAGGCGCGCGAGACGCAACGATGAGGACCGATCCCGGAAGGTCGAAGAACACGTCGACCTCGGGGAACACGACGGCGATCGTTCGCAGGATCGTCCTCAGATCGGAGTCGAGAATCGCGAGAGGGATCCACTGCACGAGCATCCCGTGCGCAGAGAGCCTCCGGAACGCCGCCTGGTAGAACTCGAGCGAGAGAAGCTTTGCATTCCCCGAGAAGTCGAGATTCTGCTTTCCGTCCGAGACGATCAGGTCGTACGGCTCGCCTCCCCGGCGGAGGAAGTGGAGGACGTCGTCGACGAAGACCTCCGAACGCCGATCGGCCAGCGCTGCGCTCTCCGGAAACAGCCTGCTCGCACGAACCACGCTCTGGTTGATCTCCACCGAGTCGACCTTTTCGAGTCCGTCGTGCGAGACGAGCGCCTCGAGCGTCGAGGCCGACCCCAGCCCGATGTTGAGGACGCGTCGGATCCGCGTGTCGATCGTGAAGGGAAGGTGCGCCAGGAGGACCTGCTTGCTGTAGATGGGATAGAAGCCTCCGCGACTGACGCCGATGATCGTGCCGTCGATCGACATCTGGAGGCCTCCGGGGTGGCCGGCCTCCTCTCGGACCTGAACGGTCGCCAGATCTCCTTCCTCCTCGAAGACGAGTCGCCAGCTCGCCGAGCCCGTCCGCCCGCCTCCGAAGTCGATTCGGCGGGGCAGCACCTGCCAGAGCCCGAGAGCGGCGACCACCAGGACGAGGCTCGGCGCGAAGCGCCGCGGTGCGGGCACGAACGCGAGGACGAGCAGGCCGAGCATCAGGTTCACGGCAGCGAGCGCGCTCGTCCCCGAGATCGTACCGAGCGACGGCAGGAGCCAGAGCGCGGCCAGGACCGCACCGCCGATGCTCCCGAGGTTTGCGAGCAGTACCGCGCCGCCAAGACGCGCGCCAAGGCGACGCACGTCACTGAGGAACAGCCGACTCGCCAGGGGAAACGAGAGGCCCATGAGGACGGTGGCGGGGATCGTCATCGCGAATGCGATCGTTCCCGTCGTGAGCACACGCTGGCTCCACGGACGCGAGAGAAACTCGGTCGAGAAGATGCTGATGTGCTGGCGGAAGAAGTCGCTGCCCCCGAGAGCTGCGACCATGCCGATCACGGCCAGTGCCGAAGCCCCGATCAGGAGCTGACACCACGCGAGATCGCGTTCGAGGCGACGGCGCCGAACGGCGTAGCGGAGCAGCAGGCCGCCGGCTCCCAGCCCGACGAGAAAGATCACGAGCATCATCGTGAGGGCGTACGTGCTGTTGCCGAACAGATAGCGGAGCGCTCGAAACCACAGAATCTCGTAGCCGAGCGTCGTCACGCCGGATCCGAACAGGACGGCACCGCTCACGAAGAACGGAAGCGACGTCGGCAGGTCGGTAGAGGAGACGTCCCGCTCCGGATCTCGATCGTGAGGGGTCCGTGCGGCTCCGGGCAAGGTGAGCGCCAGTGCGGCGACCGCCAGGTTCAGCCCCACGGCGCAGACGACCGTGCGAAACCCGCCGATCCCTTCCACGAGGTAGAACCCGGCGACGAGGGCACCGGCCGCTGCGCCGAGGGTATTGATCCCGTAGATCGCTCCCAGGTGCCGATCCACGTCGCGCGCGGTTGCGATGGCGGCCCTGCTCAGCGCCGGGAACGTGGCCCCCATGAGCGCGGTCGAAGGCAGCAGCAGCACGAAGACCGCCGCATACTGCAGACCGATTGGCAACGCGTACGCCGAGAGAGCTCCGCTTCCGGCGTCGAAGAGATCCGGCAGCCGCTCGAGCACGAGTGTCGATCCGAATGCGGTGAGGCCAATCCCGGCCTCGATCCAGCCGTAGAGCCGCAGCGGCGCCAGCCCGGGCGCCTCGACGCGTCGATAGAGCCACGCTCCGATGCCCATGCCACCCATGAACCCGGCGACGACCGCACTCGCCGCCACGACGGTGCTTCCGAACGTGAGGGCGAGCAGGCGCGACCAGCAGACCTGGTAGCCGAGCGCGGCGACACCGGAGAGGAGCGAGAGGACGTAGAGCGGCGCGACCGCCGAGGTCAGCCCCCCCTCACGCGCCGACATCGATTCCCTCGTCGGCGTCGGCCCGCCGAGTGCCGAGAGGCGGCGGTGTCCCGTTCGCGGGCTCGAGCCGCAGCTCGCACACAGTGCTCGAGGAGATCTGGCCGTCGGTCCACGGGATCTCGACGCCGCCGCCCGCGAGCCAGCGCGGCAGCAGGTCGTCGTAGTGCGGGGAGCACGGGTTGCCCGACTGGCCGCCCGGGAGCACGAAGCGCGCGCCCTCTGGATTCGCGAGATCGACGACCATGCGCAGCGTCGCGATGTAGACCGGATCGCCCGTCGGATCGCTCGGATCGACGGAGGCCTGCGAGACGGTGTGCGCGTCGCCTCCCCACGGAAACGGACCGC
>JADLGR010000007.1 GCA_020849175.1 Deltaproteobacteria bacterium
CGCGCGACGGCGTCGCCGCGCAGGAGGGGTGCATGATTCGCAGCATGACGGGGTTCGGGCGCGCCCCCTTTGCGGTCGAGGGGGTTCGCTTCGACGTCGAGGTCCGGTGCCTCAACTCGCGACATCTCGATGTGTCGGTTCGGCTACCGCGGATGCTGACCTTCGTCGAGGCCGACGTGAGAGCGCTGGTGCAGAAGAGCTTCGCGCGGGGGAAGGCCGACGTGTCGGTCACGCTCTCCTCGGGCGCCAGCCCGCTTCCGCGTCTCGATCTCGACCTCGGCGCGGCGGCGCAGATCGTTGCAGCCGCGCGCGAGCTCGCGGCGCATCACGACCTGCCGCAGAACCTCGGCGTGGCCGAGCTGCTCGCCCTGCCGTCGGTCGCACGCGTCGTCGAGATGGAGCTCGCCCCCGAGGCCCTGCGAGGCGCGCTGCTTCCCGCGGTGCGGCTGGCGCTCGAAGCGGCGGATGCCATGCGACGGACCGAAGGCGCCTCGCTCGAGGCCGAGCTCCGCAGCCGGCTCGCGCGCGTCCTCGCGCTCGCCGCGGCGCTCGAAGAGCGTGCGGACGTCGTGCAGGCGGCGGTCCGCGAGCGCCTGCGGCGGCGCAGCGAGCAGCTCCAGAGCGACACGGGCCTCGATCTCGAGGCGCGCCTCGCGCACGAGATCGTTCTGGCGGCCGACCGTCTCGACGTCACCGAGGAGATCGTTCGGCTGCGAAGCCACGTCGAGCAGTTCACGGCAATCCTCGACGGACGCGACGCGGGCGAGCCGGCGGGCCGGCGCCTCGAGTTCCTGCTCCAGGAGCTCTCGCGCGAGGCGAACACCGTGGGATCGAAGGGAGCCGATGCGCCGGTGGCGCACCGGGTCGTCGAGCTCAAGACCGAGCTCGAACGACTACGCGAGCAGGTGCTGAATGTCGAATGAGGGGCAGGGCGCCGGCGCGCCGCCGCGGCGCGTACGCACGCCCGCCGAGCGCCGTTCGGCTGCGATGGCTGCCGAGCCCGGAGCGCTGGACCGCGACACGGCCCGTTCGGCGCCGGCGCTTCGGCTGCTCAATGTGGGCTATGGAAACTTCCTGCTGGTCTCACGCGTCGTCGCGATCGTCTCGCCGCAGTCGTCTCCCATGAAGCGCCTGCGCGAAGAGGCGGGAGCGCGTGGCAAGCTGGTCGACGCAACGCAGGGACGTCGTACGCGGTCGATCCTCGTCACCGACAGCGATCACGTGATCCTCTCGGCGCTCAATCCGGAGACGATCGCCGGCCGGCTCGGACCCGGCGCGCCGCAGGACGCAGGCCCGTGACCGGAGCGCGGCGGGGCCTTCCGTTCGTCGTCTCCGCACCGTCGGGAACGGGCAAGACGACCGTCTGTCACCGTCTGGTGTCGGAAGACGCGGATCTCGGACTCTCGGTGTCGCACACGACGAGAAGCCCGCGGCCCGGAGAGCGGGACGGCATCGACTACCACTTCGTTCCGCGCGAGCAGTTCGAGCGCCTCGTCCGCGACGGGGCGTTCCTCGAGCACGCGGAGTATCGCGGGAACCTGTACGGGACGAGCCGCGCGGCGGTCGAGGCGCCGCTCGCCGCGGGTCGTGACCTGCTGCTCGAGATCGAGGTGCAGGGGGCGCGCCAGCTCCGATCGCGGCTTCCCGAGGCGCGCTTCGTCTTCCTGCTGCCTCCGAGTCGCGCCGAGCTCGAGCGCCGGCTTCGCGCCCGCGGGACCGAGAGCGAGGACGTGATCGAGCGCCGGCTGGAAGTGGCGGCGCAGGAGCTGCCCGAGGTGCTTCGCTACGACTATGCGGTCGTGAACGACGAGATCGACGCTGCCGTCGGGCGCGTGCTCGACATCGTTCGCTGCGAGCGGGCAGGGCGCCGGGACGAGGTCGAGGCGCGCTACGGGCCCGCGCACGTGCTCGCGGGAATCGGCGGCATCGCGGCGCTGCTCGGCACGCGCTGACCGCGCGTGTTGGTGTCCGCCGCACGGCTCGGCTACGGTCCTGCAAGGCCCTGAACCCAATCGGAAATTCGTCGCGTGGCTCGATTCAACGACGTCGCCGACAAGGTCCTCGAAGTCAATCCGACGAGCGATCTCTCGCTCCTGCAGCGGGCCTACGTCTTCTCGGCCAAGGTCCACGAGGGGCAGGCGCGGCTCTCCGGCGAGCCGTACCTCGTCCACCCGGTCGAAGTGGCCGGCATCCTGGCCGACATGCGTCTCGACGAGGTGACCGTCGCCGTCGGGCTCCTCCACGACGCGGTCGAAGACACGCTCACGACGCAGGCCGAAATCGAGCGTCTGTTCGGCCCCGAGGTCGGTTTCCTCGTCGACGGCCTGACGAAGATCGCGCGCATCGAGTTCACGTCCGTGCGAGAGCGTCAGGCGGAGAACTTCCGGAAGATGCTGCTGGCGATGTCGAAGGACATCCGCATCCTGCTGGTGAAGCTCGCCGACCGCCTCCACAACATGCGAACGCTCGCCTTCATGCAGGAGGACGCCCGGCAGCGGATCGCGCAGGAGACGCTCGACATCTACGCGCCGCTCGCACACCGGCTCGGCATCCACTGGATGAAGCAGGAGCTCGAAGACCTCGCCTTCCGGGCGCTCAAACCCGACGCCGCGCGAGAGCTCGAAGAGCAGCTCGTCTCGAGCCGGAACGAGCGCGAGGCGTACGTCGAAGCCGTGATCGGCGCGCTCTCGCAGAAGCTCCTTGCCGCGGGCCTGTCGTGCGAGGTGACCGGCCGGCTCAAGGACCTCGCGTCGGTCCACGCCAAGATGGAGGCCCGCGGTGTCGGTCTCGACCAGATCCATGACGTGATCGCGTTTCGCATCATCCTGGATGGGCCGACGGAGATGGTCTACGCGGCACTCGGAATCGTCCACGGCACGTGGACGCCGGTCCCGGGTCGCGTCAAGGACTACGTCGCGCTGGCGAAACCGAACGGATACAAGTCGCTCCACACGACCGTGATCGGCCCCTACGGCGAGCGCATGGAGGTTCAGATCCGAACGGCCGAGATGCACCAGGACGCGGAGTACGGGATCGCGGCGCACTGGAGCTACAAAGAGGGTCACGCCGGAGACGAGACCGACGCGGCGAAGTTCGCATGGCTTCGCCAGCTCCTCGAATGGCAGCGCGATCTGTCGGACCCGCACGAGTTTCTCGACACGGTGAAGGTGGACCTGTTCCCGGACGAGGTCTTCGTCTTCACGCCGAAGGGCGACGTCATCAACCTGCCCAAGGGTGCGACGCCGATCGACCTGGCCTACGCGATCCACAGCGAGGTCGGGTCGCACTGCGCGGGGGCGCGCGTGAACGGCAGGCTGGTTCCGCTGCGCCACCGGCTCTCCGACGGCGATACGGTGCAGATCCTCACCAGCTCGTCGCAGGTGCCGCGCAAGGACTGGCTCGAGTTCGTGGTCTCCGGCCGCGCGCGCGGCCGGATTCGCCACGCCGTTCGTGCCGCCGAGAAGGAGCGCAGCCTCGACCTCGGACGCGAGATCCTCGAACGCGAGCTGCGACGGGCCTCGCTCTCGCTCCCGAAGCTGATCGACAGCGGCGAGCTCGGCGAGGTCGCTCGGGCCGAGGTGGGCGGAACGATCGACGATCTCTTCTCGGCAGTGGGCTACGGAACGCTGCCGGCCACCGAGGTCGTGCGGCGGCTGCGGCCGGAGGCGGCGCCGCCCCGCGAGCCGCCTCCCAAGCCGAAGCGGCGCGGCCTTTTCGGACGAACACCCGCGCCGGCATCGAGCGGGATTCGCGTGAGCGGGCAGGGCGACGTCCTCGTCCGCTTCGCCGGGTGCTGCGGCCCTCTTCCTGGCGACGAGATCGCGGGCTTCGTGACGCGCGGCCGCGGCGTCACGATTCACTCGAAAGAGTGTGAGAAGGTCTTCGCTCTCGACCCCGAACGCCGCATCGACGTTCAGTGGGACGAGGCGGCAAGCGTCCCGCGTCGCGTCAAAGTGCGGATCACCTCGGTCGATCGCCCCGGTCTGCTCGCGGCGGTGACGAAGTCCATCTCGTCGGCGGGTCTCAACATCGACGAGGCGCGCGTCAACACCACGCCGGATCAGAAGGCCGTATCGAACTTCGACGTTTGGGTGAAGGACGTCCGAACGCTGCGGTCCGTGATGAAGGAGATCGAGCGCATTCGGGGCGTTCTCTCCGTCGAGCGCGTGAAGGCTTGAGCGCAGGGTCCGCGCCGGCGAGCGCCTGCATCATCGCGTGCAACGAGGAGCGGAACATCCGCCGCTGCCTCGAGTCGGTGGCGTGGGTGGACGATCGCGTGGTCGTGGTCGACGAGCGAAGCCACGATGCAACCGATCGGATCGCTCGCGAGCTCGGCGCACGGGTGATTCGGCACGCGTACGCGGGCAACGTCGAGCAGAAGAACTTCGCGCTCGCCCATGCGAAGCACGACTGGGTGATCTCACTCGACGCGGACGAGGCGCTGCTCCCGGAGCTCGCGGCGGCAGTTCGCGCGGCGCTCGCGGACGACGGCCGCGGAGCGGACGGCTTCTTCGTGAACCGCCTCACCCATCACCTCGGTCGCTGGATCCGCCACGGAGACTTCTTTCCCGACTGGCAGCTCCGCGTGTTCCGGCGCAGCCGCGGGCGCTGGCAGGGGGTCAATCCGCACGGACGTGTCGTGCTCGACGGTCGCACGGAGCGTCTGGCCGGCGAGCTCGGACACTGGAGCTACCGCGATCTCGCGGACCAGGTCGAACGCATCCAGGAGTTCAGCCGCGTACAGGCCGCGGCGCTCCACGCATCGGGCCGGCGACCTCGCGTGAGCGACCTGTGCCTGCGCCCTCCCGCCCGCTTTCTTCGCGCCTACGTGCTGAAGCAGGGCTTTCGCGACGGCGTTCCGGGCCTCGTGATCGCGGTGGCCACCGCGTTTCACGTCTTTCTCAAGTACGCGAAGCTGTGGGAGATCGATCGCGGTGGAAGGGCGGCGGAGCCGGCGGCGGGCAAGACGCGCGCCGCGCCGTGAAGATTCTGCACGTCACGAGCGACTGGAAATGGACCGGGCCCGCGGAGCCGATGCTGCGGCTTGCCCTCGCGCAGCGTGCGGCGGGCCACGCCGTCGCGCTCGCCTGCCCGGAGCCGCCGCAGGCGGGACGCTCGCTCGCGAGCGAGGCGCGCGCGGCCGATCTTGCGCCCGAGATCGTGCTCGAGCGTGCGCGCGGGCTTCGTCCCTTCGCCGACCGAAGCGACGTGCGCCGACTGCGCGCGCTGCTGACGGACGGCGGCTTCGAGATCGCCCACACGTGGCACACGCGCGACCATCTGCTCGCGCTGCGCGCGATGGCCGGGCGCCGCGGACACGGTGGGATCTCTCTCGTCCGGTCGTACCGCCGCGCGGAGCCGATTCCCGCGCGGCCGTGGAACCGCTGGCTCTTCGGGCCGGGAACGGACGGCCTGCTCTGCGTCTCGCCGGCGAGCGCGGCGCGCTGCGCGCGTCTGCGTGCAGGCCGCGCCGTCGCCGGCGTGTTCGGCGCGGTCGACCCCGTACGCTTCTTTCCGAGGCCGGCCGCCCCCGGCACGCGCGAGTCGCTCGGGCTCGAAGCCGCGCATCGCGTGGTCGGCATCGTGGCGCGCGTCCAGCCCCACCGCCGCTTCGACCTCCTGCTCGCGGCAGCGGCTCGTCTGTTCGCAGCCGAGCCGCGCGCGCGGCTGCTGATCGTCGGGCGCGGCACGCGACGCCGTGCGGTCGCCGAGGAGCCGGCTGTGCGCCTCGGCATCGCGGATCGCGTGATCTTCGCTGGCTACCGAGACGCCGACTACGCGGAGGTGCTGCGGGCGATCGACGTCTTCACGTTCCTCGTCCCCGGCTCGGACGGCACGTGCCGCGCGCTTCTCGAGGCGCAGGCGTGCGGGATACCCGCCGTGACGACACGTCGCGGTGCGCTGCCCGAGATCGTCCGGGAGGGAGAGACCGGAGTCCTCGCCTCCGAGGATCCCGACGACCTCGCCCGGGAGTGGCTGCGTCTGCTTCACCTCGATGCGCTGCGGGAGCGGCTCGGCGAGACGGCGGCGATGCAAGCGCGAGAGCGATTCTCGCCGGCGCGACTCGCGAGCGAGGTCGAGGCGCTCTACCGGGCGGTGCGGAAACGATGAAACCGATTCGCGTGGGGATCGCTGGTGCGCGGCGTGCGCGCGAGGGCCTCGGTCCATTCGTCGCGCGCGAGCTGCGCGCGGCAGGCGCCGACGTCGTCGCGTTCTCGTGTACGACCCGCGAATCGGTCGCAGCAGCCGATCGAGCGCTCGCAGGAGTCGGAGTCACGGGCGCGCGCGGACACGTCGGGGTCGATGCGCTTCTGGCGAGCGAGTCGCTCGACGCCCTTGCGATCCTCACTCCCGCCGGAGCGCATGCCGAATGCCTCGAAGCCGCGCTCGGGGCCGGACTGCACGTGCTGTGCGAGAAGCCACTCGTCTGGGACGTCGCCGATCCGGCAGAGCTCACCCGGCGACTGGTCGACGAGTTCGCGGCACGCCGGCGGGTCCTCTCCGAGAACTGTCAGTGGCCGTACACCCTCACGGCGTTCGAGGCGCTGCATCCGGGAACACTGGTTGCAGGAAGGCCGCCGCGCCGCTTCGGCATGCGGCTCTCGCCGTCGAGCACGGGAGCGCGCATGCTCGTCGACGTGCTCTCGCATCCGCTCTCGGTGCTCCAGCACCTGTGCGGCGCCAACGCGGGCCGCATCGAGGACGTCGGCTTCTCGACGAGAGATCCGAGGACCGAAGCGCTCTGCGTTCGCTTCGTGCTGTGCACGCCCCGTGGTGACGTCGAGGTGGAGGTCGAGCTCGTCGGTCGCAGTCGGCCGCCTCGCGAGGCGTGGCTCACGATCGAGGGTCGCCAGGCGCGAAGGACGATCCGGACTGGAGACTACGCATTCGGCTTCGAAGCAGACGGGCGGCGCGTCGAGCTCGCCGATCCGCTCGCTGCTCTCGTTCGCGACTTCGTCGCAGCGGCCGGTGGTGCGGTCGCGCCGCCATCACGAGCCGGCGCGATCGTGTGGCGAATGGAAGCGGTCTGCGAGATCGTCCGCGCGTTCGGGGGAGAAGTGAGCCGCGAGGAGCGCCAGCCATGACCCGTGTCGCAGCGCCGCGCGTCTTTCTCGTCCGGCACGGCCAGACGCCGTGGAGCGTGAGCGGCCAGCACACCGGCGTGACCGACGTTCCGTTGACGGACGACGGCCGGGCGGCTGCGCGCCGGCTCGCGGGCGTGCTCGCGCGCGAGCACTTCGCGCTCGTCCTCTCGAGCCCGAGACGGCGCGCGTCCGAGACGGCCGAGCTCTCCGGTCTCGGCGCGAGCCTGCAGATCGACCCGGATCTCGCGGAGTGGATCTATGGCGACTACGAGGGTCTCACGACGGCGCAGATCCGCGAGCGCGTCCCGGGCTGGACGGTCTTCACGCACCCGTGCCCGAATGGCGAGAGCGCCGCGCAGGTGGCCGTGCGCGCCGACCGCGTACTCGCCCGCGCGCGAGCCGCGGGCGGCAACGTCGCACTCTTCTCGCACGGACACATGGGCCGCGTGCTCGCAGCGCGCTGGCTCGGGCTGCCGCCGGCGGACGGAAGGCTCTTCGTTCTCGGCACGACGACGCTCTGCGTGCTCGGGGCCGAGCGCGAGACGCCGGCGATCGAGGTCTGGAACGCTCCGGTCGGAGAGTCTGGCGCCGCGGCGCCCGCTTCGGGCTCGACGAGGTAGGCTCGTATCGTGGCAGGGAGTCGAGATCCGTCGGCGCAGGACGCCGCAGAATCCGCTGGCGCAGTCGCGACGCAGGGGCGCGCGTCGTCTGGTGACATCCTCGTCGCCTTTCTGCTCCTCGGCGCGACGAGCTTCGGCGGTGGCGTCGTGGCGTACCTTCGCGAGGCACTCGTGGCACGGCGGCGGTGGCTCGACGATGCGCGGTTTCTCTCGGGGCTCGAGCTGGCGCAGATCCTCCCGGGCCTCAATGCCACGAACATGAGCGTGTATGTGGGCGAGCGGCTACGCGGTGCGCGCGGAGCCCTCGCGGCGGTGCTCGGGATGATCGTCCCGGGCACGATCGTCGTGATGGCGCTCGGGATGCTGGCGCAGAGCCAACGGCATCTCCCGGATGTCTCGTCGGTCCTCGCCGGTGTTGCGGCCGCGGCCGTGGGTCTGACTCTCGCCACCACGCTGCAGATCGGTCGCCGGCAGCTCGCCGGGCTTCGCTCGCTCGCGGTCGTGGCGGTGACGTTCGCCGCCGTCGGCTTCCTCCACCTCTCGCTCGTGATCGTCCTCGTGACGGTGGGACCCTTCTCGGTCTGGCTCTACTGGCCGCGAGCCGGCGGCGAGAGGGGCGGCGCCTGATGCTCGCGCTGCAAGTTCTCGCGGTCTTCTCGTTGCTGTCGATCCTCGCAGTCGGAGGCGGTACCGCCGTCCTGCCCGAGATGAAGGCGCTCGTCGTGGATCGCTTCCACTGGCTGACACCGGACGAGTTTGGCCGGATCTACAGCCTCGGTCAGCTCGCACCGGGGCCGAACATGCTGATGGTGAGTGTGATCGGGCATCGTGTCGCGGGCTACGCGGGTGCGGTGGCGGCGCTCGTCGGGTTCTTCCTGCCCGCGGGCCTGCTGGCCTACGCCGTGACGCGGGTCTGGGACCGCTACTCCGACTCGCCCCTCAAGGTGGCCTGCGAGCGAGGTCTCGCTCCCGTCACGATCGGCCTCATGCTGGCGGGAACGCTCGCGCTCGGGCGGACGGTCATCGACTCGGCCGATGACGTGACGATCGCGGCCGCCGTCACCGCGATTCTGCTCGCCGTCCGCATCAACCCGGTGTTTCTCATCCTCGGCGGCGGCCTCGCCGGCTATCTGATCGGCTCCTGAGCGTCGCCCTGTCCCCCCGTGCGGCCGTGCGCGGCCGGGCGGCGCCGGGCGAGCACGCGGGCGATCACGGTCTCGATGCGAGCGGCGCGCGACGCCCACGTGCGGTGCGTCGCGCCGGCGACGGCGCCCGCGGCAAGGCGGTCGCGCAGCACCGTGCTCGCGGCGAGGCGCGCCAGCGCCACGGCGAGCGCATCCGGATCGCCCTCCGCGAAGAGCAGGCCGTTCTCGCCGTCGCGTACGATCTCGCGCAGCGCAGGAAGATCGCTCACCACGACCGGAAGGCCGCAGGCGAGGTACTCGAAGAGCTTGAGCGGGCTGGTCGAGAGCTCCTGAGTCCCCCCGGCGCGGGTCGGAACCACGCCTATGTCGCCTCGCCGCAGCCTCGTCCACGCCTCGGCGGGCGTCAGCCAGCCCGCCCACTCGACGCGCCGCTCGATCCCGAGCGTTCGCGCCAGACGCCGGAGCTCGTCGCGGCGTGGATCGGCTCCGTCGCGTCCGCCGATCACTAGCGCGGAAAGATCCGGAGTGCGTGCGAGCGCGTGCAGCAGCACGTCGACGCCCTTCCACGGCATGAGCTGTCCGAGATAGACGACACGAACAGGCCCCGGCGCCGTCACCTCTCGGAACACACCGGGATCGGCGGCGTCCGGGATGACGTCGATCGGACACTGCGGCGAGAACCGGGCGCGCACCTCCTCCGCGAGAGCGTGCGTGATGGTGACGATGGCGTGTGCCGCTGCGACGGCGC
>JADLGR010000008.1 GCA_020849175.1 Deltaproteobacteria bacterium
CGCGGAGCGCCGGGCGACGCCCAGTCGACGATGAGTCCGCCGTACTCGTGCTCGCGTCCGAAGTCGAGCGCGATCCACTGCGGCGAAGCGGCCGAGGCGCTGCGCCATCCCGCCGCCGCGCCGGCTCCTCCCAGTACGCGCTCGGGCTCGAAGCCCGCCGCTGCGGTCGATGCCGACACCCGCGGCGGCCCCGCGAGCGAGAGGTCCTCGAAACGCAGATCGGCGAGCCAGACCGAGCCGCGCCCGCCGGGCCCCGCGACGATCGCGAACTCGATCGAGCCGAGCTCACGCATCGCGCCGCCGCCCGCAGGCCCCCACGCGAACTCGACCTCGCTGCTGCGGATGTGAAGCGGCTGCCAGTCGGCCGGCATCTCGAACGCGTCGCGACGCCACCACCAGACACTGCGGCCCGAAGGATCCGCGAGCTTGATCTCGATCTTGTTGGCCGGCGCCACGCCACGAACGCGAAGTGCGAGCGCCCACACCGGCGGCATCCGCCGCGCGAAGCGTTTGCTCGCAACGACGAACCCGCCGCCGCCCGCGAAGTCGAAGTCGAGCCGCAGCGACGAGCCGCCCGGGCCCGCGTCCTGCGCGAGCACGAGCCTGGCCTCGCCCGACGCCACCGCGCCCCAGTCCGACGGATCACGGAAGTCGTCGAGAAGCTCGGTCGACATCTGGGTCTCCAACGCGCGGGGGCTCTTCGAACCATCGCGAGCGAGAGACGGCGCTCAGCGCCTCTCGCATCGATGCCGGGCCGTGTGTCCGACCTCTTCGTTCTATCGACAGGCTAGCGTGAGGCGAACGAGCCTCCGGCACGCTCCTGCAGAAGGGGTTCTGCCCGATCGGGTCAGCGTCCACGCGGTCGATCCTCCTCGGTGATGCCGCGCCGGGCTTCTCGAAGCCGCGTCAGCCGACCTCGATTCGCAGCTCGTTGGCGCCCTCGCGCAGCCGCGTGCGAACCTCGTCCATCGCGACGACCCCACCGCCCTCGCGATACGGGTTCGGCTCGCGCGCGAACGGCAGCGGCACACCGTTCAGAACGATCGACCGCGGGCCAAAGCCGCGCGTGCCCGCGCGGTAGTGCACCGCAACACGGTTACCCTCGAGGTCGGTCACGGCGCGCAGGCCATCGAGCGCGCGCGGGAGTACGGGATCGACGCCGAGCGACGCACGCCGCAGTCGCAGGCCGAGAAGCCGCTCACGAACGAGGCGCACGAAGATCCCCGCACCGCTCGAATAGACGCGCCATCCTCCCTCGACCGCAACGGCTCCAGTGCGCACCGCGTCGTAGCGAGCCGACGCCTCGAAGCGATCCGCGAAGACGGCGTCGGAGCTCGACGTGTAGCAATTGGCCTGTCGCAGCCGCGCGCTCGGCACGGCCTCGCGCAGCCCGACGGGGTTTGCCTGTCGCAGCGCGAGGAAGAACGCATCGGCCTCGCCGAGATGTGCCATCGCCTCCGCATAGCGAAGGTGGGCGTGCGTGTAGAGCAGACCGATCTCGCGCCCGAAGAAGCTACTCGTCTCGGCGCGCTGAAACCGTGTCTGCACACCGCCGCGGTACGCGATCGGACGATCGAAGAGGCGCGCGCCGTCGGCGGCGAGGAGGTGGCGCCGAATGAGGTCGCGGTGCGCCGCCGCCTGCTCGGCCGTGAAGAGATTCGCGAGGATCGCGTGAACCATGGGCAGCAGGCTGTAGTGGATGCCAGTGGTCGCGTCGCTCGGGTGCAGCCAGTGCTCGGCGCTTCCGTCCTCGCGGAACACGGTGAGGCCGGCGACGATGCCGTCCACCACGAGCAGGCGCTCGAAGTCGCGCGCAATCTCTGCGAGTGCGACGTCGAGGCGCGTCGCGAGCGCGCTTCGGCCCGCACTTCGCAGCGCCGCCGCGAGCGTCGCGAGCGTCTGGTGCTGGAGCGTCACGGTCCACGCGCTCGAGACACGCTCGGCGAGCGGTCGATCGACGAGCTGCAGGGCGTCGTTCCAGTCGCCGTTGCCGTAGACCGCGAGACGCGTCCCTGGAATCACGCGGCGCTCGATGAGCGCGAGCGCGCGCTCGACGTGGCCGATCAGCGTCGCGCGCTCGGCCCGCGCTTCGCCTTCGGGGTGGAAGAACGGAAGATCCTCGTCGAGGAGTGCAGCGTCGTCCGAAGCCAGGAGATACTGCGCGAGCGCGAGGAGCGGCCAGAAGACGATGTCTCCGTGCGAGTCGCCCGGGCGAATGTTGCGCTCGCGGTCGAAGAACATGAACCACTGCGGCCAGTCGCCGTCCTCGTTCTGGTTGCAAAAGACGCAGCGCAGCAGCTCGCGGATCGGCTCGGCTCGCCCGACCGAGAGCAGCAGCTCGACGGGGCCCTGACACACGTCCCGCGTGCCCCAGCCGCCTCCCGAGTACTGCTCGAGCCCCCGCGGCGCGAGGTGATGGATCCACGCATCGTGAGCGAGCCACGGCAGCACCGTCTCCAGTCGCTCGGCGTCCGTGCACGCCGGCGCGTGCAGCGAGAGCGCGCCGGTCATCGCCTTCCAGAAGCGCTGCGACGCCGGCGCAACGGTCCACGCAGACTCGGACGCGGCGCCCGGCAGGCCCGTCTCCGCAGGGTCCGGCCCGGCGTTCGGGGGCGGAGCGGTGAGCTGCCCGGTGATGCGCAGGCCGACGCTGACGGTCGCCGAGGTCACGAGCACGACGAAGGGCTGCCGGCGCGAGCGGCCGTCGAGAAAGAGCAGCTCGTCGCCGCCCGCGCGCTCGATCGGAGTCTGCGGCGTCGGATCGATCCGGAACCCGCCGCCCGGAAAGCGCCGGCCGAGATCGGTGTCGGGCAGCAGGTCGATCGCGATGCCCTGCGCATCGCGCCGCCAGCGAACGGGGACCGAATCGACTCCGTCGTCACCGTTCACGGCGACGTGGTGCGAGAGCAGGAAGCGGCACGCAGGGCCTTCGAGAACGCGAACCTCGAGCCAGAGCTCGTGGCGATCCAGCGGCGCGCGGCTGCGCACCTCGATCCGGCCGCCCGCGTGCACGTAGATCCAGCGCGCGCCGTCCAGCGTCATCTCGAAGGCCGATGGAACGCCGAGCTGCCGCCACGCGCCGTCGAGCTCGACGAAGATGCGCTGGCCGTGCGATCGGAAGAGGCCGAGGTAAGCGTGTGTCGTCGAGAGCAGACGACCGATGCTGACGTGACCCTGTGTCACCATCGAGTGGAAGACGCCGTCCATCCACACGGTGGTGGTGAGCGACGCCTCGTCCGGGGCGAGCCGGTCTCCCGTGCGAAGGATCTGTCCGTGTGGCCGCAGGGTCGCACGCTCCTTCGGGGCGAGCACCACGTGCGCGTCGCTCTGCGTGAAGAAGGAGAGCAGCCGCTCCCCGTCACGCTCCTCTGCCCGGCGCAGTTCGCCGAAGCATGCGCAGATCTCGGACGCACCGAGATCGGTCGCGACGAGAAGCGGGGCATCGCTGAAGAGTGTCGAACCCGGCGCAGCCCCGCGCGCACGCGGTCGCGCCCCGGGAGGCGACGCCTCAGGGAGCGCCAGCGCGCGCGCGACGACGGCGAGATCGGCCTCGGAGCTGGCAGCCGGGTGGTCGGGCTCGAGCCAGGCGAAGAAGCCGCGCGTGGCCCGCGCGCCGGGAGACAGTCGGACCGGCTCTTCCTGCAGCACGGCCATTGCGTGCTCGTGCTGGAGGCGCACGCCAGGAAGCCGCCGCGTCTGGAGCGCGGGCGGCGCGCCGCCCGCGCGGGCCACGAGGCCCTGGAGCTGCATCGCGTCGGTGCAGAAGCTCGTAGCGCGACCGAGCGAGCCGATCGCGAGCCACGGATGACGCCCGCCAATCGAGAGGTTCTGCCGCGCCGCGAGCACGACGCCGCGCTCGGGATGCGCGAGCGGCGCGTGGTCGACGTACTGGCTGACGTAGTATTCGTTCAGCCGTACGCCGCCGTAGTCACTCAGCGCGAGATCCTGGGCGTGGACGAGGTCGACTGTCTTCGCATCGTCGCCTGCGTTCTCGAGCGCGACGTGCCAGAACCACGCGGGAGCCGACGCAGCGAGGACGAGCGAGACGCAGACGCGAAGCCCCTGCCACTCGCCTTCGATCACGAGGCCATCCTCGCCGACGCGAACCGTGCCCGGGCTTCGTGGTCCGATCAGCGGCGTCCATCGAATCGGATCGCCCAGGATCCGCAGGAACAGATTCGCCGGCCCACCCTCGATCTCGCTGCCGAGATACGCGTTCACCATGACGTCGCGGTGATCGATGCGGCGAACCGAGCCGTTGGTGTTCACCTGCACCACGATCTCCGAGGGGCTCGCGATGCGAACCGGACCGGCGTCGTTCATCTGCTGCGCCCCCTCCCGTGCGTGATTCCTCACCCGCACCGCTGCCCGCGACCGGTGCGGGGCCGTGACCGAGCACCGGTGCGACTCTAGACCATGCTCTGTC
>JADLGR010000009.1 GCA_020849175.1 Deltaproteobacteria bacterium
CGATGCTCCCGTACTTCACGCAGGACTTCGGCAATGCCGCGAGCCACAGCCACGTCTTCGGCTGGCGCGCGGAGGCGGCCGTCACGCTGGCCCGAGAGCGCGTCGCCCGCGCCATCGGAGCGCGCTCCGCCGGCGAGATCGTATTCACGAGCGGGGCGACCGAGAGTATCAACCTCGCTCTCAAGGGGGTGGTGCAAGCCTCTGGAAAGACTCGGAATCATCTGATCGCCGTAGCGACGGAGCACCCGGCCGTCCTCGACACCGCGCGAGCGCTCGAAGCCTCCGGGTGCGCGCTCGACGTGCTGCCCGTGGACGCGCAGGGGTTGCTCGATCCTGATGCCGTTCGGCGCGCGATCGGGCCCCGTACGCTGCTGGTCTCGGTGATGGCCGCCAACAACGAGATTGGCGTGCTGCAGCCGCTGGCCGAGATCGGCGCCGTGTGCCGCGAGCGGGGCGTGCTGCTGCACTGCGATGCGGCGCAGGCCGCAGGAAAGATCCCGCTCGACGTGAGCGCCGACCACGTCGACCTGCTCTCGCTGAGCGGTCACAAGGTGTACGCGCCGAAGGGGGTGGGCGCACTCTACGTCCGCTCGCGTCCTCGCCTGCGCCTCGCCCCGCAGATCCACGGCGGCGGACACGAGCGGGGTCTGCGTTCGGGAACGCTCGCCGTACCCCTCGTCGTCGGCCTCGGCCGTGCGATCGAGATCGCATGCGAGGAGCGGGAGGCCGAGGCGGCCCGTCTTGCCGCCCTTCGTGCGCGGCTTCTCTCGTGTCTCGAAGGCGAAGTCGGCGGTGTCAGCGTGAACGGACACCCCGAGCTGCGCCTACCGGGCAATCTCAACGTCTCGTTCGACGGGATCGACGCCGCCGCGCTGCTCGTGGCGCTCCCGGGCATCGCTCTGTCGACGGGCTCGGCCTGCGCCTCGGCGCAGCCGCACCCCAGCCACGTCCTCGCGGCACTCGGCCTGTCCGACGCGCGCATTCGCTCCGCGGTGCGCATCGGGATCGGCCGGTTCACCAGCGGCGACGAGATCGACGAGGCCGCCGCGCAGATCGTGCGAGCGGTACGAAGCCTCCGCGCGCTATCGACACCGGGAACGCGCCCCGGCTACCCTCGCGCACGATGAGCCGGAACTCCGACACGCGCAGCACCAACATCACCTGGCATGCCGGACACGTGACGCGCGAGGACCGCGAGCGGATCCTCGGCCAGCGCGGCGTGACGCTCTGGCTCACCGGACTCTCCGGGTCGGGCAAGTCGACGATCGCCGTCGGGGTCGAGCGCGAGCTCGTGCAGCGCGGCCGCGTCGCCTACGTGCTCGATGGCGACAACATCCGGCACGGTCTCAACAAGAACCTCGGCTTCTCGCCCGAAGACCGCACCGAGAACATCCGCCGCATCGGCGAGGTGGCGAAGCTGTTCACGGACGCGGGTGTCGTCGTGCTGACGTCGTTCATCTCGCCGTACCGGGCGGATCGTGATGCCGTTCGCGCACTGCTCGCGCCGGGCGACTTCGTCGAGGTCTGGGTGGCGGCGAGCGTCGAGGCCTGTGAGTCGCGCGACGTGAAGGGGCTGTACGCGAAGGCGAGGGCGGGGAAGATTCCCGAGTTCACCGGGATCTCGGCGCCGTACGAGGAGCCCGTATCGCCGGAGCTGGTGCTCGATACCGAGCGGCAGACGCAGGCCGAGAGCATCGCCCAGGTGGTCGCCTACCTCGAGGCAAAGGGCTACCTCGCAGCACGCGCCGGGAAGCTGGCCGGCGGGTGAGCGGCGCGGCCTTCCGGCCATCGGCGCTCGCGCTCGCGCTGGCCGCCTCCCTGCTCGTCGGCGGCTGCGCTTCGCTCGGAGGCGGCGCGGCGCCTGCGCACGAGCCGGTGCAGATCAGGCCCGAGGCTCCACCCGACTACGACTTCCTCGTGGGGCGACAGTTCGAGCTCGACGGGCAGCTCGACGAGGCGTCGGCCGCATACGAGCGCGCACTCGCGAAAGATCCCGACTCGGCGTACCTCCAGCGCCGCCTCGCCGAGCTCGCAGCCCGGCTCGGGCGCTACGAGGAGGCGCTCGCACATGCCGAGCAGGCGCATCGGATCGATCCCGGCGACCGTCCCACGCGTCTGTTCCTCGGAACGCTCTACCGCGTCCGCCGCGACGCGGCAGCCGCGGAGGGCGTGCTACGCGAGCCGGGCGGCGAGCCCTTCGACGACGATGCCGCGATCCTGCTCTTCAGCATCTACATCGAAGGCGACCGGTTGCCCGAGGCGCTCGTGCTCGCCGAATGGCTCGTCAAGACCGATCCCGACGGTGTGCGCGGCTACCTCGCACTCGCGGGCGTCCACGAGAAGATGGGCCACGGCGCGCAGGCCGAGCGTGCCCTGCGCCGTGCCCTCGACGTCCAGCCCGGAAACCTCTCGGTCTATGGAGCGCTCGCACGCCTTCTCCACGAGCGCGGCGATCGCAAGCGCGAGATCGCGGTCTACGAGGAGGTGCTGAAGCTCCATCCGAGCCACCACGCCACGCTCGTCGCGCTGTCCGACGCCCAGCTCGCCGAAGGCCAGCGCGACCGGGCCATCGCAACGCTCGAGAAGATCCTGAGGGCACATCCCGACGACCTGCGATCGGTGCTGCGACTCGGCTTTCTCGAGTACGAGGCCGATCACTACGCGAAGGCCGTGGCCCGGTTCGAGAAGGCCCTCGCGGCGAACCCGCAGCAGTACGAGATCGCCTACTACCTCGGCCTGGTTCGTGTGCGCGCTGGCGACGAGGTGGGTGCGATCGCCGCCTTCGATCGCGTGCCGGCCGAGCACGAGCGCTACGCCGAGGCCCGTGGCCAGATCGCGGGGATCCTCGAGCGACGCCGCGACTTCGCCGGCGCGATCGCCGAGGTGGAGCGTGCACGCGCGCGTGCGCCCTCACGGCCGCTCGACCTGTATCTCGCGACGCTGCGCGCTCGCGCGGGCGACTTCGACGGCGCCGCCGCCTTCCTGCAGGGCCTCCTCTCCGAGAGCCCAGGCGACGACGAGCTGCTCTACAACCTCGGCGTCCTCTACGGCGAGCAGAAGCGTTTCGACGACTCGCTGCGCTACATGAACCTCGCGCTCGAGCAGAATCCCGACAACGCGAGCGCGCTCAACTACCTCGGCTACTCCTGGGCGGAGAAGGGCCTCAATCTCGACGAGGCCGAGGAGAAGATCAAGCGTGCGCTCGAGCTGCGCCCCGACGATGGCTTCATCACCGACAGTCTCGGCTGGGTCTACTACATGCGTGCCCGTCCGCTCCTCGAGAGGGGCAACGTGAAGGATGGCCGCGCGCTGCTGCGGCGCGCGATCCACGAGCTCGAGAAGGCGGCGCAGATCACGGGCGGTGACCCCGTGATCTCGGAGCACCTCGGCGACGCGTACCTCCTGCTGCCCGACAAGAAGCGCGCGCTCGAGCAGTACCGCGAGGCCGTGCGTCTCGAGCCGCGCGACGGCGAGCAGCCCGACCTTCGTCGCAAGCTCGAGGGGCTCACGCGGGAGCTCGAGTCGAGGTGAAGCGCGGGCGCCGGGTCGGAGCGCTGCTGCTCGCGCTCTCGCTCTCGCTCTCGGCCTGCGCGACCACGGGCCGTGGTCGAGGGACCGCGACGTTCCCGGTGGACCCACAGAAGGCGCAAGCGCTGCTCGACGGACTCCGCGAGAGTGGTGCGGGCCGCAAGGCGCTGCGCGGCATCGCGACGCTCTCGTTCGACGGCACTGCGGGCAGCGTTCGCTCGCGGCAGGTGATCGTCGTCGAGATGCCGGCGCGGCTGCGAATCGAGGTACAGGGCTTCCTCAACCAGTCGCTCGCCGTGCTGGTGACCGATGGGGAGCGCTTCGAGCTGTTTCGCGCCGAGGACCGCTCGCGGCGTAGCGGCGAGGTGTATCCGGGGCTGCTCTACGAGGTGGCGCAGGTCGACTTGACGCCCGCGGAGGGTGTCGCGCTGCTGCTCGGCCTGCCGCCCGATCCGCCGGGCCTCCTGCTCGCGTCGGCGGCCGGCCTCGACGACGGCGGGGTCCGACTCGAACGCGTCGACACCGAGGGCGTCCTGCGCCAGCGCATCGACTTCGACGTCCAGGGACGGCTGGCTCGGGTCGAGGCCTACGAGCCCGGAGAGCGCCTGCTGTGGAGCGCCGAATACCGCGACTACCGCGACGCCGAGAATCCCGGCTTCGCGTACGCCATCGGGCTCTGGTTCCCGTCGTCGCAGACGCGCGTCGACCTCGACTTCAAGCACGTCGAGATCAATCCCGTGCTGCCAGACGGCGTGTTCACGCTGCCGCCGCTGCGCGGGGGCACCGCCGCACCGCGGGTCGGAGTCGCACCGTGAGCGGTGCGCTGCGCTACGCGGCAGCGCTCGGCCTGGCCGTCATGGCCGCGCTGGCAGGCTGCACCAACGATCCCTATCCCGCCGCCGACGCGGTGGAGAAGATCCTCTACCAGCCGTTCGACGACCCGCCGAAGACGCTCGATCCGCAGGTCGCGTACTCCGTCGTCGACCACATGGTGATCGGCTACGTCTACGACACGCTGCTCGGCTACCACTACCTGAAGCGCCCCTTCACGCTCATCCCGGGGATGGCGGAGCAGGTTCCCGAGGGTCGTCCGGTCGGCGGCGGGCGTGTCGCGTATCGCTTCCGCCTGCGCCCGGATCTGCGGTTCCAGGAGGACCCGTGCTTCTCTCTCAGCGGCGCCGGCGCGCGGTCGCGTCAGGTGGTGGCGGACGACATCGCCTTCTCGCTCGCGCGCGTCGGCGATCCTGCGGTCGGCAGTCCGGTCCTCGAAGCGCTCGGCAAGATCACGGGGCTCGTTGCCTTCGGAAAACGCATCGAGGAGCGGCGCAAGAGCGATCCGGCGTTCGCCGCGCTGCGAATCGACGCGCAGTACCGCGCCGCCGGCCCGATCGAGGGCATTCGCGTTCTCGGCGAGCGCGAGGTCGAGATCGTTCTCGACGACGCGTATCCGCAGATCCTCTACTGGTTCGCGATGCCCTTCACGTCGCCCGTACCGTGGGAGGCGGTGGCGACGTACACGGGGGAGGGTGGCGCAGACAGCTTCGCCGAGCACCCGGTCGGGAGCGGACCCTTCGTTCTCGCGCGCTACGACAAGCGCAGCCGAATCGTGCTCCAGCGCAACGAGCAGTGGTACGGCGTCCTGCACCCGGAATGGAAGGCGCCGGCGGCGACGTACCCGTCGGAAGGCGCGCCCGGCGACGCGGAGGAGGGCCTGCTCGATCCGGCGTACGTCGGGCGTCCGCTGCCGTTTCTCTCGCGCATCGAGCTGCGCCGCGAGAAGGAGCCGATCCCCACCTTCACGAAGTTTCTACAGGGCTACTACGATGCCTCGGGCGTGATCAAGGAGAGCTTCGACCGTGTGATCCAGAAGGGCGACCTCTCGCCCGACATGCGCACGCTCGGCATCCATCTCGCGCGCTCGGTCGAGCCTGCGATCTCGTACCTCGGCTTCAACATGGACGATCCCGTAGTCGGCGCGAAGCGCGGCGATCGCTCGCGAAAGCTGCGGCAGGCGATGAGCCTCGCAATCGACTCGAAGGAGTTCCTGCGCCTGTTCGCGAACGGGCGCGGCATCCCGGCGCAGACTCCGCTTCCGCCCGGCATCTTCGGCTACGACGCCGAGTACGCAAATCCCTTTCGCCAGCCCGATCTCGAACGCGCTGCGGCGCTGCTCGACGAGGCCGGCTATCCGGGCGGGATCGATCCGTCGACGGGGCGGCCCCTGCACCTCACGTTCGATGCCGGCGACACGGGCGCTGCGGCGCTTCTCCAGTTCCAGTTCTACACCAGCGCGTGGCGCCGCCTCGGACTCGACGTCGAGGTCGCGGCGACGAGCTACAACCAGTTCCAGGACAAGGTGCGGCGCGGCGCGTACCAGATCTTCACGTGGGGCTGGGTGGCCGACTACCCCGATCCGGAGAACTTCCTGTTCCTGCTCTGGTCGCCGATGGGCCGGACGCACGGGGGCGGGCCGAACACGGCGAACTACTCGAACCCGCGCTACGACGAGCTCTTCGTCCGCATGAAGGCCATGTCCGACGGGCCCGAGCGGCTTCGGGTCATCGACGAGATGCGCGAGATCCTGCAACAGGACCGCCCGTGGATCGAGAACTACTACCCGGAGCGCTACGCGCTCTACCACGGCTGGGTCGAGAACGAGAAGCCGGCCGGACTCTCGCTGCCGACGGCGAAGTACCTCGACATCGACGCCGCCGAGCGTGCGCTGCTGCGCGTGGCGTGGAACGAGCCGATCACCTGGCCCGCCTATGCGCTGCTCGGCCTGGTCGTGGTCGTCGTCGCGCCGGGCATCGTCACCTTCTTGCGGGAGAGACAGTGATGCTGGCCTATCTCCTCCGCCGCCTCGCGGCGGGCGTCGTGACCATCCTCGGCGTACTGCTGTTCCTGTTCGTTCTGTTCTTCCTCGTGGCGAAGCCGGAGGACGTCGCGCGCAAGGCGCTCGGCGAGCGCGCGCCGAAGGCCGCCGTCGAGCAGTGGATCGTGAACCACGGCTACGACCGGCCACGATTCTGGAACCCCGATCACCCGGCCGACACGATGCTCGTCGACCACTTTCGCCGCATGCTCACCTTCGATTTCGGCGCGAGCGACGCCGACGACGTCCCGATCTCGAAGCGACTTCGCGAGGGCATCGGTCCGAGCCTCTCGCTGACGCTCCCGCTCTTCGTCCTCGGGCTCCTGCTCGGCATCCCTCTCGCGCTGCTCGTGGCCTTCTTCCGCGACACGTACATCGACCGTGCGGGTGTGGTCGCCTGCGTGCTGCTGATGAGCGTGTCGACCCTGCTCTACATCATCGGCGGCCAGTACCTGCTCGGGAAGATCCTGCGCTGGTTTCCGATCTCCGGCTTCGATCCCGTGCCGGGCGTGATCGCGCGTTTTCTCGCGTTGCCCGTGATCGTGGGTGTCATCGCAGGGCTCGGAGACAGCATTCGCTTCGACCGCACCGTCTTCGTCGAGGAGACGGGCAAGGACTACGTCCGGACGGCTCGCGCCAAGGGCGCGGGCGAAGCGCGCATCATGCTGCGCCACGTGCTCCGCAACGGCCTCATCCCGATCCTCACCCAGATCGTGATCGCGATCCCGTTCCTGTTCACGGGCTCGATCCTCCTCGAGTCGTTCTTCGGGATCCCGGGCCTCGGGTCGATCACGGTCGACGCGATCAACGCCAACGATTTCGCGACGCTGCGAACGATGGTCTTCATCGGCTCGCTGCTCTTCGTCGTGGGACAGATCCTCACCGACGTGAGCTACACGCTCGCGGATCCGCGCGTTCGACTCGAATAGGAGAGGGAATGCAGCCGCACGTGGTGTCGAACGTCGTCGTGCTGTCCCTCGTTGGCGGCGGCCTCCTCGCGCTGCTTCGCCTGCGACGAAGCCCGCTCTGGCGCGAGGCGGGCGCCGAGCTCGTTCGCCGCCGTCCGGTGGCGCTGGCCGTGGTGGGCGTCTTCGTGCTGCTCGCGCTCCTCGACTCGGTACGCTGGCAGGGCGGTGACGCGGCGGCGGCGGGAGCCGATGCGGTCGCGCGCTTCGAGGCGCGGAGCCTCGTCGACCGCCTGTTCTCCGACGACTTTCGCGAGAGAAGCTACTCGGCGCCGCTCGCCGCCGAGGAGTTCTACGGGAACGCGCCGCTGCGACACCCCGGACGCCACGTGCTCGGCACCGACATTCTCGGCCGCGACGTCCTGCACCTGACGCTCAAGGGCGCGCGCGTCGCGCTGCTCGTCGGTGGCTTCACGAGCCTGATCGTCATCCCATTGGCGCTGCTGACGGGGATCTGCGCCGGATACTTCGGCCGCCGGGTCGACGATGCGTTCTTCTTCGTGAGCTCGACGCTCGCGTCGATGCCGGGCCTGCTGCTGCTGATCGCGCTCATCATCGTGCTCGGCCGCGGGCCCGTGCAGGTCTGCCTCGCGCTCGGCGTCACGAGCTGGGTCGGCTTCGCACGCGTCGCGCGCGGCGAGACGCTGAAGCTCCGCGAGCTCGACTTCGTTCACGCGGCCCGTGCACTGGGCGTCTCGGAGGGTCGTATCCTCGTGCGGCACATCCTCCCGAACCTCGCGCACCTCGTGATCATCACCTTCGTCCTGCTGTTCTCGGGGCTGGTCCTGTCGGAGGCGACGCTCTCGTGGCTCGGCATCGGCATCGACGGAAGCTGGGGCCAGATGATCGACCAGGCGCGCGACGAGCTCTCGCGGGATCCGATCGTGTGGTGGAACCTCGCGGCGGCATCGGTGGCGCTCTTCGGGCTGGTGTTGTCGGTGAACCTCGTCGGGGACGCGGTTCGCGACGTGCTCGATCCGCGAACGCTGCGGGAGCGGCGGTGACGGCCCCCGTTCTCGAAGTGCGCGATCTCGCGGTCTCCTTTCCCGGAGACGGAGCCGGGCGCGCCTGCGTCGTCGACGGGATCGATCTCGAGATCGGTCGCGGCGAGGTGCTGGCGCTCGTCGGCGAGTCGGGCTGCGGCAAGTCGGTGACGGCGCTGGCGATCCTTCGGCTCGTTCCGCGGCCGGGACGGATCGAGCGCGGAACGATGCGGCTCGAAGGACGTGATCTGCTCGCGCTGCCGGTGGCCGAGATGCGCGCACTGCGCGGGCATCATGCGGCGATGATCTTCCAGGAGCCGATGACGAGCCTCAATCCGGTCGTGACCGTCGGTGCGCAGGTGGTCGAGGCGATCCACCTGCACGAGCGTACGAGCGCCGAGCAGAGCCGGCAGCGGACGCTCGCGCTCTTCGAGGAAGTCGGCATTCCCGATGCCGCAGCGCGCTTCGAGGCCTATCCGCACCAGCTCTCGGGCGGGATGAAGCAGCGGGTGATGATCGCGATGGCGCTCGCGATGCGCCCGCGTCTGCTGATCGCCGATGAGCCGACGACCGCGCTCGACGTCACGATCCAGGCGCAGATCCTCGACCTCGTGCGGCAGCTCCAGGCGGAGCTCGGAACGGCGATCCTGCTCATCACGCACGATCTCGGCGTGGTCAACGAGCTCGCCGATCGCGTCTCGGTGATGTACGCCGGGCGCCTGGCCGAGTGCGGCGACCGGACGCAGATCCTCGGCGCGCCTCGCCACCCGTACACGCAGGGCCTGCTGCGCTCGATGCCGGCGCGCGCGCGCCGCGGCGAGCGCCTCGTCGAGATCCCCGGCGTCGTTCCGTCGGCCGGGAGCTGGCCGAGCGGCTGCCGCTTCCGAACGCGCTGCGAGCGGGCCTTCGACCTCTGCGCGAAGGCCGACCCCGGGCCGGTGCGGCTCGGTGCGACACACACGGCGTGGTGTCACGCGGTGGCCCGCGACGAGGGCAGGCAATGAGCGCCGTCGCGAGAGCGCCCGCGCGGGGGGCGCCGCTGCTGCACGTCGAAGACCTGCGGACTTGGTTCCCGATTCGCGGCGGCGTCCTGCGCCGCGTTCGGGGCTGGGTCCGCGCGGTCGACGGCGTCGGCTTCACGATCGAGGCCGGGCGGACGCTCGCACTCGTCGGCGAGTCGGGGTGCGGGAAGACGACGGTCGGCCGTTCGTGCCTGCGTCTGCTGGAGCCGCAGGAGGGCCGGGTGCTGTTCGAGGGCTGCGATCTGCTGCGTCTCAGCCCGCGCGAGCTGCACCCCTACCGGCGACAGCTCCAGATCGTCTTCCAGGATCCGATGGCCTCGCTCGATCCACGGCTTCGCGTTCGCGACATCGTCGCCGAGGGCCTCGATGCCTTCGGGATCGGCCAGGGGCGAAGCGAGCGGACCGACCGCGTTGCCGGGCTGCTGCGCCGTGTCCAGCTCGACCCGGCGCAGATGGAGCGCTACCCGCACGAGTTCTCGGGCGGGCAGCGCCAGCGCATCTGCATTGCGCGCGCACTCGCGGTCTCGCCGAAGCTCCTCGTGTGCGACGAAGCCGTCTCCGCGCTCGACGTCTCGATCCAGGCGCAGATCCTCAATCTGCTCCGCGACCTCCAGGACGATCTCGGCCTCGCCTATCTGTTCATCACGCACGATCTCGGCGTGGTCCGCTACCTCGCACACGACGTCGCCGTGATGTACCTCGGACAAATCGTCGAGCACCGGGACACGGCCCACGTGTTCGAGGAGCCACAGCACCCTTACACGCGGGCGCTGCTGTCCGCGATCCCGTCGATCGACCCCGCTCGGCGCTCGGTTCGCGTCCGGCTGCACGGGGACGTTCCGTCGCCCGCCCGCCCGCCGCCCGGCTGTCGCTTCCACACGCGATGTCCCGAAGCCTTCGCGCGCTGCGGCGTCGAGGAGCCGGCTCCGTTCCCGGTCGCGGGTGGCACGAGTCGCTGCTTTCTCGCCGAGGCAGGCGCTGCGGTGAACTCCAGCGAGGGCAGTGCAGGCGCGGCTCCCGGCGGCCGAGCTTGACACCGCTCGCCGAGCGGGCGACGCTCGGCAGCCCTCTTCGGGAGGCCATCCGCGATGCGTGTCGAGTACACGTTCGAGCTTTCGACCTGTGAGGTGCCGCGGTTCTCCGTCGAGGCGGAGGAAGGGATCGGCAAGCTCTTCACGCTGGCGACGCTGATCCTCAACGTCCTCGAATCCCGCGCGAAGGTCGAGCTCGTCTTCTACGGACTCAATCCCGAGGATCCCGGCCGTAAGATCGACGCCTTCAAGGAGATCCTCGGAAGCTGCGTGAGCGCGGGCGGCGTCGCCTACGAGCTCGGCAACGGCGGCCGCGTTCCGGCCAGCTCGATCACGTTCCAGTGGATCGTGATCCGCCGCGAGCGCGGGTAGCGCGCGCGCATCCGCCGCGAGCGGTCATCGCTCGCAATCCCGCCCGCTCCAGCGGTGCCCGCGCGCGAGGCTCGCGGACACGACGGCCGCACGAGCCCGGCTCGAGCCGGCTGCGAATCGAAGCGCCTGCGCGTAGCGCGCGAAGAACCGGCGTCGCGACTGCGCCGGGAGGGCATCGCCGACCGAGGCGTTGAGCTGCGCGAGCGCCCGCACGCGGAGCGCATCGGGAAGGCGACGCAGGAACCGCACGCCTTCGAGGTCGACCAGGTGAGGCTCGAATCCTCCCGGGACCGTACGCAGGAGGATGTTGCTGGCCTTGAGGTCTCCGTGGTCCGCCCCCGCGCGGTGAAGGCGCAGCACGAGAGCCAGCAGCGCGTCGAGCGCGGCGTCGCGCGTTTGCGCGGGCGCAGTCTCGAGCACGTGGTGCGCACCCGGATCGGGCCGCAAGTCCTCGAGCAGGACGAGGGAGCGCAAGGGCAGGCCGAACCTGCGCCACTCCAGATAGGCGAGCGGCGTGGCGGCGCCGATGAGAAGCATCTCGAGGCCGTGGCCAGCCGCCCAGGCCCGGCGTGCCGGCGAGCCGCGCAGGCGGTCGGCGAACGCGCGTGCGAGGTCACGGTCTCGCACCTCTTTCGACACGATTCGGTGTCCATCGACCACGATGCCGCAGAGCGCGCCGCGGCCATCGTTCTCGAGGACACGCGGATCGCCCGCGGCGAGGGCTGCCGCGTGGGCGGCGACGGCATCGGCGACGGCGTCCGCCGAGAGCGTTCGCAGCCGCAGGCCGCGTCCCCCCGCGACCGAGACCACAGCGCAGGCGCGCCCCTCGCGCAGCAGGTGCCGCCGCCGGCTCGCTGCGTGGACGCGGGCACGACGGACGGACAGCTCGCCGATGGTACGAATGGCTGCACGTGCAGCCAGGCCGAACGGCCGCGAGAGACCGAGCGCGGCCGCACGAAGCCGAACGCGCCCCGCCGTCGAGACGTAGGGCGCGAGCGAGTGGTCGAGGTGGGCGAGATCGATCCGCCGCGCCGCTGCCGACCGGCTGGGGCGCGCGCGCTGGAGGTCGAGCAGAACGGGAACGCTCGTCCGCACGAGCACGTTTCCGTGGTGGAGGTCGCCGTGGACGAAGCCATGTGCGTGGAGGCCGGCGATCGCTCGGCCGAGCGCGATCGCGATCTCTCGCCGGGCGCGGGGCGAATCGAGCGCCTCGGCGAGGTGACTCGCCTCGATCCACTCCATCGCGAGCAGCCGGTCGCGTCCGCCGATCTCTCCGAGCGCGCGTGGACGGGGCACACAGATCCCGGCTTCGAAGAGCGCGCGCAGCGCGCGCCACTCGCGGTCCGCGGGCGACTGGCCGAGCAGCGCGCGACCGCGCTCTCGCCACGGATGCCGGCCCGATCCGACACGAAACTGCTTTACGAGAAGGTCGCTGGAACCGGGCGCCGCGATCCGCACGATGCGCCGGTGCGGACCGTCGTGTACCACGGCGCCTTGGCCGGTTTCGAGCCAGCGAAAGACGGCTCGCTGCGCGGCCGCATCGCCCGCCTGCCAGCGAACGAGCGGACTCAGGGGAGCACCCGCGCATAGAGCGCGCGTAGCGCGCGCACGTGGTCGTCCCAGCCGTGCTGCTCCGCGCGTGCACGCGCCGCCTTGCCGAGCGCGACGCGCGCGACAGGGTCGGCCAGGCGATCGAGGGCGCGCGCGAAGCCGGCGACGTCCTCGGGGTCGTCGACCACGATCCCTGCCTCCCGGGCGATCTCCGCCGCACCGTTGGCGCCGCTCGTCACGCTGGGAAGTCCGGCGGCCGCTGCCTCGAGGCACACGTTCGCGAAGGCGTCGTAGCGTGTCGGCAGCAGCACGCCGTCCGCTGCGGCGAAGAGCGCTTCGAGGTCGCCACGCGGTCCGAGGAAGCGGACCCGCTCGGCAAGGCCGAGCCGGGCGGCGCCGGCGAGCCAGCGCGCGGGGTCGTCCCGCCCGGCGACCCAGAGCACGGAGTCGGTGTCGGCCGACGCGGCGAGCGCGCGCAGGGCGACGTCGAGCCCCTTGCGAGGAAAGCTGGATCCCGCGAAGAGCCAGACCGTTCGCGATCCGGCGCCGAGCTCGGCGCGCAGCGCCACGCCCTCGCGTGTTCGCCGGTCCGGATGGAAGCGCGCGAGATCGACGCCGTTTCGAATCACCGCGAGCCGGC
>JADLGR010000010.1 GCA_020849175.1 Deltaproteobacteria bacterium
CCGGCCGTGGCTACTTGGCCGAGATCGTCATCGACCGCTTCCAGAGCTCGCACTGCCGCTGGACCGGACCGAACTGGTCCTTCTCCATCAGCTCGCGGAGCTGCACGTTGCGGTTGATCTGCAGGTCGGCCTTGGTGTTGCCCTTGACGAGCGGCCGCAGCTTCGACCACGACTCGCCGTTCACCTGCGTGTTCGTCCCGCCGTTCTCCGTCAGGTAGACCATGACGGAGCGCGTGCGCTTCTCGGACAGGCGCTGGTTGTACTCGACGCCACCGCGCCGGTCGGCGTTGCCGTCGATCTGGAGCCGGGCGCTCGGGTTCGACTTGAGCACCGAGGAGACCGTCGCGAGGTTGCCCGTGGCCTCCTTGCGCAGGTTCCACTTCGCCGTGTCGAACTCGACGTTCGGAATCGACCAGCAGCCCTTCGCGTCGACCTTCGCGCTCTTCGGCGTGCTGAGGCAGTCGTCGCGGTCGTCCGTCACGCCGTCGGCGTCGTTGTCCGGGATCTTTGCCATGAACACGGCCGTCTCGAATGCGCCGATGCCCTTGCCGTCGGCGATCTGCGACGCCTGCGTGTACGTACCGCACGGCGAGGTTGCCGCGAGGTTCTTCATGAACTCGACGCCCTTCGGATCGCTACCGACCTGCACCGAGTGGATGCAGAGGCTTCCGACCTCGTGCGAGCCGACGAGCGTGCGCGCCGAGAGGAGCGCCTTCTCTGCCGCCTCGGGCTCGGGCAGACCGTCGCTGACGACCACGACTGCCGATCGACCCTGTGCGCCGTTCGTGCAGACGTTGTCGTCCTGGTAGGTCTTGAGCATCACGTTGACTTCATCGAGCACGTCCGACATCGGCGTCGTACCGCCCATGCCGTTGATGTCACCCAGCGGCTGGAGCTGAGCAACCTTGCCCGCGAGCGCATTGCGGTCGAACTTGCCGAGCGGCTGGATCAGCCGATCGCCGCCGCCGAAGCCGACGAACGCCGCGTTGTACGCACCACCCTCGAACGGTGCCTGCACGTTGGCGTCGGGCATGCCGGCCACGATGGCCTGCGACGTGCTCTTCGCCGTCGGGAAGTTGCCGCGGTTGTAGATCGTACCCGAGGCATCCGTGACGAGAACCATCTGATCGACCGCCCGCCAGTAGCCGGGCGCCGAGAATTTCGACACCGACGGCGCAGGCGCCGGCGGCGGCGCGCTCGCGCATCCCACCAGGAACGCGCCCACGAAACCGATCGACGAAAGCTTACGCATCAAAGCTCCTCCCGCTTCGTAGCGGCCCTGAGAGCACTCGCTCCTGGTGGCCGGAAGCAACTGCGAAACCCTTCAAGGGTCCTTGGGCTCCACCCCTATCGGAGCCCCTCCCTTGAACTTGAGAACAGCAAGATCATCCCACAACTGTGTAACAGCACAAGACTGTTTGCGATTCGGCCCCGGTGCACGCAGAAGCTACCGGTCTGCTGCCGCCGGCGTGCGCCAGTGTAGGGCGCTCTTCGCACGACACCAACAGATATTTCGCGATCGAGCCGCGCGGATTCTGCATTCGAGACAGTTGAGGGTTGCTACCCACACACCATGCTGAGGAGAGTTCGGCACGGTCGTATCGAGCGGTTGCGAATCCGTGGAGAAAAGCCTCCAGTTCGCATTTCTGCGATCACGTCCCATCCTTCGCGGAGGTACGGGACAAGAGAAGGAGATCCAGCTTGCCGGGCTGCGTACCGGGTCGACGGCACGCCCGGCGCGGTCGCGGTGTCCAATCGGCCGCACACACAAAGATCGCGCTTCCGCCGTCCTGTGCAGGCGTATGCTGGAAGAGGGGGATGCACCATGAGCAGCTTCTCGATCGACATGGACGATCCGAGGGAGGCGTGGGAGGCTCTCTACCGCGAGATCGAGGCCCGCGCCTGTCCAGACGCCCCGCCTGGAGCCCCGGTAACGGTACGCACCACGGACCGCGCGGTCGCGGTTCCCGCCGACGATCTGGTCGGCTGGCTCTGGCTCATGCACGGCTGCTGGGTGGACGACGTGTCCTGAGCCGGCGGGCTGCCTGCAGCCGCGAGAATCGAGCGAATCCAGCATGAGAGGAGGGTCGATGCAGCTCGGGATGGTCGGGCTCGGGCGGATGGGCGCGGGGCTGGTGAGGCGCCTCATGCGGGCCGGACACACGTGCGTCGTCTACGACGTGAGCCGCGCCGCGGTCGAGGCGCTCGCGAGGGAAGGCGCCGTGGGCGCCGTGAGCCCGGGCGATTTCGTCGCGAAGCTCAGCTGCCCGCGCGCGGCCTGGGTGATGGTGCCAGCCGGCGAGATCACGGAGAAGACCGTGCTCGACCTCGCCGCGCACATGGAGCCGGGCGACGCCCTGATCGACGGCGGCAACTCCTACTACCGCGACGACATCCGGCGTGCCGCGGTGCTGCGCGAGCGCGGAATCCACTACGTCGACGTGGGTACGAGCGGTGGCGTGTGGGGTCTCGATCGCGGTTTTTGCCTCATGATCGGAGGAGACGTCGAGGTCGTGAAGCGACTCGATCCGATCTTCGCGGCGATCGCGCCGGGCATCGCTGCAGCACCGCGAACGCCAGGGCGCGAGAAGAAGGCCGGTGGCACCGCCGAGCAGGGTTACCTGCACTGCGGCCCGAACGGCGCGGGCCACTTCGTGAAGATGGTGCACAACGGGATCGAGTACGGCGTGATGGCCGCCTACGCCGAAGGTCTCGCGATCCTCGAGAAGGCGAACGTCGGCAAGCAGGGCCGTGCGCAGGACGCCGAGACCGCTCCGCTGCAGCACCCCGAGTTCTACCAGTACGACATCGACGTCGCCGAGGTGACCGAGCTCTGGCGGCGCGGGAGCGTGATCGGCTCGTGGCTGCTCGATCTCACCGCGCAGGCGCTGCTCGCCTCACCGAGGCTCGCCGAGTTCACGGGGAGGGTCTCGGACTCGGGAGAAGGCCGGTGGACGACGCTCGCGGCCGTCGAGGAAGGCGTCCCGGCGCACGTCCTCGCCGCGTCGCTGTTCGAGCGCTTCTCCTCGCGCGGCGAGGCCGGATTCGCCAGCCGCGTGCTCTCCGCGATGCGCAAGCAGTTCGGTGGGCACGACGAGAAGGCGTAGGCGCCGCGCGGGCGATCCCTCGTCAGGTCGAACGAGGCTTCTCGAGCGCGTGTGCGAGAAGCGGTCCGGGCTAGAGGCCTGTGCGGAGAACGAGCGCCTGATCCGGCCCGATGCGTCCGGCATACGGCGCACCCTCGCCGAGACCGTCGCTCGCGATCTCGACGCGCAGCCCGGTCGTGAGCACCGCGTGCGCATCCGTATCCGAGAAGTTCACTGCGACCACGCAGCGGTCGCCGGCGCAGCGCCGCTCCCACGCGAGCACGCCCGCGGGCGCGTCGAGCCAGCGAAACTCGCCAAGGCGTAGCGCGGGCGAGCTGCGGCGCAGGGCGAGCAGCCGGCGGTAGAGGTGGAGGATCGACGCTGGATCCGCGCGTAGCGCTGCGACGCTTCGCTGCACGGCGTCGGGTGGCCACGGCAGCCACGGCTCGCGCGCACCCCAGCCGTGACCGGGCGTCGGCTCCCACGGCAGCGGCGCGCGGCAGCCATCGCGTCCTCCCGGGTCGAGGACGCGCGCCGGCGGGATCACGGCGTCCTCGAGACCGAGCTCCTCGCCGGCGTACAGGAAGGGGGTTCCGCGAAGGCCGAGCAGCAGCACGGCGGCGGCGCGCGCACGCGCCTCACTGCCGTAGCGTGTTCGGTGCCGGCGGTTGTCGTGGTTCGAGAGCACCCACGTCGGCCAGGCCTCGCGCGGGTCGAGCGCGCCGCGCGTTTGGTCGATGCGCTCGCGCCACGCAGCGGCCTCCCAGGGAGCGAAGAGCGGCGGGAAGTTGAAGGCGAGGTGGAGCTCGTCGTTCTCGCCGTAGTGTCGCGCGACGACGTCGGTCCACGGCACCGCCACCTCGCCCACCATCACGCGCTCGCCGGGCCACGAATCGACCAGCTCTCGGATCCTGCGAAGGCGCTCGTGCGTGCTCTCGTGCTCGTTGAGCGCGCAGTACGGGATCCTCGCGCGCTCGGCTGCGACGCTGGGAAGCGCCGGATCCTTTCCGATGCAGTGGACCACGTCCATGCGAAAGCCATCGACGCCGCGCGCGAGCCAGAAGCGAAGCGTCTCGTGCATCGCGGCCTCGACGGCCGGCTCGTCCCAGTCGAGGTCGGGCTGTTCGGGCAGGAACAAGTGCAGGTACCACTGCTGCGTCTTCGCGTCCCACGTCCACGCTGGATCAGCACTGAAGGCCGCGCGCCAGTTGTTCGGCGGCCGATCGGGCGTGCCGTCGCGCCACACGTACCAGCTTCGCTTGCTCGAGCTCCGCGACGACCGCGCCTCGACGAACCACGGATGCTCGTCGCTGGTGTGATTCGGGACCCAGTCGATGAGCACGCGCAGCCCACGCGCGTGCGCGTCGCCGAGAAGCCGGTCGAAGTCCGCGAGCGTTCCGAACAGCGGGTCGACGTCGCAGTAGTCCGAGACGTCGTAGCCGTAGTCCTTCATCGGCGAGCGGAAGAACGGCGAGATCCAGATCGCGTCGACGCCGAGCCAGACCAGGTGGTCGAGGTGTCGTCGGATGCCTTCGAGATCGCCGACACCGTCGCCGTTCGTGTCGCAGAAGCTACGCGGATAGATCTGATAGACGACGGCGGATTTCCACCAGGGCGTGTCGGCGTGAGTCACGGTCCGGGATTCTGGTCGACGCGCGCCATCGCAGCAAGGACCATCGGGCGACTCCCGGGACGCCCGCCCTCGGGATCGGCCGCGGCTTCGCGCTCGGCTGGCTCGTACTCGGGCGCACGGGTAGCCTCGCACGCGGAGGCCCCCCGTTTGAGCGATCTGCTTCGCACGGCGTGCGTCGCGCGCGAAGTTGCGCGGGCTCGCGACCTCGTCGACTTCGTTCCGGCACTGCGGACCGGACGCAACGCGTGGCTGCTCGACAGCGCGCTCGCCTCTCCGCGCCTCGGGCGTTTCTCGTTCGCAGGCGCCGATCCGTACCTCGTGCTCACGGCGCGAGGCAGCCGGATCTCGCTCGACGTGCGACGGGACGTGCGTCCCGACCTTCCATCCCTTCCATCTGGCTCGGCCGTCGTGACGGGCGACCCACTCGCGCAGCTTCGTGCGTGTCTGCCGCCGGCGCCGCGCACGGTCGACCCGCTCCTGCAGGGGCTTCCGTTCATCGGCGGCGCAGTCGGCTGTCTCGGCCACGCGCTGTGCGAGTGGACCGAGCCGATTCGTCTCGCGCCGCGTCCCGATCCGACCATCCCCGACCTCGCGCTGCTCCTGACCGATCGCATGCTCGCACTCGATCACGCGCGCGGGCGCGTCCTCGCCGTGGCCCTCGGCTTCGCAGACGACGACCTCGGGGCCGAGCAACGCGCGCGCGTCGCATTGGACGATCTGCTCGACCACGTCGCCGCGTCTTCGCCGCGCGCAGCGCACCGGCCTCTTGCCGCGGAGCCACCGCAGCTTCGCGGCGCATCGGCCGCGCAGTATGCGGCGCGTGTTCGCGCGGCCAAGACGAGGATCGAGGCGGGCGACGTCTACCAGGTCTGCCTCACGCACCGCCTCGAGGCCGACTTCGACGCCGAGCCGTGGGATCTCTACACGATCTTGCGTCGAATCTCACCGGCTCCATTCGCGGCATACCTCGATCTCGGCGACGCCTTCGTCCTCTCGAGCTCGCCCGAGCGCTTCCTTCGCGTCGATGCCGCCGGCCTCGTCGAGACGCGGCCCATCAAGGGGACGAGGCGCCGCGGCGACGATCCGCCCGGCGACGAGAAGCAGCGCGCGGAGCTCCTGGCCTCGGCCAAGGACCGCGCCGAGAACGTCATGATCGTCGATCTCGCTCGCAACGATCTGGGACGCGTATGCCAGGCCGGCAGCGTCGCGGTACCCGAGCTGTGCGCGGTCGAGACCTACGCGACGGTCTTCCAGCTCGTGTCGACGGTCACGGGCCGCCTCGCGCCCGGACGCGATGCGGTCGATCTGGTTCGCGCGGCGTTTCCGCCGGGCTCGATGACCGGCGCGCCGAAGCTCGCCGCACTTCGCATCCTCGACCGTCTCGAGCCCGATGCGCGTGGCGTCTACGGCGGAGCGCTCGGCTACTTCGACCTTCGCGGCGGTATCGATCTCTCGGTCGTGATCCGAACGCTCGTCGTCTCGCGTGGCCGCGCCGCGCTCCACGTGGGCGGAGGGATCGTCGCGGACTCCGATCCCGCGGCCGAGTACGAGGAGTCGATGGACAAGGCCGCGGCGCTGCTCGCCGCGCTCGCACAGGCTCGATCCCACCCGTGACGGCGGTGAGGACCGGCGCGCGAGCGGCGAGGGCGACCGCGGCCGGATGGCTCCACGGCGTTGCTACACGCCGAGAAGGTGCTCGGTCACGTTGAAGCTCAGCAGCTCGGGCGCCGGATCGATCACCAGCTCGGTCACGGCGCAGTTCTCCATGACGCGACGCCACTGGCCGAAATCGCCGTCGAGCAGCGCGCCGAGCGCCATCGCCAGCGCCCCGCCGTGTGCGACGACGAGAACGCGCTCGCCCGGATGCTGCGTCGCGATCCGGCGCAGCGCGTCGGTGAACCGCTGCGTCACCTGCCGCGGCGACTCGCCGCCGTGCGGCGCGTAGTCCGGGTCGCGCTTCATGTGATGCCAGAGATGGTGCTGCTGGTGTAGCTCGAGATAGGTCTTGCCCTCCCACGCGCCGAGGTCGTACTCGCGAAGCGCCGGGTCGAGTCGAAGCGGGAGCGAGAGCGTCTGCGCGATGGCGCGCGCCGTCTCTCTCGCGCGTTGCAGATCGCTCGCGTACAGCGCCGCCGCCTCGGCGTGTCGCTCTGCGACGTGCTTCGCGACGCGCAGCGCCTGCTGCACGCCGCGATCGGTCAGCGGAGTGTCGGTCGAGCCGTGCCAGACGCCTTCGAGGTTGGCGGGCGTCTCGCCGTGCCGGATGAGGGTGAGGATCGTTCGGTCGTCCATGCGTCACAGAAGATAACCGGTGACGGCGTCTTGCGCGGCATGGGCGCTTTGGCGACGGTCTGGCAGACTCCGCGCGGGCGGGAGGGCGAACGATGCCGGCAGTGACCGATCTCCCGATCTGGACGCTGCTGCCGTTCGTCGTGATGATCGCCACGATCGCGCTCCTGCCGCTCGCGGCGCCGCACTTCTGGGAGAGCGATCGCAACAAGGCGGCGGTCGCCACGCTGCTCTCGCTGCCGATCCTGATCTACCTTCCGGCCGCCCTCGGCGAAGCCGGAACCCGTGTGCTCGCCGAGAAGGGCGCGGAGTACGTCTCCTTCCTGTGTCTGCTCGGCTCGCTCTTCGTCGTCACGGGCGGCATCCACGTCGGCGGCTCGCTCTCGGGAACGCCGCTCGCGAACACCTTCGCTCTCGGCTTCGGTGGCGTGCTCGCGAATCTGATCGGAACGACCGGCGCCTCCGTGCTGCTGATTCGCCCGCTCCTGCGAGCAAACGCCGCGCGTGAGCGAAGGACGCACATCGTCCTCTTCTTCATCTTCGTGGTGTCCAACTGCGGAGGGCTGCTGACGCCACTCGGAGATCCGCCGCTCTTCCTCGGCTTCCTCGAGGGCGTTCCGTTCGAATGGACGCTGCGGCTGTGGAAGCCGTGGCTCCTCGTGAACGGGTCGCTACTCGTGATCTTCAACGTCTGGGATCAGATCGTGCTCGCTCGCGAGGAGCGTGAGCGGCCGGGGTCGCAGCTCGAGGAGGTGCAGCGTCACGAGCCCCTGCGGATCGACGGACTCCACAACGCAGCGTTCCTGATCGGCATCGTGGCGTGCATCGTCGCCGCCGGAAGGGGCGCCGGAAACGACGGGGAGCCCTGGCCGTTCGGGGTGCAGGAGGGCCTCATGCTCGCGCTCACCGTCGCCTCGTACGTTTCGACGCGTGCGGCCGTTCGCGAGCGCAACGGTTTTGGCTTCGGACCGATCATCGAGGTCGCAGTGCTCTTCGCGGGGATCTTCGCGACGATGGCGCCGGTGATGCTGGCGCTCAACGCGCACGCAGCCGATCTCGGCGTCTCGCAGCCGTGGCACTTCTATTGGGTGACGGGCGCACTCTCGAGCGTCCTCGACAACGCGCCCACCTATCTCACGTTCACTGCCGTCGCGGCAGGCCTCGAGGGCGTCCCGCTCGAGGGCCGCTATCTCGCAGACCTCCTCGCGCGCGGCCCGCAGGCCGCGCGCCTTCTCGAGGCGATCTCGATGGGCGCCGTCATGATGGGCGCCAACACCTACATCGGAAACGGTCCCAACTTCATGGTGAAGGCGATCGCGGAGCGAAGCGGCGTCGCAATGCCGGGCTTCCTCGGCTACGCGGCCTTCGCCGCTGTGATTCTCCTGCCGCTCTTCGTCGTCGTGACGCTGGTCTTCCTTCGCTAGCCTGGCAGGCTCAGCGAGGCGCCCCCGCGGACGAAGACGGCGGACGAGGTTCGGCGTCGCTCGTCCGGGAACGTCCTTCGATCTCCTCGATGTCTTCGATCGAGATCCAGCCTTTGCGGTAGAAGTAGCGGTACATGGCGAGCGCGATCAAGATCATCACGACCCAGACGGCCGGGTAGCCCCAGGGCTGATGCAGCTCCGGCATGTCCTCGAAGTTCATCCCGTAGACGCCCACCACGAACGTGAGCGGGATGAAGAACGAGCCGATGATCGTGAGGACCTTCATCACCTCGTTCATCCGGTTGCTGATGCTCGACAGATAGATGTCCATGAGACCGACCGTGAGCTCGCGATAGGTTTCGATCGTGTCGATCGCCTGCGCCGCGTGGTCGTAGGCGTCACGCAGGTAGATCTGCTGGGCCGGCGTGAAGTGACTCTTCTCCTCCCGCATGAACGCGTTGGCGGCGTCGCGCTGCTGCCACGCCGTGCGGTGGAGCAGGAGGAGCGAACGCCGAATCCGCTGTATCTCGCCGAGCGTCCTGCGGGTCGGGCGCATCATGACTTCGTCCTCGAGCCTTTCGAGATGCTCCCCGAGCGTCTCGATCACGGGGAAGAAGTTGTCGATCAGACAGTCGAGGAGCGCGTAGGCGAGGAAGTCCGCGCCGGCGTGGCGTACCGGCGCTCCGCTCCGGATCCTCGCGCGCACGGGATCGAAGCAGTCGCCCGGGTCCTCCTGGAACATGACGACGTAGCCCTTCGCGAAGACGATCGAGACCTGCTCGAAGCCCAGTCGGTCGTCCGCCTCCATCTCGGCCATTCGAGCGATCAGAAAGTGGTGGAGCTCGTAGCTCTCGAACTTGGGGCGCTGTCCGACGTTCACGGCGTCGGCGAGCGCGAGCGGATGGATCGAGAAGATCTCGGCGATGCGTCGCAGCCGCGCCTCGTCGCCGAGCCCCTGCACGTTGACCCACGTGACGGAGTCTCGCTCGCGATAGGCGGTGAGCGACTCGACGTCGGTGATCTCGCGCTCCTCGCAGTGGCTCGGTCCGTAGTCGAGGACCGTGATGCGGAGCGGCTGGGACGTCTCGGGAAGAGCGAGCTCTCCGGGGTACGCGCCCGGCGGCGGCATTCGCTTGCGGTGGTTGCGGCGCCGGCGCGACGTGGGAGCCTCCTTCCGCGAAGCCCCGGGTGTGCTCGCTCGCGCTTCGCTCGTGAGCACCCTAGCGCGGGCGCGCGCGCGCCGCCGCGGCGAGAAGGCCGGCGATGCCCGTATCGGCGGCGAGCGCCTCGAGCGATCTCTCCATCCGCCGCGACCAGCTCGGGAAGCGTTCGAGAGGAACGCCGGGCACGTTGACCGGCTCGCGTTCGCCGGCGAGATCGTCGAGCGAGAGCCCGGCGAGCCCCGAGGGAGTGCGACACAGGAAGGCCGTGACGGCTGCGCACAGCTCCGCGAACGACGGCTCGCCTTCCACGAGCAGTCCCTCGGAGCGAAGGAGCGCCATCAGCGCGGCGAGGTCCGCTCGGCGCGTGGTTCGCGCATCGGCGCGCGCCGCTTCGCCACAGAGCAGGCCGAGGCGCTCGCGCAGCACGAGATCGCTGCCGTCGCGGAACGCCGCCAGCGTGGGAAGGTCGTGCGTCGTCGCGGTCACGATCGCACGCTCCGGATAGCTCGCCGCCGGACGGAACGCTCCGCTCGGCTCGCGTTCGAAGAGCAGGACACGCGATGAGAGGATCCCCCACGACGCCAGCGCGGGACGCACTTCGTCGGGGACCGTGCCGAGGTCTTCGCCGACGACGAGAGCGTCGTGGCGACGGCTCTCGAGCGCGAGGATCCCGAGCAGGTCGTCGGCCGGGTAGCGGACGTAGGCGCCGCTCGCGCTCGGTGCGCCCGCCGGAATCCAGAACAGACGGAACAGGCCCATCACGTGATCGATTCGGAGCGCGCCGGAGTGCGCAAAGCCCGCGCGCAGGACGCGGGTCCAGTAGCGGTAGCCGCTCGCTCGCAGGCGGATCGGGTCGAGCGGCGGCAGGCCCCAGTTCTGTCCTTGCGATGCGTAGTCGTCGGGCGGCGCCCCCGTGCTCGCGCCCCGCGCGAAGAGGTCCGGAAAGGCCCAGACGTCGGCGCCGTCGGGAGCCAGGCCGACGGCGAGGTCCTGGTAGACGCCGACCGCGAGGCCGGCGTCTCGCGCGGCTTCCCGAGCGAGCGCGAGCTGCCGGTCGGTCTCGAACTGGAGCCATGCGTGGAAGGTGACCGCTTCTGCGTTTCGTTCGCGAAAGCTGCGCACCTGCGGCGAGTGCGGATGGCGAAGCGCGGCGGGCCACGCGTCCCACGGGACGTGGGGCTCGCCGCTCGCGTCGAAGTGATCTTCGAGCGCGCAGAAGGTCGCGAAGTCGACGAGCGCGTCACCCTCGCGCGCGCGGTATGCGTCGAAGGCCCGCGCGCGCGAGGAGCCGATGTGCGCCGCACTCGCAAACGCGCGGTACAGCGCCTCCAGCACGCGTCGCTTGAGCGAAAGGACGCGCGCGTAGTCGACGGCCGGCTTCGTACGTAGCGCGTCGAGCGTCGTCGTGTCGCCGAGTAGCGCGCGCGCCTGCGGCGATTCCGCGAGCTCCGGTATCGCTTCGAGGTCGAGGTAGAGAACGTTTCGATAGAGGCGGCTCACGGGGCCGTACGGGCTGACGCCGAGGTCGCGATTGCGAAGCGCGTGCAAGGGGCTGATTCCGACGAAGTCGGCGCCGGCCGAACCGGCCCAGCGCACGAGGCGCGAGAGGTCTCCGAGATCTCCGATGCCGCAGCTTCGCTCGCTCCAGACGGAGTAGAGGTTCGCGAAGATGCCGAACCGCGGGCGATCTCCGAGCACCTCCTGCAACTCCATGCACGTGCGCGGGGCGAGCACGAGCGCCTGCGTCGCTGTCTCGACATGAGTGGGTGTCGAGACCGTGATCGCGACCTCGTGGTACCCCTCACGGGGCTTGAAGGGCAGGGCGAGATCGAGCTCGCGTCCGGCGTCGCCCGGCGCTGCGCGACCGCGCACCGACTCCATACGGCCGCTCTCCTCTCGGAGCACGATTTCGTAGTCGAAGGCCGTGGCGGGTGCCCGTACGCGGAGCGCTGGAGCGCCGGCGTGCCACTGCCGCCAGACGTACACCGGGTCGACGAGGCCCTCGCGCAGCGCGTGCTCGAGCCGGTCGAGGCTCTTCTCGGCGTCCGCCTCGCTCGACGCGTCGAATCCCATGGCGGCCGCGAGCGCCTCGGACGTGGCGGCCGACGTCGCGTGCGAGTGACCGCGGATGTCCCAGTAGGAGGGTAGGATCCCGAGGCGATCGGAGAGCTCGCGCAGTCGGGGACGCTGCGAAGTCACGCGAGGCTCTCGAGCGGCGAGTCCGTCTCGTGGACGAGCAGGACGAGCGATTGCGCAGCGACACGCAGCACATCGGAGTGCAGGGGGTGGAGTTCGCTCCGACCGGTGTCGATGAGCTCTCGCCAGGTGCCGGGCTCGTCGAGTGGCGGAAGGACGAAGGGCCGACTTCGCGAATCGGCGTTCAGCACCAGCAGTAGCGTCGCTCCCAGGACCGGACGGCCCTGCTCGTCGAGATCGTGACGGGCGCCGCCGCGGATCCACATGCCGAAGACCGGGTTCTCGGGCTGCGCCCAGTCGCGCGCGGACATCTCGACGCCGTCCGGGCGAAGCCAGGTCACGTCCTTCGGCGCACCGGGAGCCGCTTCGTGGCCGTCGAAGAAGAAGCTCCGGCGCAGGGCGGGGTTCTCGTGACGAATCCGGACGACCGTGCGCACGAAGTCGAGCAGCCGGCGCCGGGCGTCGTCGAGGTCCCACGACACCCACGCGAGGGCGTCGTCGTGGCAGTAGGCGTTGTTGTTGCCTCGCTGCGTACGCCCGATCTCGTCCCCGTGCGAGAGCATCGGGACGCCCTGTGAGAACAGCAGGGTCGCGACGAGGTTGCGCTGCATGCGCTCGCGGAGCGCGACGATCTCGGGTTTGGACGTCGGCCCTTCGGCTCCCCAGTTTCGGCTCGCGTTGTCGTCGGTGCCGTCGCGACCGTCCTCGCCGTTGGCCTCGTTGTGCTTGCGCTCGTACGATACGAGGTCGGCGAGCGTGAAGCCGTCGTGGCAGGTGACGTAGTTGATGCTCGCGAAGGGGCCGCGCCGGCCTGCCGCGAAGACGTCGCTCGACCCCGCGAGGCGCGAGGCGAGCTCGCCGGCGAGACCCTCGTCGCCGCGCCAGAAACGACGGACAGCCTGCCGGTAACGATCGTTCCACTCGGCCCACCCGGCCGGAAACGCACCGAGCTGGTAGCCACCCGGTCCGAGGTCCCACGGCTCCGCGATGAGCTTGAGGCGCGAGAGGACCGGATCCTGCGCAACGGCGAACAAGAAGCGCGACGCGCGGCTGAACTCGTGCGGATCCCGCGCGAGCGCCGGAGCCAGATCGAAGCGGAAGCCGTCGACGTGCATCTCGACGGCCCAGTACCGCAGGCTGTCGAGCACGAGCTGGAGCGTGCGCGGGTGCCGCACGTCGAGCGAGTTGCCACAGCCCGTGACGTCCTCGTAGTGCGCGAGGTCCTCGGGAAGCAGGCGGTAGTACGAGGCATTGTCGATCCCGCGGAAGCAGAGCGTTGGCCCGAGAGGGCCGTTCTCGCCCGTGTGGTTGTAGACGACGTCGAGCACCACCTCGAGGCCTGCGCGATGCAGGCGTCGCACCATCGAGCGAAACTCCACGACCGGATCGCCCCCGCGCGTCGCGAAGCGAACGTCCGGCGCGAAGAAGCCGATCGTGTTGTAGCCCCAGTAGTTCGTGAGGCCGAGGCTCGCGAGGTGCGCATCGGCGCCCGCCTGATGGACGGGCAGCAGCTCGAGCGTCGTCACGCCGAGACGTGTGTAGTGTTCGATCATCGGCTCGGAAGCGAGGCCGAGGAAGGTTCCGCGCAGCTCCTCGGGAACGGCCGGGTGCAGCTTGGTCATGCCCTTCACGTGGCACTCGTACAGGACGGCCTGCGTCCACGGAATGCGGGGAAGGCGATCGTCTCCCCAGGCGAACGCGCCGTCGACGACCAGAGCCTTGGGTACGAGGCTCGCGGTGTCGGTTTCGTCGGGGCTCGGCGGTGCACCCTGTGCGGCCTTCGCCTGACCGGCGAGCGCGTCGTTCCATGTGTAGCCACTCGTGAAGGCGCGCGCGTACGGGTCGGCGAGGAGCTTGTGCGGGTTGAAGCGATGACCGCGCGCGGGCGCCCAGGCGCCGCGGACGCGGTAGCCGTAACGCTGTCCGGGACGAAGATCCGGCAGATACGCGTGCCACACGTCGCCCGAGCGCTGGACGATCGAAATGCGTTCGCGCTCGGTCGTCTCGTCGTCGAAGAGGCAGAGCTCGACGCCGTCGGCGTTCTCGGAGAACAACGCGAAGTTGACGCCGGCGCCGTCCCACGTGGCGCCGATCGGATCGGGACGCCCCGGCCACACCCTCGTCATGCGCGTGCCCGTACGTCGCGAACGGCCGCTCGCAGGAGCTTCTCCCAGCGCAGCGCCGGAGCGCTCCACGAGACGTCGAGGCCGAGCAGCCGCTGCTGCACTGCGGGCAGGTCTCCCGCATCGGCGAGCGCACCGACCTTCGCTGCCGCCGACGCGAGCGTGTCGGGCGAGAGCGGGTCGAAGAGCACGCCGCTCGCGCGGCTCCAGTCGAGACCGCGCACTCTGGCGCGAGGCTCGGCGATCGTGTCGGACAGGCCGCCCACACGATGTGCGACCGGAACGGCGCCGTAGCGCTGCGCGATCATCTGCACGAGGCCGCACGGCTCGAAGCGTGACGGGATCAAGACGGCGTCTGCGCCGGCGTACATGCGGCGCGCGAGGGCATCGTCGAAGCCGGCGCGGAGCGCGACGCGCTGCGGGTGGCGAGCGGCCGCCGCGCGTATTCGTGTCGCGATGCCCGCGTCGCCGGCTCCGAGTAGCGCGAGCGTCGCACCTCCCTCGACGAGGTCGTCGATCGCGGCTGCGAGAACGTCCCAGCCCTTCTGCTGCGCGAAGCGGCCGATCATCACGCAGAGCCGGCCGGGCCGTGCGGGCGGAAGACCGAGCTCGGCCAGAAGCGCCGCGCGGCAGCGAGCCTTGCCTGCAGGCTTCTCCGCTGAATAGCGCGCCGGGAGGGCAGGATCCGTGCTCGGATCGAAACGCGCGGTGTCGATGCCGTTCGCGATGCCCGAGAGGCGGTGTGCGAGGAAGGTGTACGCACCCTCGAGGCCCTCTCCCGCCGGTGCACGCTGGATCTCGCGCGCGTAGCCGGGCGACACGGCGACGATGCGATCGGCGAACATGATGCCCGCCTTCAGCAGGCACAGCGATCCCCACGCTTCGACGCCGTCGGGATGGTAGAGACCGGAGGGAAGGCCGGTGGCCGCGTAGAGCTCGGGTGCGCAGCGCCCCTGGTAGGCGTTGTTGTGGACGACCTGCACGGTCGCCGTCTCGCGGCCGCCGTCGTGCGTGAAGACGGTTCGCAGCGTCGCGACGGCGAGCGCTGCGTGCCAGTCGTGGACGACCAGCGCGTCGGGGCGCTCGGCCCTGCACAGCGCCGCGACGGCGCGGGCGAGCGCGATGTAGCGCAGCGGATTGTCGGCATAGTCGCGGCCCTGCTCGCCGTAGAGCCCCGGCCGGTCGTAGAGCCGCGGCAGATCGAGCAGCCGGAGCCGGACGCCGGGCGAGAGCGTTCCTTCGAGCCAGCGGCCTGCGAGCTCGCCGTCGGGCAGCGTGATTCGCACTTCGCCGGCGGGAGCGAGGGTCGGGCACGCGGGGCTCGCGAGCGCGCGGCGGTACGCCGGGAGCACGCACGTCAGCGTATGCCCGCGCGCGGCGAGCGCCAACGCGAGGCCGGTGACGGCGTCTCCCAGGCCACCCGCCTGCACGAGCGGGGCGAGCTCCGCGGTCGCGAAGTGGATTCGCACGCTCGCTCCAGCCTACACGTCGAATTCGTCGGTCTGACCGAAGGCCTCGCGCGTCACGACTGCGACGCCACCCTCGCTCACCGTGAAGCGCTTGCGGTCCTTCTCGAGGTCTTCTCCGATGCTCTCGCCGGGCGGAATGCGAACGCCTTTGTCGACGATGCAGCGACGCAGCCGTGCCCCGCGGCCGACGTCGACCTCGGGGAAGAGAACGCTGTCGCTCACGTGACCGAAGCTGTTGATGCGGACACGATGGAACAGGACGCTTCGCTCGAGGCGGCCGCCCGAGATGATGACGCCCGGACCGACGATCGAATCCTGCGCCATGCCGACACGACCCGAGCTGCGGTCGGCGAAGACGAACTTCGCCGGTCCGGCCCACGGCTGCACGCCCCGAATCGGCCAGAGAGGGTTGTAGAGGTTGAGGTGCGGCTCGACCGAAACGAGGTCCATGCTCGCCTCGAAGTACGAATCGATCGTGCCGACGTCACGCCAGTAGCCGCGCGCGCGCTCACTCTCGCCCGGGCAGAGCTGCGTTGCGAAGTCGTAGGCGAAGACGCTCATCCGTTCGTGCGCCGAGGAGAGGATGTCCTTGCCGAAGTCGTGGCTCGTGACCTCGAGCGACGCGTTTCGTCGCAGCTCGCCGAGCAGCGATTGCGTTCGGAAGACGTAGTTGCCCATCGAGACCAGCGTGTGCTTGGGATCGCCGGGCATTCCGGGCGGGTCGTCGGGCTTCTCGACGAACCCGATCACGCGGCCTCGCGAGTCCACGTCGACGCAGCCGAAGGCCCGCGCCTGTGATCGCGGAACGGGGATCGTCGCGACGGTGAGATCGGCTTGCCGCTGCCGGTGGAACGCGAGCATGAGCCCGACGTCCATCTTGTAGACGTGATCCGATCCGAAGACGAGCACGTCGTCGGGGGAGACGTCGCGCAGCAGATCGAGGTTCTGCCAGATGGCGTCCGCGGTTCCGCGGAACCACGTCGGCCCGAGGTTCATCGCCGCCGGAACGACCTCGATGAACTGATCGAGCAGCGACGAAGACACGGGCCACGCGCGCGAGAGGTGGCGTACGAGCGAGCTCGAGCGGTACTGCGTCAGCACCTTGATGCGACCAAAGCCGCTGTTGACGAGATTCGAGAGCACGAAGTCGATGAGGCGGTGACAGCCCCCGAAGTAGACGGCCGGCTTGCTCCGCTGGTGCGTGAGCGGATAGAGCCGCCGGCCCTCTCCGCCGGCCAGGACCAGAGCCAGGCTGCGTCGCACGATCACCTCCCGGGAGCCGCGCCGAGCCAGCCGGCGCGAGTCGAACCCCCAGAGAGAAGCAGACCCCGAGGGACGAGTTCAAGGGCGCCACCGGATCTCGGGCCCGCGGTGCGCTAGGAACAGCGGGCGAGGCAGCGAGGAGAGCGGTGATGGCGGGGTCCTGGATCGAGGTGAGGCTGGTCGACGTGCTCGACGTCGCGCTCGTCTCGATCTTCCTCTACCTGGTCATCGTCTGGATGCGCCAGGCGCGGGCCGGGCTTCCGCTCGTCGGCATCGCGATTCTGGGCGGCGTCTATCTGGCTGCGCGGCAGCTCGATCTCCACCTCACGGCGTGGATCTTCCAGGGCTTCTTCGCGATCTTCGTCATCATCCTCGTCGTCATCTTCCAGCGCGAGCTGCGCCAGCTCTTCGAGCGCATCGCCGTGTTCGGGATGTTGCGACGAAACGGCACAGAGGCGTCGGCCGACGTGCAGGCGTGCCTCGTTCGCTCCGTTCTCGAGTTCCAACGACAGGGGATCGGCGCGCTCATCGTGGTCTGCGGCCGCGAGTCCGTCGAGCGCCATCTCGAGGGCGGTGTGGCGCTCGATGGCAGGCTCAGCGACGCGCTGCTCGCGAGCCTGTTCGACCCGCACTCGGTCGGACACGACGGAGCGCTCGTCGTGAGCGGCGATCGGATCGTGATGTTCTCGGCGCAGCTCCCGCTCTCGAGCGATTTCTCGCAGATCGGGAGCCGCGGAACCCGGCACAGCGCGGCGCTCGGGCTCGCGGAGCGAACCGACGCGCTGTGCATCGTCGTCTCGGAGGAACGCGGGACGATCTCGATCGCGCGCGACGGTGCGCTCCGCGAGATCGCAGGGCACGAAGCGCTCGAGAGCGAGCTGCGCGATTTCGTCGCGCTCGGCCGCCCCGGCGTCTCACGGCGCCAGCGCTGGCTGCGCGGGCTTCGCCAGCACTGGGTCGAGCGGATCGCGGCCGTCGTACTCACAGCGGGTCTGTGGGCTGCCTTCGTTCCCGGCTCGCAAGTGCTCGAAGAGGAGCTCACCGTGCCGATTCGGGTCGAGAACGTCCCGGCCGGATTCGCACTCGACCGCACCGATCCGACCGAGGCCCGGATCGAGCTCTCGGGAACGCGCCGCGACTTCTTCCTCCTCGATCCACGCAGCGTCGAGGTGCGGATCGACGCCTCGGCGATCGGAATGGGCCGCCGCAGCTTCGAGCTCGACCGTGAAGACATCGAGATGCCGGCGGGCTTCTCGCTCGTCGCCGTGCGGCCGTCGCGCGTGCGGCTCTCGGTCCGCGCCGTCCCGCTCGCGCCCGACGGAGCTCCGCTCGTTCCGGAGCCCGCACGGCCTGCAGCCGGAAGCGGCGGCGGGAATGGAGGCGGCGCGCCGCGCGGCTGAGCGCGGCCCGCGAAGCGGGCGAGCACCGTTCGCCGCGACCTTGCGTTCGTCGATCCGCCTCGGCCCCTTCGACTTCGCCGAGACCTGTACGCTCCGCTTCGACGGAGCGTCTACGTGGCGCTCGTCGCGTCGCGGTAGAGCAGGGCCGGCGAAGCGGAGTCTTCGGCCTCGCGGACCGCGTCGACGACGACGCCGTGGAGGGCGGAGCGGTCGCACGCCGGATCGGTCGCGGCCGCGTCGCCTGCGAGCGCGAAGGCCTGACAGCGGCAGCCGCCGAAGTCGTGACCCCGTTCGGGGCACGTGCGGCAGGGCTCCTGCATCCAGGACTCTCCGCGGAAGGCGTTCATGCCGGGAGCATCGCTCCAGCACGCTCGCAGCGGTCGCTCAGGAACGGACCAGAATGCGAGGTTCGCAAGCTCCGCAGCGCCGTGGCACGGCAGAACGCGGCCCGACGGATCGACCACGATCGTTCGCGCTCCCCAGCCGCCCATGCACGGCTTGGGTCGGCCGGAGAAGTGATCCGGGAGAACGAAGACGATCTCCGGCCGTGCTGCCGCGCGCCGCTCCTCGCGGGCAACCTGCGCGGCCGACTCGATCTGCACGCGCGCCGGCAGCAGCGCCACGCGGTTGCGCAGCGCCCAGCCGTGAAGCTGGACGTTCGCGAGCTCGAGCCGGTCGGCGCCCATCGCGCGTGCGAGCGCGACGATCTCACGCACGCGCCCCAGATTGCCCCGATGGAGAACGACGTTCAGCGTGAGGTGCAGGCCGAGCGAACGCACGTCGCGCGCGCATGCGAGCTTGTGCTCGAAGAAGGCGCGGCCTGCGACGGCGTCGGAGGCCTCGGCCGTCACGTCCTGCAAGGAGACCTGCACACTTCGCAGGCCACACGTGGCCAGCGTCTCGAGCCGGCTGCGCGCGAGCGTCGTACCGGCCGTGACGAGGTGCGGATGAAGGCCTGCGCGCGTGGCCGCCGTCACGATGGCTTCGAGGTCGTCGCGCAGCGTGGGCTCTCCTCCCGTGAGCCCCACGTGCACCACGCCGAGCTCGGCCGCCTCGCCGAGCACGCGCGCCCAGGCCGGCGCGTCGAGGCGCTCGGGAACGCGGCGCCAGCCGACCGGGTTCGAGCAGTAGGCGCAACGAAGCGGACAGCGGTACGTGAGCTCGGCGACGAGGTTCCACGGGCGCGGCGCGTCGCTCACGGAGCGGCCTCGAGGACGCCGAGCCGGAGCATGTGGCCGAGGAAAGCGTGGACGTCCGACTCGACTCCCTCGGCCTCCGGGTGTCGCGCCCGCAGCGCCGCGGCGATCTGCTCGCAGCTCTGCGCGCCGTCACACAGGCCGAGGATCTCGCGGCCGGCGCTGTTCAGCCTGACCGCACGCTCGGGCAGGACGACGAGGTCCGCGTCCGACACCGCATCCGAACGCAGGTTCGCCGCGGACGCCAGCCGAGGCCGCGCGCTCGCCGCCTCGACGGCGTCGAGCAGGCGCCACAGAATCTCGCACTTGCGTTCGAGTACGCGGACGCAGCGGTCCTGCTCGGCGGCGGTGCGAGCGTTCTCGAGCACGAACCGCAGGCCGCCCTCTGCGTCGCGCCGTGCAAGGATCGTTCGCGACCGGAAGTACCGCAGGCCCTGCTCGCTCACCCACGGGTAGTGCCGCTCGAACGCGGCGATGCGCTCGGCCATGATCGTCGCGGCCGACATCTCGGTGAGTGAGGCCGCCACGCTCTCGAGCAGGCCGCTCGATGTGACGAGCCGGACGTAGTCGTCGCAGGCATCCCGGACGCCGGGAAGGACGAGGCGAAGGCTCTCGACCTCGCCGCGATCGAGTCCGACCGCCTCGGCCAGCGCGAGCCACTGCGCGAGGCCGCCCTCGCCCGCGTGTTCACCGTCGTGGTCGTGGATGCGACGAACCCACGCGCGCCGAAACTCTGGCGCTTCAGCCTTCGCGAGAATGATCCCGTCCTTGATCGGGATTCGCGTCTGGTAGTAGTACCGGTTGCGGACCCACGTGCGAAGCTCGGTGGGCGTGAGCGTTCCCGCGTGCATGCGAAGATTGAACGGATGACGGTCGTGGTAGCGCTCGGCCAGCACCGTGCGCAGGCGACGCTCGAACGCGCCGCTCACAGCTCGAGCTCGAGGCCGTCGTGGGCGATCTCGACGCCCGCTGCGCGTACCCATTCCCGTTCCTGCGCAGCGGCATCGAGGAGCGGGTTCGTGTTGTTGAGGTGCGTGTAGAAGCGCCGGCCCGGGAGCGACGCGAGAAACGCGAGGCTGCCGTCGCCGCCGGTCACCGGAACGTGGCCCATCGCGCGTGATCCGGGCGCGCCCGGGCGGACGGCGCCGAGCTCTCCCTCCGTGAAGAACGTTCCGTCGACGAAGCAGACCGCAGCCGCTTCGAGCTCGGCCTTCGCTCCGCCGTCGAACGACTTTGCGCCGGGTACGTAGACCAATCGACGTCCCGTCTCGCGGTCGGTGATACGCGCGCCGGTCGTCGCCTCGGCGTGGTTCGTCGCGATGCCGTCCAGGTGCAGGGGCACCTTTCCCGGCACCGGGAACAGGCGCGCCTCGAGGCGCCCGGCCGGGTCGAGCCGCACCGGCTCGTCGAGCTTCGCGATGCCCCACGCGGGCTCGAGCAGCCTGAAGACGGCGTTGTGCGAGAGCAGCGCGTCGCGCACCCAGCGTGTCGAGACGATGCGGTGGGGCAGGGCCTCGCGCATCACCAGCAGGCCGAGCACGTGGTCGAGGTCGGCGTTCGTGAGCAGGACGGTGTCGATCGGAACGTCGCGCGTCCCGGGCCGCGGGTGTAGCGACGGAGCGCGCGCGAGCTGGTCGCGGACGTCAGGGCTCGCGTTCACGAGTGACCAGCGCACGCCGTCGGCCGAGATCGCGAGCGACGGCTGCGAGCGAGCCGGCACGTCCGGGTCGCCGGCGCGCGCCCGGACGCAGAGCGAGCAGCCACAGTTCCACTGCGGAAGCCCGCCTCCCGCTCCGCTCCCGAGGACCCGGACCTTCATCACGCTCGCCCGGAAGACATGGGACCGGCGTGGCCGCGCTCAGGCCCGACCGGCGCCGAGCAGGGCGAGCACGCGTGCGTCGCGGTCGGCCCGGCCTGCGACGTTCTCCTCGATGCGCCGCGCCATTGCATCGCCCTCGATCTCACGGCGCAGGATGTACGACTCCGCGACGTCGAGGCGCGCCGCGACGACGCCGGCCTGGCGCAGCAGCTCGGTCGACGCGAGGACGTCGATCACCATCTCGGCGAGCAGCTTGGCACGAAGCAACGCGTACGAGATGTCGGAGAAGAGCACCTTCGTCGATTCTTCGACGCGCGAGATCATCCCCAGCACCCGCCTTCCGAGCGCGGCTCGTCTGGGATCGCTCGCCATCGCGCCGAGCTCGGCGCGTGCCTTCTCGAAGACGACGGCGAGGGCGCCCTTGCCCATCTCCTTGAGAGCGAACGAGGCCTGGATCTCGCTCGTTCCCTCGTAGACCGTCATGATGAGGCTGTCGGCGTGGAGCTTGGGGACGTCGGAGTCCATCGTGTAACCGACGCCACCGAGGATCTGCATCGCATCACGCGTGATGTCGTGGCAGACCTCGGTCGCGAAGTACTTGCACAGCGGCGTCAGCAGGCGGGCGCGAACGACGTCGCGTTCGAGCGTCGCCGCGTGTGCGGCGCGCTCCGCGTCCGAGAGGGACCCCTCGGCGAGCGCTCGCTCGCGCGCGACGTTCACGTCGACGATCTCGTAGGTGTGGTAGCAGAGCGCACGGACGGCCTCGATGTTGACCGCCATCTTGACGAGCATCGTCGCGACGAGCGGCTGCTTGACGATCGGCTGGCCGAACTGCTCGCGCTGGTGCGCGTAGACGCTCGCTTCGTGGAAGGCGGCTTCGGCGAGACCGAGGGCCTGCGCCGCGACGCCGAGCCGGGCGTTGTTCATGAGGTCGAGCATGGCCCGGAAGCCCTTGCCCTTCTCACCGAGCCGAACTCCGGCTGCGCCCTCGAAGACCACCTCGCAAGTCGGCGAGCCATGGATGCCGAGCTTTCGCTCGAGGCGCGCCACGCGGGTGCCATTTCGCGAGCCGTCGGCATGGTGAGCAAGGACGAGAATCAGCGAGAGTCCGTTGGTCGTTCCCTTCGATTCGTCGTAGGTGTCGGCGTCGCGTGCGAGAACGAGGTGCGCCTCTGCGCCGCCGTTGGTGATGAAGATCTTCTGGCCGTCGACCTTCACGCGGTCGCCGCCGAGGTCCGTCGCGCGCGTCGCGATGCGGCCGAGGTCACTTCCCGCGTGCGGCTCGGTGAGGTCCATGCAGGCCTGTATCTCGCCCGAAACGAAGCGAGGAAGGATCGCGCGCCTGATCTCCTCGCTGCCGTACTTCTCGATGTCACCGGCGGCGCCGGTCTGAAGGCCGATGATCGTCATGAGGCTCGTGTCGGCGCGCGAGATCATCTCGAGGACCATCCCGTTGAGCAGCAGGGGCAGCGCGGCGCCGCCGTAGGTCTCGGAGACTGGAAGGCTCACCAGCCCGGCTTCACGCAGCTTCGCGTACGCGTCCTGAATGTGGGGCGGAGGCTCGGCCCCGCCGTCCGCAGTGAGCCGGGCCTCCTCGGTCCAGTGCTCCCGGGCGGGTCGCTCGAAGCTCTTCGCGAGGCCGGCCGCCGTCTCGAGCACGAGCCGGAACGACTCGACTTCGGCGGCGACGTCGACGGCGCCCCCGCGGTGAAGGCCGAGGACTCCCTCCCAGTCCACCATGCGGTCGAGATAGAGGCGCATGCCTGCGTTGAAGTAGTCGTCCACGTCGCTTCCTCCCCGCGAATGGGGTGCCTCTCTCGATTCGGAAGGGCTCGATGGTAGCCTATGCGGCCATGTCTCCGCGTTTCGAACGGGTCGCGCCCATCGTCCACTTTCCCGACCTCGAGTCGAGGATCCGGGCGTTCTGGCGCGAGCGCGACGTCTTCCACGAGAGCCTTCGCCGCCGGGCCGGCGCGCCGCGCTGGGTCTTCTACGAAGGTCCGCCCACTGCGAACGGCCTCCCGCACAACGGCCACGTGCTGACGCGCGTCGTCAAGGACGTCTTCCCCCGTTACCGCACGATGCGCGGTCACCTCGTCGAACGGAAGGCCGGCTGGGACACGCACGGCCTTCCCGTCGAGATCGAGGTCGAGAAGGAGCTGCGGATCTCCGGCAAGGAGGCGATCCAGGCCTACGGCGTCGAGCCCTTCGTGCGCCGGTGCATCGAGAGCGTCTTTCGCTACACGCGCGAGTGGGAGGACCTCACCGAGAAGCTCGGATTCTGGTGCGACCTCCAGAACGCCTACGTCACCTATCACGAGAGCTACGTCGAGAGCGTGTGGTGGGCCCTCGCGCAGCTCCACCGGCGCGGCCTGCTCTATCAGGGACACAAGGTCGTGTGGTGGTGGGCGCAGGGCGGGACGGCCCTCTCCGCCGCCGAGGTCGGGCAGGGCTACAAGAGCGTCGAAGATCCTTCGCTCTACGTGCGCTTCTCGCTGCGCGACGAGCCTGGGACCTCGCTCCTCGTGTGGACGACGACGCCGTGGACGCTGCCATCGAACGCCTTTGCAGCGGTCAAGCCCGGCGTCGCGTACGCCGTGGTACGCGACGGCGACGAGCGTCTCGTCGTCGCCGAGGCGCTCGTCGAGACGCTGTCACAGAAGGTCGGTCGCACCCTCACGGTCGAGCGCACGCTCACGGGCGCCGATCTCGTCGGCCGCCGCTACGTCCCACCGTTCGACTGGTACGCTGGCGCCGCGGGCACGGCCGGCTGCTGGCGCGTCGTCGCCGCCGACTTCGTCGAGCTCGATGCGGGGACGGGCGTCGTCCACGTGGCTCCCGCCTTCGGCGAGGCCGACTTCGACGTGCTGCGTGCCGAGCGCGAGCGCGACGCGTCCCTCGCGCTGCTGTGCGCGGTTCGCCCGGACGGCGGCTTCGATCCGGACGTCGCGCCCGCGCCCTACGCCGGCCGCTGGGTGAAGGACTGCGATCGCGACCTCCAGCGCGAGATCAAGGATCGCGGCCTCGTCTGGCACGCGGAACGCTTCCAGCACGAGTACCCCTACTGCTGGCGCGCCGAGCAGGACCCGCTCATCCAGTACGCGCGACCCGCGTGGTACGTGCGAACCACCGCATTCGTCGAGCAGGCGCTCGCCAACAACGCGCAGATCCACTGGCTTCCGCCGCACGTTCGCGACGGACGGTTCGGCGACTTCCTTCGCAACAACGTCGACTGGGCGCTCTCGCGCGAGCGCTTCTGGGGAACGCCGCTCAACCTGTGGATCAACGACGTGACGGGCGAGATCGACGCGCCGGCCTCGGTGACCGAGATTCTCTCGCGCAATCCGCGCGCTTTCGAGGCCTTCGACGCCGCGCGCGCGAAGGATCCCTCGCTCTCGCCGCACCTTCGCGTCCACAAGCCGTGGATCGACTACGTCACGTGGGAGCGGACCGGAGCCCCCGGCGTCTTTCGCCGCGTTCCCGAGGTGATCGACGCCTGGTTCGATTCCGGCTGCATGCCCTTCGCGCAGTGGGGCGCACCGCACCGCGGAGGCGACGAGTTCGCGCGCTCGTTTCCAGCCGACTTCATCAGTGAGGCGATCGACCAGACGCGCGGCTGGTTCAACTCACTGCTCTGGATCTCGACGCTGCTCTTTCCGGAACGGCCGCTTCCGCACCCGTACCGGGCGTGCATCGTGCTCGGTCACGTCTGCGACCGCGAGGGGAAGAAGGAGTCGAAGAGCAAGGGCAACTACACGCCGCCCGAGGTGATCCTCGATCGTGTTCGGCTCGAGTTCGCGGTGGCGGACGCGATGCCGGACGGCACGGTTCCTGCGACCGGCGAGGCGAGGATCTCGCGCGAGGACTACGAAGGGCTCGATCTGGGCGGAAGCGAGGCGAAGGTGCGTGTGTGCCGCGGCGACCGCGCCGAGGACTCGCTCGAGCTGGTGCTGCGCCCGGCGAAGCTCCCGCGGCGCATCGCGGTGCTCTCGCCGGCCGACCGCCGCGCACTCGGGGTCTCACCCGCGCCGCACGGCCTCGCCACTCTGCCGGCCGACGTGCCGCGCCTCCCGGAAGGAGCACGCGTCTTCGTCGAAGATCCCGGGTCTCCGGCTCCGGGAGCCGACGCCTTCCGCTGGTTCTTCTTCGCGGCGAACCCGCCATGGAATCCGACGCGCCACTCGCTCGCCGGCGTGCGCGACCTGCAGCGCGAGCTGCCGCTCAAGCTCCGCAACGTCTACGCCTTCTTCACCATCTACGCGAACATCGACGGCTTCGATCCCGCCACCCGCGCGTGTGAGGAAGGCCGGCGTCCGGCGCAGCGGCGCGCCCTTCTCGACCGCTGGATCCTCTCCGAGCTCGCGATCACGACCGCACAGGTGACCGTGCACATGGATGCCTACCGCGTCTACGAGGCGACGCAGGTGCTCACGGAGATGGTCGACGCGCTCTCGAACTGGTGGGTGCGCCGGAGTCGCGATCGCTTCTGGGCGCCCGGCCTCGGCCCCGACAAGCTCGATGCGCACTGGACGCTCTACGAGTGTCTCGTGACCCTCGCGACGCTTCTCGCTCCGTTCCTGCCTTTCGCGGCGGAGGACATGTGGCAAAACCTCGTGCTGCGCGCCTTTCCGAGCCGCGACGAGGCGAGCGTTCATTTCTGCGACTACCCGAAGGCGGACGTGACGGCCATCGACGAGGGTCTCTCGCGCGTGATGCGCACGCTTCGCGAGCTCGTGTCGCTGGGAATGCAGGTGCGAACGGCGCAGAAGCTTCGCGTTCGGCAGCCTCTGGAGGCCGCCGACGTCGTCCTCGCCGATTCCGGTCTTGCCGCCGCGCTCGCCGAGCACCTCGAGCTGGTGCGCGACGAGCTGAACGTGCGCAGCGTTCGCCTGGTCGCGGATGCCGGCGAGACCGTTCGCTGGGTCGTGAAGCCGAACTTCCGGGCGCTCGGTCCGCGCGTGGGCAGTCACATGCCGGCGGTCAAGGCTGCGCTCGCGGCGGCAGACGGCGCGCGGCTGCTACGCGAGCTGGAGGCGAACGGGGCGGTGACGATCGAGGCAGGCGGCGAGCGCTTCGCGCTCGGGCCCGAAGAGATCGCGGTCTCGGTCGAGGCGCAGGCGGGCTTCGCGGCCGCGAGCGGGCCGGCGGGCGTCGTCGTCTTGCACACGACGCTGACACCCGATCTCGTCGAGGAAGGTCTGTTCCGCGAGGTGCTGAGCCGTGTGCAGGCGCTCCGCAAGGAGCTCGACCTCGAGTACACGGGACGGATTCGCCTGTGGCTGTCCGGCGACGCGAAGCTGCTCGCCGCCGTTCGCCCGCGCGCGGCCGCGCTCGCGCGCGAGACGCTCGCCGACGAAGTGCTGCTCGCGAGCGAGCCCGACCCGGCGGCGAGCGTGCGCGACGCGGAGATCGGCGGCGCGTCGCTGCGAATCGGTCTCGCACGGGTCTGATCTCGAACGCCATTCTCGGAAGCGAGTTTGCGCCGCGGGGGGTGCGCGGAGGCTTCGCTCGGGCTTCGTTCAGCGCCGCCGAGCTCGCGCCAACCCGGTGAGCCCGACCGCGACGAGCACGACACTCGCCGGCTCCGGCACCGGCGTCCACGAGACGTCGTCGAGGCTGCCGATCCCGGCGGTACCGCCGGCGCTGAGCTGCCCGCCAAGGAAGGCGAGAACGTCGAAGCTCGCCGGGCTCCAGCCCGGAATCACGCGCGCGTCGTACAGCAGGACCGTTCCGAGAATGGGATCGACGATGCGTGTGCGGACCGCGCCGGTCGCGCCGTCGACGTCGAGATCGACGTGACGCCATACACCTTCGGTGGCCCCGAGGCCGAGGTCGATGTCGCTCGCAGTGCCGGCACCGTCGATTGCGTAGAGCCGGTAGCCTTGCGTCTTCGCGCTCACGAAGAGGCCTACCTGTGCCGTCGGGAAGCAGCAGAGGTCGGAGCCCGGCAAGAGACTCGCGACGCCGATCGAGAGCGGCCAGTCCGAGACATCCGGCGCGTCCGGGCTTCCCACGCCGAAGCGATCGACGCGCACGTCGGCTGAGAGCGCGTGCAGCGTTCCCGCGTCGATTGGTCGGAACGCCCCTCGGCTCACCGCGGCGGCATCGATCGTCTGCAGCGCGCGGGTCGGTGCGCCGACAGGATCGGTCGTCGTGACGATCGTCGCAGACGGCATCGGGGCGTTGGGGAGCGCAACGAGGCGAACGTCGACCCAGCCTTCCGGGAACGTTCCGGGCGCGTCGGACTCGAAGTCGTCGGCGAAAGGTGCCGCGACCGCGCCGCTCCCCACGAGCACGGCTCCCGAGACGAGGGCCAGCGCGATGACACGCGCAGCGATCGTGCGGCAGCGAGGCGCCATGGATCCTCCAGGAAGAGCTCGGCGGTGGCGGGGCTGTCTCTTGGGAAGTGGCCTCGCTGGGCCGTAGGTGGCATTCCGAGGAGGATCGGTGCGCCACGAGCGGGCGCGGGACGCCACTTCCTCTACGACACGCCCGGCCGCGCGCCGGCGGCTCGCGCCGAGGAGCCCCGCATGAAGCGACTCGTCCTGCTGTTGATCGCGTGCGCGCTTGCGGCGTCGGGCCTCACGGGCGGCTGCGAGCGGCCGGCCGACTGTCGCTTTGCGGCTGGGGCACTTCCGGCCGACACGCTCCCGCCGGGAAGCCGCCATGGTGCGCAGATTCCAATCGACCACGTCGTCGTGCTGATGCAGGAGAACCGCTCGTTCGACCACTACTTCGATCAGCTCTTCCGCGAGAATGCGCCTCCCGAGCGCCGCCTAGCGCCGCTTCCGCCGAACCCCGACCCGACCGGCGGACCTCCGATCTACCCCTTCCGCCAGGCGAGCCTTTGCGAGGTCGCCGACGTCACCCACTCGTGGAACGCGTCTCATCAGCAGTGGAACGGCGGCCGGAACGATGGCTTCACGGCCACGAACGCGGTTCCGCAGGATCCGAGCGGGAGCCGCGCACTCGGACAATACGGCGGCGCAGATCTGCCGTACTACTACGCGCTCTACTCGACCTTCGCGATGAGCGATCGCCATTTCGCATCGCTCCTCGGACCGACCTATCCGAACCGTCTCTTCCTCATGGCCGGAACGTCGTATGGGCACATCCGCAATGACTTCCCGTCAGAGCCCGACCAGTACGCGCCGAGCGTCTTCGACCGGCTGACGGAGGCCGGTGTCTCCTGGAAGGTCTACTTCTCCGACCTGCCTTTCTCGTCGATGTTCGCACGCGTGCGCGCGTTCGGCGCTGCGCGATCGGTGACGATCGACCAGTTCTACGCCGACGCAGCAGCGGGAGCGCTGCCGCAGGTGGCCTTCGTCGAGCCCGCCTACTTCGGGGGACCGAACGACGAGACCGACGAGCACCCGCCCGCCAATCCGCAGGCCGGACAGCGCTTCGTCGCGGGCGTCGTGAAGGCGCTGTTCGAGAGCCCGCTCTGGCCGCGGTCGGCGTTCTTCCTCACCTACGACGAGCACGGCGGATACTATGACCACGTTCCGCCGCCGCCGGCTTGCGCGCCGGGAGACTTCGCGCCGCTCCTGCGCCCGGGTGATGTCGTCGCCGACTTCGACCGCTACGGGTTCCGTGTTCCATTCGTGTTGGTATCGCCGTATGCCCGCGCGCACTACGTCTCGCATCGCGTGCAGGACCACGCCTCGATCCTGCGCTTCATCGAGACGCGCTTCGACCTGCCGGCGCTCACGGCGCGCGACGCGAACGCCGACCCGCTGCTGGATCTCTTCGACTTCGAGAACCCGCCATTCATGATTCCGCCCGCGCTGCCCGAAGCGACGCTCGATCCCGATCGCTCGGAGGCGTGTGTCGGTGCGCCGTTCGCCCCCGCGACTGATCCGGAATGAGCCGTCCGGCCCGACGCCCCGAGAAAGCCCGTCGCAGCCACCGCGCCGAGCCCGGCGCGCCACCCGCGTTGACGGCGTTCATGA
>JADLGR010000011.1 GCA_020849175.1 Deltaproteobacteria bacterium
CGAGCTGAGAGAAAAGGCCTGGCCGAACTGGCGAGGGCTGCATCGATCGGCTCGTGGCGGCCCGGATCTACGCCACGGACGGTGCGATCCCCCGAGCGAGCTCTTGGTGAGCCGTGTAGGGCGGCGCTGCGTTGGAGAAGGCGCGTGCGCGCGCGGCGTGCGCGAAGCGGTCCTTGAGCGCGCGGACGTGCTGCAGCGGCGCCGCGAGTAGCGGCGCCGGCGCCGATTCGAGCGTCGCGAGCGCTTCGCTCCAGCGTTTGCGATCGCTGCAGACGAGCAGCGCATCGACGCCGGCCCTGAGGGCGCCCAGAACGCAGTCTCGCGTCGAGAAGGCGTCCACCACTGCGCGCATCTCGAGATCGTCGCTGAAGACGACGCCAGAGAAGCCGAGCTCCTCGCGCAGGATTCGCAGGACGGCAGGCGAGAGCGTGGCCGGGCGCACCGGGTCGAGAGCGGGGAAGAGAACGTGCGCGGTCATGACGGCCGCGACGCCGGCCTCGATCGCAGCGCGGAAGGGAGGCAGCTCGACGCTGCGAAGACGCTCGAGATCGTGCGCGAGGCGCGGCAGCTCGAGATGACTGTCACACGTCGTATCGCCGTGTCCGGGAAAGTGCTTGGCACAGGCTGCCACGCCGGCGGACTGGAGCCCCTCGACGAATGCGCGCGCGTGCCGCGCGACTCGCTGCGGCGTCTCACCGAAGCTGCGATCACCGATCACCGGGTTCGACGGCTCGGTGGCGACGTCGACGACCGGTGCGAAGTCGAGGCCGATCCCCACGTCGAGCAGCTCCTGTGCGATCGCGATCGCGAGTGCACGGCTGAGCGCGGGATCGTCGCGATCACCCAGCGCACGCATCGGCGGCCAGACCGTCCACGGCGCCCGCAGCCTCTGAACGCGGCCGCCCTCCTGATCGATCGCCAGCAGCAGCGGGAACTCTTCGGGCGCCGGCGCGTGAAGCTCTCGAACCAGCGTTCGGAGCTGATCCGCGTTCTCGACGTTGCGCGAGAAGAGGACGACGCCCCCCATGCGCCCCGCGGCGACGAGCGCGGCGAGGTCATCGGGCACTCGTGTCCCCTCGAAGCCTGCAAAGAGGAGCTGGCCGGGAGGGTCGGTCACCCTCGCCTCGCGGAGGTCTTCGCCTTGCGCGCGCTCGCGCGGATGTAGCGCTGGCTGATCGGAGACAGATCGCCGGGCGGAACGAAGGATTCGATCAGCACGAAGCCGCTGATCTCGTGCGCGGCGCGCAGCGCCTCGCGCAGCGCTTCACGCGTCCGCGCCTGGAAGCCGACCCCTCCCCATGCCTGTGCGAGCTCGGCGTACGGCCACGGCGGGATCCGCAGCAGGTCTTCGCGCGGCGAGACCGGCCGGAAGATCCCCCAGCCTGCGTTGTTCACGAGGACGACGATCGGCGAGAGGCCGCGCACTGCCGCCTGCGCGATCTCGGGCCCCGTCATCTGGAATGCGCCGTCACCGCACAGGACGAGCGGGCGGACTCCCGTTCCGATCTGCGCGCCGAGCGCCGCGGGAACGCCGAAGCCCATCGACGCGTAGTAGCCCTGCGAGAAGTACAGGCCGCCCTCGCGCAGCCGAAGCTCGAGGCCGCCGAAGAGCATGTCTCCCGATTCGGCGAAGACGTCGTAACGCGGGTGCGTCCACAGAAACTCGTTCACTTCGAGCAGCAGGTCGTTGACGCAGAGCGGTGTCTCGGAGCCCTTCCGCGTTCGCCGCCGCGTGCGGCGCTCGAGATTGTCGTGATACGTCACCTGCTCGCGGAAGCAGGGAAGCTTCGCTTCGACGACGCCTGCCATGAAGTCCTGCAGCGTCACCTCGGTGTACTGGTGGAACGAGACGTTCACCCGATCGGCGAGTGCCCAGATCGAGCGCTCGCGACGCACCTCCGGCTTCGCAGCGCCCAGGTTCATGTCGGTCAGGGCGGTGCCGAGAGCGAGCACGAGATCGGCCTCGCGAACACGCCGGCCGATCGCCGGCGGGCTGAACGGACCCTGGTAGATCCCCATGTGGAGCGGATGATCCATCGGAAAGACGCCCTTGGCGTCGATGGTCGTCACGACCGCGGCGCGCAGCTTCTCGGCGAGCCGCCGAAAGTCGCTCTCCGCACGCTCGCGATAGAGCTCGAGACCGCCCATGAGCACAGGACGCTTCGCGGCGCGAATGCGCGCTGCGGTGTCGGCGATGGCCTCGGCGAGCTTGCGCGGGTCGGAGCGTGGCCGCGCGAAACTTCCGTCCCATTCGACGATCTCGGCCGGGACCGGAATCTCGACGCCCACGAGATCGCGGTGAATCTCGAGGTACCCGGGTCGAAGCTCGCGCATGATCGTGCTCACGATCTCGTGAATCTCCGCCGCCGCCGTCTCGGGGTGGTGCAGGATGCGCGCCGCGCACGTCACCTCTTCGAACGCCCGGCACTGTCCGGCGATGTCCTTCGCCTGATGGTGGATCCCCGAGAGCTTTCGCTCGACCTCGCCGGGCCCTCCCGAGATCACGAGCAGCGGCACCTGCTCGGCGTACGCGCCGGCGATGGGGTTCATGCAGTTGAATCCTCCAGCGCCGTAGGTCACGCAGACGACGCCGAGCTTGCGCGTGCTGCGCGCGTACCCGTCCGCGGCGAATCCAACGCCCGGCTCGTGCGAGAGCGTCACGATCTCGAGTCCGCGATCGGCGCCGAAGCGGTGGAAGAGGCCGAGGACGAGGTCTCCCGGCAGGCCGAAGAGGTGCGTCACCCCCGCGCGCTCGAGATACGCGACGAGAAAGTCGCCGAGCGCCATCCTCGAACGGATCGTCGAAGTGGACGTCGCACGCCGCTTCGTAGTTCGCTGCTTCCCCAATCCGAGATCTCCTCCTAGCGTCTCGAGAGCTCCCACTGATAGAGCCCTGCGAGCACCAGCGCGTGATCGATGTGGCCGGCACGGACGATACGTGGAATGTCGGCCACGGGAACGAGCTCGACGCTCGTTTCCTCAGCGCCTTCGTTGCGGATGGGAGCCACCTTCTCGGCCATCGGCGCGACGAACGTGTGGACGCGGTTGCCGAAGAGAGCGGGGTTTGGATTCACGGCGCCCGCCGCGATCACGTGCGGTGCGCGGTAGCCGGTTTCTTCGAGCAGCTCGCGCAGCGCGGCATCGGCGGGTCGTTCTCCAGGATCGACCAACCCGCCCGGTATCTCGAGCGTGAGCGTTCCCGATCCATGACGGAATTGTCGAACCATCACCACGTGCTCGTCGGCGGTGATCGGAACGACGTTCACCCACTCGGCGGACTCGATGCAGAAGAAGTCGTGCTGCTCGCCACTGGTCGGAGAGCGCGCGATCACGCGCTCGAGCCGGAACACGCGGCAATCGCGCAGCGGTTCGCGGCCGAGCTGCTCCCACGGACGGGGCCTCAAAGCACCTCGTCGAGCACGATCTCGACGTCCTGCGCACCCGGACTGGCCTCGCGGCTCGCGACGCCCTGCACGTCGCCCGCGCTGCGCGTCGACGCGTTGCCGTCGGCGTCGAGGCGCGCCATCAGCAGCAGGGGTCCTTCGAAGGGGACGGTCTGGATCATGCGATCGTCCGGGCCGATCTCGAACGTGGCCGGAAAAGTCGGAGAATCGATTCGCTTCACGGCGACGGGTGGACCCGACGCGCCTCGTCGCGCGACGAGGAAGAGAACCGCGCCCGAAGGGGCGCGCTGCGCCAGCTCGGGCGCGAGGCTCACGCGCCCGCGAATCGCCACCGCAGCGGTCGCGGCCTCGCCCGGCGCGGGCGGCGACGCGTCGCGACCCGTCTGTCCCATGACGCCACTCGGTCGCTCGGCCGGCTCGGCACCGCGCGGAAAGATCTTGCGCAGATCCGGCTGCGAAGCTTGCTCGTTCGGAACGTACGGCTCGACCTTGCGATCGCACGCCGCGACGGCGAGCAGGGCCGCGCCGAGCGCTGCCGCGAGACGCGCGCGAGATCCTCTCATCGCGCACGACGGTAGCGCATGGAGTTGGGCGCGAAGAGCCCTCTGGCGGTCATCACCGGGCGCGCGAGACTCTCGCCACCCGACGACGGAGGACGGTCATGGCGGCACGGTCTCGAAGGGAACCCTCGCCTCTCGTGGGCATCGTCATGGGGAGCGAGTCCGATCTCGAGACCATGATGCGCGCGGAAGAAATCCTTCGAGACCTCGGCATCCCGTTCGAGACGTCGGTGCTGAGCGCGCACCGCACGCCGGACGAGACCATCGCGTACGCGCGTGGCGCGCAGGAGCGCGGGCTGCGCGTTCTCATCGCGGGAGCAGGCGCTGCGGCCGCCCTTCCCGGAGTGATCGCGGCGGTGACGCCGCTGCCGGTGCTCGGCGTTCCGATCGCCGGCCGAGTGCTCGACGGCCTCGACAGCCTGCTCTCGATCGTGCAGATGCCAGCCGGTGTTCCGACCGCGACCTTCGCGATCGGCGGATCGGGAGCGGCGAACGCGGCGCTGTTCGCCGCGAGGATCCTCGCGCTCACCGATGCAGCGCTCGGGCGCGC
>JADLGR010000012.1 GCA_020849175.1 Deltaproteobacteria bacterium
GCGAAGCCGCGAAGACCCGGCGCATCGTCGAACGCGAAGTGCTCGCGCTCCCGCAGCTCGCTGCGGATCTCGACGTCGAGGTTCGCGGCGGCGCCGCCCGAGAGGTACTGCACAGCGGCGTCCACCGGTACGGACGCCACGCCCAGCAGCGGCTCGGCCGGAACGCGCAGCACGCCGCGCATGAACGGCAGCCGAAACTCCTCGACCCGAAAGGATCCCGTCTCGAGCTCGGGACCGTGATCGGGCCCGCTGCGACGGAGCCCAACCTGCCATGCGCCGAGCCGAGCTGCATGCGGAACACGCCACTCGGTCTCTGCCGCTCCCGTGGCGTCGAAAGCGACCGGGAGCGTGAACTCGGTGCCCGTTCCCAGATGCCGGATCACGACCTCGTCGGGCAGCTCTCCCGCGGCCGGAATCGCGAAGCCGCTCATCACGGGCTTTCGCAGCAGATGCTTCATGTGGACCGTCTCACCCGTGCGCAGCAGCACGCGCGCGAAGACCGTGTGTCCCGTGAGCGCCGTCTCCTGCCACCAACCGGTCGGCACCTGGAAGCGCCAGGCCTCGATGCCCTTGGTCCAGCTCGAGTGGACGAAGCCGAGATCGCCGTCCTTGCGGGCCGTCACGAGCAGCCCGGCGTCGAAGTCGCTCCACCGGCCCTTCTCGTGCTCGCATCGCTCGAGCGTTCGTTCGGACGGGAGGCCTTCGATCCGGGCTGCGCCACTGGCGTCGGTCGTTCCCTCCCACCGCGTCGCGCCGCGGCAGTCGACGACCGCAATGCGCGCTCCTGCGACCGGCTCCGCGCGCGCGAGCGAGGTCACCCAGACGAGCGAAGACTCGCGACCCCACGCCAGATGCACGGCGAGATCGGTGACGAGGGCGCCCGCCGCCACGAACATCGGGCGGCGCGGATCGAGCAGTCGGTCGCCGAGGATCTTGCTCTCGATCTCGACGACGTGAAGGCCCGGCGCCGCGAGCGGGATGCCGACCACCTCGGAGTCGCCACGGGTGGGAGGCGGCGCGAGCGGAAGCGAGAGGCGACGCACGCCCTTCGTGTCCGGCGCGAGCAGCGGCTCGGCGTCGGACGCCGCATCGAGACGGCGAAGCCAGCCGAGCAGCTCCGCACCAGAAGGCTCGGGGACGTGCGCAGCGAGCGCGGGCACGTTCTGTCCGCTCGCCGGCCCGAGCAGGCGCGCCGCCACCTCGGGCTCGAGCGCGCGGAGCGTCACGGGGAGCGCCGGGCTCGCGTGAAGCTCGACGATACCGAAGCGGGCCGGGAACTTCGCGAGCGGCGGATAGCCGGCGGTCCGCATCTCGCGCTCTCTCGGTGCCGGTCTCGGGAGGGCGCGCCCCGCGTCGTCGCGCAGATCGTCCGGGATCTCGACGCGGTAGCGCGCCGACGGCGCGAAGGGCCCGCGGAAGCGGACGCGATCGACGAGGGGATCGTCGTCGTCGGATTCCGCGCGCTCGGCGGGAATGCGGACGGGCGTTTCACCTGCGCGATCGAGAATGAGCGCGACGCGGCTGGCGGCGGTCCACGCAACCGGCGACGAGAAGACCATGCGGACCGGCGAGATCGGAACGCAGTCGGCCTTCGGACGCTCGCGCGCGCACTGGATGCGCGCGCTGAACGCCGGTCGCACGCGAAACTGGAAACGCTGCGGCTCCGCCGTCTCGACACCACTCGGCGTCGCGATTCCCGGACCCCACTGGAGCGTCACCTGCGCGCCGGCCGGGAAGCGCTGCCGCGCCTGGAGCGCGATCCACGTCGCGTTGCGCTCGCTCGGGGCGAGAGTCGAGAGCAGCGCGTCGCGCTCGGGTCCCGTGACGATGCGGACGCCGACCGCATCGCGGCTTCCGGCCACTGCGAAGACCGCGCTCGTCAGCATGGATTCGGCAGTGGCCCCGACATCGACGCGCAGCAAGAAGGCCTGATCCTCGCTGATGGCCGAGCCTTCCCACGGATTGCTCTCGAGCACCGCCGGTCCGCCGCTCGAGAACGCGAAGCTACGCGTGCCGGCGAGCGGTCTTCCAGCGAGCGTCACGAGACCCGGAGCCAGCTCGAACCGGCATCGAAGCCCGGCCGGAAGGGTCGCGGTGAAGTCGTACACCCAGCTCCGGTCGTCGATCCAGCGTGCGCTTCCTGCCGCCGGGCACTCGATCCGAAACGGCGCCGTCGCGCGACCCGGGTCGCCGAACGGCACCATCGGCTCCGAGAACGTGACGGCCACCTGCTGGACCTGCTTCGCAGTCCCGAGCGGCGAGAAGGACGCGACCCGCGGCGGCCCGGCGGCGTACGCGCCGGCGGGTACGAACAGCACGACCAGCCAGACGAAGCTGAGGCGGTGAGCGCGCATCGAGTCTCCCTGCACGAGCTCGGCCGCATGCTACCCGCTCGACGTGCGGGTCGACGGGTTTTTCGGTCGCCGAGATCGAAGGCGTGCGGCGCAGCTCGCTCCCGCGCCCCCTCTAGGGCGTACTGGCGGCCTCCGCGCGGATCGCGGCGGCGATGTCCTCGCTGAGTGTCGCGACCGCGCGGCTGTGGGCGGCAGCGAGAGCGCCATGGCCGTCTCCCTGCGCGGGCTCGCTCACCGTGGTGCGCCCAGACCGCGCGGATCCTCCGGCGGTGCGCCGCACGACCCACACGGCATCGAGCGACGCCGCCTCACCGGGCGCCGAGTCGAAGCGCTGAACATCGACCGTGACGCGGTAGACGGGCTGGAAGTTCGCGAGTGGCGCGGTCGCGACGTCGGGTGTGCCGAGCAATGCCGCGAGGTTCGTGCTCACCGTCCGCGCGATGGCGTCGCTGAGCGGCGAGACCCAGCGGTTGAGCTCATCGACACGCACCTGATTCTCCGCGATCCGCACGACGAACTCCGGACGGTCGACCGACGCCGGGATCGAGACCGGGCCCACGATCACGGCCTGCGGCACGGGCGCGGCCGGGCCGCGCGACGCGACGGGCTCGAGCGCGTAGAAGCTCGACGGCGGCGAAGCACAGCCGCAGGCCGCGACGAGAGCCAACGCGAGCGTGCGGGCGTTGCAGCGGAGCATCAGTTCCCCTCCCCGGTCTTGCCCCGGATCAGCGACTCGGGGTGTCGTTCGAGATAATCCGCGAGCACGCGCAGTGCGCGTGCGGCGCGGCTCACCTCCTGCAGCGCGCTGCCGATCTCCGCGCCGAGGACAGAGCTCGGCTCGATCATCCGATTCGCGTTGTCGAGCGTCTTCGTGGCGCCGTCGAGCGTGCCCCGTGCGCTGGCGAGTGTTTGCTCGAAGCTCACGATGGACTTCTTCAGCTCGTCGCCGAGCTCACGAAACGGAAGCGCGTCGACCTTCTTGATGATGCTGGCGACGTTCTGCTCGATCGCCTCGAGCTCGCCGGACATCGTCGGGAGCGCGACCGGATTCCGAGACCAGTCGATGGTCGCGGCAGGAGCGCCGGGAAAGGTGTCGAAGGCCACGTAGAGGGCTCCCGTCAGCAGGTTTCCGGTGCGGAGCTGCGCGCGAACACCGTGCGCGACCATGCTGTCGATGAGGTTGCGGCGAGCGGTCTCGAGGTCCGTCCCGTGCGGCATGTCGACGACCTCGACGCCGAGGCGCTGCGCGTCGAGAACGATCGTGACCGGGACGGAGAACTCGAACGTCCTCGCGTCGACCGTCGCGGTCACGTCGGTGACCTCGCCGATCCGGATCCCCTGGAACTCGACTGGCGCGCCGACCGTGAGGCCTCGGACCGACTGGGAGAACACGAGCTGGAACCGCTGGGGGTCCCGCGGCGGCGGATCGAAGGCTGCGGCTCGGCTCGTATAGAGCGGGAAGACGGCGTCGGCATCGGCGGCGGGGAGCGCGGGCCCGGTCGCCGGCGTCTCGAAGGCGATACCGCCGATGAGGATCGAGAGCAGCGACTGGGTCTCGACGGAGAGGCCCTCCGCGGTGAGCGAGAGATCGACGCCGCTCGCCTGCCAGAAGCGCGTGTTCGCGGTGACGTACTGGTCGTACGGCGCCTTCACGAAGATCTTGACCGAGAGCGACTTCCCACCCTTCTCGAGCGAGTAAGCGACGACCTCGCCCACGTCGAGACGGCGGAAGAAGATCGGCGTGCCGACGTCGAGCGACCCGAGATCGGGAGTCTCGAGCACGAAGAAGCGGCCGGGTGTGTCACCGGCCACGATGGGCGGCGTCTCGAGCGCCGTGAACTCGCGCCGCGCCTTCTCGGACGAGCCGATCTCCATTCCGACGTAGGCGCCCGAGAGGAGCGTTCCGAGCCCGCTCACGGTCGCACCGGAGATCCGCGCCCTCACCACCCAGAAGCGCGTGTCGTCGACGAGGAAGCCGTCCGTCTTCGGCGCCATCTGCGCCGTCGTGATCACGCTGCGGTGGTCGTCCGAGAGGCGGATCGCGGTGATCGTCCCCACCTCGACGCCGTTGTACTGGATCTTCGTCTTTCCGGCTTCGAGGCCCTCCGCCGACCGGAGCACGATCGTGATCTTCGGCCCTTCGGAGAGGATCCGCGTCACCGCGACCCACGCGCCGGCGAGGGCCGCGACGATCGGGACGATCCAGACCAGCGAGACAGGGGTCTTCCGGCGCGAGACGGCCTTCGC
>JADLGR010000013.1 GCA_020849175.1 Deltaproteobacteria bacterium
AGCGGATGAAGAAGCGCTCTCCCGGCGGAATGAGAATCGAGAAGGCGTTCTCGGTGTGCGTGAGGACCGGATTGCCCGCGAACCAGTACTGCGGCACCTGGTCGAGCTCACGGAACTCGAAGCGGCGCGGCTGGATGCCGACGCCTTCGGGAAGACGAGACGACGTGGCCCTCGCGAGAGTCTCGGCAGTCGCCATCGGACGGGCTCCTCGTGGGCGCACAGCGAGGATACTTCACCTTCGCGCGGCACGACCCGGCGGAGCGCGCCCGGCGCCGTCAGAAGACCCGGCGGAGCGCGAGCCTCGGGCGGCTCATCTGGCGGGCGCCACCACGTCCCCGTTCAGCCCGCCGCGCGAGCGGCCGATGGCCCGGCCCGGGAGGTCCACCGATGAGCCATCGGATCGCGCGACTCGCCGCCCTCGCCCTTCTCGTCCTCGCGGCGCCCGCTCGCGGCGAAGAGCCGCAGTGGCCCGAGTATCAGAGTCCGAAGTACGGCTTCGCGCTTCGCGTCCCGCCCGGCTTTCGTCTCGCCGAAGAGGACAAGACCACGAGCTTCATCCTCCAGCCTGGAGCCGACGGGAGCGGTCCGCTGGAGCCGGCGCTCATGATCTACGTCAACTGGACCTGGATGCCCGACGTGCCGTCGAAGACGATGTTCGACATGAACCGCAAGTCGGAGCTCCAGAACATGAGCTCCCCCGACCCGGACTACCACGACCTCATCGTCTTCGATCGCAAGAAGGGCTACGCGCACGACGGCAACGCGTACTGGTACAAGGAGGTCGACAAGCCCGATCCCTCCGAGATCCATCGCTGGCACGCGAAGGCCTACGGAAACAAGAGCGCCTACACCGTAGGCCTGACGGGCACCTACGGGCAGTTTGCACGTGTCGGACCCGTCTACGAGAAGGTGGTGAAGAGCTTGCGGCTGATTCCGATACCCGGACAGGCGAAATAGCAGCCCCGCCCGGGAGGTCGACCGGGCCGGCAGGACTGCGCGATCCGCGGCCGGGGACCGGGCCCATCTCCCTGTGACGCCGTCCGCGGATCGTCCCTCACGCTCGTCCGGCATCGGGTCGATAGGCGCTGCGATGTCCTCCGCGCCCACCCTGCACGCGCAGCCCGCTCTCTCCGGCGATCGGGTGAACACCGGACTGCGTGATCTCTGGCGGCGCAGGGACGGCGCTGATCTGCCGAGCCCGACCGCGCTCCGGATCGCCTGCGCGCTCCTCTTCGGCACCTACGCGATGCTCGGAATCGCGCGCCACGTTCCGGGGCAGGTGATCTGCGATGCCATCCGCGGAGCGCTCTGCTTCTGGGGGGCCGTCGGCGTGGTCGCGGCGCGGCGCTTTACGCCACGGCTCTTTGGCGCGTACACGATCGTCCTCGCCGTTCTCATGTCGGTCGGCACCGGCATCATCAACGCCGTGCTCGGCAACCCGCCCGGGCTCCTTCCGCTCAGCGGCCTCGCGAGCTTCGTCCCAATGATCTTCCTTCAGACCGGCCGCGACGTCGGGCTCACCGCGGCGCTCGTCCTCGCCGGCAACGCGCTGGTGCTCTGGCTCCTGCCTCCCGCGCAAGAGTCGAGGGTGGTCATCGCGACCATGATCGGCGGCGCGACGGTCGCCGGCGCCGCGTGCGGGCTCATCATCCTCACCTATCGGACGCTCCTCGAGCGATCGAACCGCTGGTGGCGCGAGGCCGGTGAGCGCGAGCGCGTGCTGCGTGAGCTCGCAGAGGTCTCGACCCGCACTGCGACGGTGGCGGATCTTCTCCCCCTCCTTCCCGAGCGATTTCTCCACGCCTTCGGCAGTGGGCGGTGCGTGGTACTGCTGCGCGACGCGGAGGGCTCGCTGGCGGAGAACCCGTTCCGCGTCGTGGCTCTCGCGGGCCTTCCAGACGAGGCGGCACGAATCGTCAGCACGCAGACGACATCCCTGGCGGGCGCCGAGCTGATCGACGGCCTGATCCGGAGCGGACGGCCCTTCGTTCGAGAGCATCTCGACGAAGAGGAGGAGCGCGAGCTTCGCGCGAAGGCATCCGACCCGCTCCCGGCCCGCGCCGTCGTCGCGCTCCCGCTCATGGTCACGGGAGTGGTCGCCGGGGCGATCGTGTTGATCGACACCGTGCCGCGCACGCTCGGATCCGATCTCGTCGATCTGCTCGAGGCGATGGCCCGTCAGGCCGGTGCAGCGCTCGCGCGTGCGCGCCTCTACGAGCGGCAGCGCCGGCTCGTCCTCGACCTCGAAGAGGCGAGGCAGCGCGCCGAGGCGGCATCGCGCGCCAAATCGAGCTTTCTCGCCAACATGAGCCACGAGATCCGGACTCCGATGAACGGTGTCCTCGGCGCCCTCGATCTGCTGCTCGGCGACGAGCTTCGTCCGGGTGCGAGAGAGTACGCCGAGACGGCGCGGCAGAGCGCGCAGACCCTGCTCACGATCCTGAACGACATCCTCGACTTCTCGAGGATCGAGGCCGGCCGCCTCGTGCTCGAGTCCGCGGACTTCGAGCTCGAGAGCGTGCTCGAGCATTCGACTCGCATCGTATCGTCGCTGGCGCACGCGAAGGGCCTGCGCGTGTCGTGCGGCGTCGGCCCCGGCGTCCCTGCATTCGTCTGCGGCGACTCGCTTCGCCTTCGCCAGGTGCTCGTGAACCTCCTCTCGAACGCCATCAAGTTCACCGACGAGGGCGAGATCCACGTGAGCGTCTCGCGGTGTG
>JADLGR010000014.1 GCA_020849175.1 Deltaproteobacteria bacterium
GACGACGAGGCGCTCCAGCGGCGCATGCGGGTCGCGGCGCAGCAGCTCCGGAGCGACGGCGTCTTTCTCGACGAAGCGATGGACGAGGTCGCGCGCGCTCATCACGAAGCGCGAAGCGACTGCCTCGCCGAGGTGCTGCCCGCGCTAGAAGGCGAAGGGGGGCAGGCGGCCCTCGACATCCTGCGCGCCGCCCGCCTCTCGTGCGAGATGGACCCGCGATCGACGTCCCCTGCCGAGCTGCGCGCGTGCATCCACGCCCGGAAGCTCGAGATCTTCGCCGCACGCAGCCCACGCGACGGCCGGCACGAGCGCGAGACGCTCGATCGTCTGCTGCGCGTCGGCGGCGGGGCGCCACTTTCCCCCGAGCTGCGCGAGCAGTACTGCCGTACGCGCGAGCTCTCGGGCACCGGACACGCGCTCTGCGAATGAGAGGCCCGACGCGGCCTCTTCGCGTCGGGCCTCGTGAATCTGGCGCGCCCAGCATGACTCGAACATGCGACCTTCAGGTCCGCAACCTGACGCTCTATCCAACTGAGCTATGGGCGCTCGAAGCGAGGGGGCAGTGTAGCGTCTGCCTCGGTTCGCAGCAGCAGAAGTGGCGGAGAGAGTGGGATTCGAACCCACGATACCCTTTCAGGTATACACGCTTTCCAAGCGTGCGCCTTCAGCCACTCGGCCATCTCTCCGGCGGTGTTCCTTCGAGCCCTGCGAGGGCTCGGCTGGCGGAGAGGGGGGGATTCGAACCCCCGATACGGCTTTTGACCGTATAACGGTTTAGCAAACCGCCGCCTTCAGCCACTCGGCCACCTCTCCGCGCGACGTGGGATCTTATCGGGCCACGGGCGCCGCGGCATGCTCGGGCACGGAGAGGGAGGGATTCGAACCCTCGAGGCGCTCGCGCGCCTGGCGGTTTTCAAGACCGCTGCCTTCGACCGCTCGGCCACCTCTCCGCGAGGGAAATCAATAGGTTATTGTCTCGCATCGGATCGTGATGCAAGCAAACGGGCATCTGATGCAAGCACGATCCTGGTCCTCCTTGCGCTCCGACGAGGCGGCTCCAATGGCAGGCAGACGTTACCGCGCCATCCGCAAGCGAGACAGAAAGGGCACGGACGTCTGGGGTGTCGCGGCCTTCGAGCCGCACGCGGGCAAGCCTTGGCGTCAGGTCGCGTGGAAGACCGTCGGACGTGACGCGCAAGGCGAGAGCGAAGCGCGTGCGCTCGCGATCGAGATGGAGCGACAGGAGGCGGAGCACGGCGAGCGCTTCCTCTCCTGGCACATCGCCGGCGAGCGTCTGCCGCTCGACCGCACCGTGCGCGACTACGTCCATCACCACAGCAAGGCGATCGGCGGCTCGACCGCCCGGCGGTACGGCCAGTTCGGCGAGCGCCTGATCGCGCGCCTGGGGAGCCTCGACCTCCGCGATCTCCGCGAGGAGGACGTGGCGGAGTTCGTCACGGCCGAGTCCCGCGACGGCCGCGCCAAGGACCCGACCATCAACGCCACCGTACTGCTGCGCTCGGTGATGCGCGCCGCTCTTGCCGCGCGCGACGTCTACCGGCGCGCGCATCTGGCCGATGATCCTCTGCCCCGCATCGCCACGATCGCGCGGCGTACGGCCCGGAAGCTCTGGGCGCCCGCCCTCGACGACGAGGCGCGGGCCTCCGCCTGGACGGCGCAAGAGGTGGCAACCGTCCTGGGGACGGCCAGGCAGGACGCGCCCGCCGTCTACGGGGTCTGCCTCTTCCAGTACTCGACGGGGTGCCGGATCGGCGAGGCACTCGCGATGCGCTGGACAGCCGTCGATCTCGAGCGGGGCCGCGTGACGATCCGCTTGCGGATCCACGCGGGCGAAGTGGGGCCGGTGAAGACGACGAACAGCCTGCGGACCATCCCGATCCCGCAGCAGCTCGTCGACTACCTCCGCGAGCGGCCTCACAAGGGCGACTGGGTGTTTGCCTCGCCCACGAACCGCAAGCGGCACTGGCGCGACGAAGACTACCAGGAGGCGTGGCGCAAGCTCCGTCGGAGCCTCGAGGTCCGCCAGCTCGGGACGCATGCGTGGCGCCATACCTTCGTGTCGATGGCACTTGCCAGCGGATGGACGCCGGGCGCGATCGCCGAGCACGTCGGCTGCAGCGTCGAGATGATCCTGCGCCGCTACGCGCATGCGCTCAAGCGGAGCGACTCGCAGAGCTTCGCGTTCCTCGCTCCTGCAGCTCCTGCAGCAGCGCCCGTGCGCGCGAGCGCAGCGCGGGGTCGCCGGCGGGTCGTTCGCGCACAACCGCGAGCCGGTCGAGCAGCTCCTGTCCGTTGACGAAGGTCGAGCCGCCGAGCCGGATCCGCGTCAGCGTTCCCTGACGCAGCCAGCGGTAGATCGTGTTCCGGTTGAGCCGGAGGAGCGCCGCAACCTCGGCGGGTCGCAAGAGGAACAGCGCCTCTCTCGATCTCCCGTCTGCTCTCGGCGATTCCATGCGCTCGGCTCCGGGTGGTCGTCAGGGCGTCTTCGGCTCCGCGTCGGACGGCGCAGCGGGAATGCTGCGCTGGCGTCGCTGGAAGAAGCGATCGCTGGCCAGGAACTGCTCGAGGATGCCCTCGATGAGCGCGGCCAAGTCGATCTCGTGGCCGTGCGCCTGGACGTAGAGCCCCCGGTACTCGTCGAGTTCAACCGCCAGTCGACCAGGTAGACGCAGCCGCACCTTCCGTTCCGGAGCGTCGGGTCCCTGCGGTCGAAGCTTGATCGTCCGCTTTATCGCGGCGCCTCCCGTCGCTCTGCGCGATCGATCCGCGGCCCGCCGTCTTCGAACAGCCGCCGCGCGCCGAGCCGCCAGCTCCCATGGCTCTGCCGACCAGCCTCCTGACGCGCATCCATCTCGCGTTGCCGCGGAGCGGGCAGCAGCACGAAGAGCCAGAGCGCCAAGTGGTCGAGCATCGACTCGAGCCGGCGGAGTGCCCCGAGCGCGTCCTGCTGGCGGAGCGCGTGCTGCTCGAGTGTCGCCGCGAGCCGCTCCTCCATGGCGTCGAGGATCTTGTGACGAAGCACCGCGGCGCCGGCCTTTCCGGCGGGCGGCACCGCCTGGAGCGCATCGGCCCAGTCCGCCTCGATCTCGTAGCAGAGCTCGAGCCGGTCCCGGATGCAGCGCGAGAGCGACGCCTGGCGCACCGCTGCGTCGCGGAGCACCCGCTCGTAGAGCTCCGGCGGCACCCAGATCCGCAGCTCCTGGAGCCTTCCTTGCGGCAACGGACTCTCACCCCCCGTTCGCACGGAAGGGAGCCACTGCAACCGGCAGGCCAGAGCTCAGAGGCAAGTGATCGAGGAGGTAGCTGGTTGCTCAGCGCCCGCGGCCGCGATCGAGTTCGCGTTCGCGATCGACGACTTGCCAGCCAGTACGGAGTCCGAGTCCTTGCTCCGCAGCGGGGCGCTCGTAGCGGACTCGCACCTGCGCGCCGCGCTCGAGCGCCTGCCGTTGGCTCGGGATGGCGACGAGGTAGGGGCCAACGTCGAGGACGAGATGGTGTCGCCCCTGGGCGTCGTGCGAGCGGGCGACGAGCTCGCCTTCGTATCGGCCGAGGTCCCGGTCGGCCTCCTCGATCCGCTTGCCAGAAGTTTTCTCGACCTCCTCGAAGGTGAGCGCGCTTCCCTCGCGCTGCTTCGTCCGGAGGCTCACCTGCGGCACCGCCTGCGGAAGCGCGAGCCAGCCGGAGTGACCGCCGCGCTCGTTCTCCGGCCCGGCGCGCACGACGAGCCGCGCCTTGGCGAGCAGCGGCAAGCGAGCCTCCACCGCGCGAGCCCAGGCGCGCGCGAAGCCCCGGACCGGCGCCGGCGCGAACGGCCGAGCCTGCGACCGCGCCCGCTCCAGGGCTTCGAGGTCCAGCACCGTCGCCGTCTCCCGGATCCGCACCAGATCCCGCATGCGCCCATGCTCTCGGATCTCCGTCCACCGGATCCGGCGCCCGTCGGCCTCGGCCTCGTGCTCCTCGATCGTCACGACGTGGCCGCGCTGGAGCCCGCCCTCGCCGCGCCGCTCCTCCAGCGCCGGCGTCTGCGGGATCAAGAGCACGCGGCCATCGGTCGCTTCGAGCACCAGGAAGGGAGCCTCTCCCAGCTCGTTCGGCGTCGTGCCGGCCACCCGACCGCGGAGCTTCGTCCCGGGCTCGAGGCGCACGAGCGCGCGCAGGGCGCCCGGATCGGTGATCGCGAGATCGCCCCGCGCAGAGCTCTTCTGCACGTCCCCTAGAACCTGCATCTCGCGCAGCGCCGGACGATGCTCCGGAGCGAGTCGCCAGGTCTTCGCGCCGGACTTCACGGCAAGACCGAGCTCCTCCAGGAACTGGAGCCGTCCGATGAGCTGCAGCCGGAGCGCCGCGGCCCGCTCCGAGGCCGGCACCGGTCCCTCGAAAGAGACGAGCCGCCCGGGGCCCATGCGCTGCTCGAGCACGGCGTCCAGCTCGCCGAAGCGTCGCACCGTAAGCGCCTGCTCCCGAGCCTGGAAGCGATCGGCCTCGGTCCGGTAGCCCAGCGCCTGTGTGGCGAGCTCGCGGCTCCGCGCCCGGAGGCCGTGCTTCACGTACTCGCGGTCGAGAAGGAGCGGCCGTCCGGCTTCGTCCCGGCCGCGGATGGCGACGTGGACGTGCGGGTGCGCGGTGTTCCGGTGGTCGACGGCGACCCATTCGAGTCGCGTCCCGAGATCCCGCTCCATGGCGTCGACTACGCGCCGCGTGTGCTCCACCAAGTCGAGCGCGTCGCCGCGCTCGGGTGAGAGGATCATCTTCCAGAGCCGCGGATCGTGGGCTCGCTGCCAAACGTCGAGCCGCCGGTCGATCTCGACCTGGGCGCTCTCGGCGTCGAACCCGAGTCCCTTCTCGCCCTCGCGCTGGGCTCCCTCGCGAGCCAGATAGCGGCCGTGGGCGCGCCAGCCGCCGGGCGTGCGGTTGGCAACGTACTGGACCTTCACGACGCTCCGCTGTGGACGCGCGCCGGGGCCGTAGCCGGGGCGCTGGAGTGCGCGCCCCTTCGTGCGGGAGCGAGTCGGACGCGTCTGCATGCGTGCCGAGAGCTTGCGGAGCAGCAAACCGCGGCCTTCACTCCGCTCGGCCCGGATGCGGCCAGGGCGCACGCGTCGCGGCCGCTCCACGGGATTGTCGCGATCGTCGCTCATGCGCGATGGCGGCTGATGACCGAGCGCCGTTCGGATGCGAGGATCGTCTCCATCGCAGGCAAGCTACGTGGGGAAACGTATCCACGGAATCCGGGAGCCAAGTGCGCGACCGCGCGATCAAACCGCTCGCTCACCTCCGGTCGCTTTATCCTTGCTCTTTCTGCCTGCTGTTTCTGGCTGCCCAATATGCGGTCACCTGGGCTGAACGTGACTGAGGCGGCTCTCATCAGGCTCGTCCGCGCCGCCTCGCCCTGGTTCGTGGCCGGTATGGAGGTCAGCGGCCAGCGCGGACGATCGCGCTACCCCAACTAGCACGCGCATTGCCCGTCTGAGTCCGCCCGTTCACGCCGCGGGCGCGAGGGCCTCGTGGAGCACCGCTTCGAGCAGCCGGCGGCTCTCGATCTGCGCCGCGCCGAGCTGCGCTTCGAGCTGATCGCAGAGCGCCATGAGCTGATCGACCTTGGCGACGATGCGGTGTTGCTCGGCGAGAGACGGGAGGGGGAACAAGAACCTGTCCAAGCCTCGGCCCGTGAAATGCTTAATACCAACTCCAGTGAAGTACGGCGCGAGCAAGCCGCTCTCCGCGAAGAACCGTACGACGTTCACGAAGTACTCAGGAGCGACCGCCTCGCGAAAACGGACACGGTGGATTGCCTTCTGGAAATAAACCTCGTTCTCGCGTTCATCCCAGACGGCCGCTCGGCCCGGCTCGCCACCTTCGCATACCAGGACGTCGCCAGCGCGCAGCGAGAACTCTTCCAGCTCCGAGTCTTCGAACGGCATCTCGAGGACATCAGACAGGTCGAAGTCGAACCACCGGACATTGACATTTCGAAGGTACCGGCGCGGAGTTCCCCGGTTCTTCACCTTGTCGAGCATCTTGCCGAGCCTGCAACTCGCGACCTCACCCACGCGCACCCAACACCACGATTTCGGCGTTTCGAAGGGTTCGTTTTGGCTCTCCCTGTCTCCGCACGAGCATCCTTCCTCGCCCTCGTTTTCCACCTGCGGGACAAGTTTCCCTCGCACTGCCAAGTTTCGAATCGCCTTCCGAAGTAGCGCTACGTGCTGTACCCGCGTCACGAGTTGCGGCAGGTGATCGAGGTGGAAGCGTGCGTCGTCGCGGAAGCGCTGCGGGTCTTCGGCGGCTTGGCTGAGCCGCGCAAGCGACGCCGCCGTCAGCCGGTCGCGACGTGTCTCCCGCTCCGCCTGCGCCGCTTCGAGCCGATCACAGAGCGCCATCAACTCGTCCACCTTGTCGACGATGCGGTGCTGCTCGGCGAGGGGCGGGAGGGGCAACAAAACCGAAGCGAGCCCTCGTCCGGTTAGGTGTTTGATTCCGACGCCGGTGAAGTACGGAGCTAGCAGACCGCTCTGCGCGAAGAGATGGAGAACCTTGACGAAGAAGTGCGGAGAGACAATCTCCGAGAACCGCACACGATGAATTGCCTTCTGAAAATAGATGTCGTGTTCTCGCTCATCCCAGACAGCAGCGCGGCCCGGTTCTCCCCCTTCGCAGATCAAGACGTCACCCGACCGGAGCCTAAACTCCTCAAGCTCGGAATCCTCGAATGGCATTTCGAGCACGTCCGATAGATCGAAGTCGAACCACCGAACGTTGACGTTGCGAAGATAGGCCCGCGGAGTTCCCCGATTCTTCGCCTTGTCCAACATTTTCCCCAGCCTGCAGTCCGCGACCTCTCCGACCCGAACCCATGACCACGATTGCGGTGTAAGGAGCGGACTGCGATCATGCGGCCCGCGAGTGACCGGTGGAGCTGGTCTTAGGTCCATCTCTACCTGCTCAACCAACTCCCCACGAACCGCTAGATCCAGCACGAAGCGACGCAGGCGTCCGACTGCGTCAGGCGCTTCGCTGATCCTCTCAAAGTACGCGAGGAGCCGTTCCACGTTCACCGCACAAGCGCTTCGGCAAGGATCGTCTTGAGCTGGTCGCGCAGAGAGGCGGCGTTCTTCTCCGCTTCATCTAGCTTCGCAAGGAGGTCCTCCGGGTCTCCGTGGTCGTCGGCAACGGTATGCGGATTCTTGAAGTCGAGGTTAAAGCCGCGGCTCTTCACCTCGTCAGCGGTCACGCGCCAGGTGAGCGCCGTTTCCTTGCGGCCATTGCGCTTCGCACCGCCCCACCACTCCGCGCAGGGCGCGAGGTGCTCCACCTTGATCGGCTTCGTCATCGAGTAGGCCTTCTGGCCCTCGGGCACACGGTGCTCCCAGTACCAGATCTCCTTGGTGGGCTCGCCCTTCTCGAAAAAGAGCACGTTGGTGCCAATGCTCGCATAAGGGCGGAACACGCTGTTCGGGAGCCGCACAATGGTGTGGAGGTTGCACTCCTCCAGCAGGTGCTCTTTGAGACGCGTCTTCACGCCCTCGCCAAAGAGCGTCCCGTCCGGCAGTACCACTGCCGCTCGGCCGCCGGGCTTCAAGAGCCGGATGATCAGCGCAAGGAAGAGGTCTGCCGTCTCGCGCGTCTGGAAATGCTTCGGGAAGTTGCTCTCGATGCCGTCCTCCTCCTTGCCGCCGAAGGGCGGGTTCGTGAGGACGACGTCCACGCGATCGCTCGCCGAATAGCTGATGTACGGCTTGGCCAGCGTGTTGTCGTGGCGGACGAAACTCGGATCCTCGATGCCGTGGAGCAGCATGTTGGTGACGCAGAGCATGTGCGGGAGCTGCTTCTTCTCGACCGCACGCAGCCCCGCCTCCATGCGCCGCTTGTCCGCCACCGTCTTCACGTAGCGCTTCTTCATGAAGTCGAGCGCGCAGGTTAGAAAGCCGCCGGTGCCGCACGCGGGGTCGAGCAAAACTTCGCCGGGTTTCGGCTCGATACGCTCCACCATGAAGCGCGTGACGGCGCGCGGCGTGTAGTACTCGCCGGCGTTCCCGGCGCTCTGGAGGTCGTTCAGGATCTGCTCGTAGATGTCGCCGAAGTGCTGGCGCTGGGCGAGGTCGTTGAAGTCGATCTGCTGGATCTTGTTGATAACCTGCCGCATCAGCTGGCCGGATTTCATGTAGTTGTAGGCGTCTTCGAAGACGTCGCGCACCACGCGGCGGCGGCCGGTCGCCTTGCCGCCGACGGGCAGCGCTTTGAGTTCCGGAAAAAGCTTGCCGTTCACGAAATCGAGCAGCGCCTCGCCCGTGACGCCTTCCGGGTCCGCCGCCCAGGCTCGCCAGCGCAGCGCGGCCGGGATCGGCGAGCGATAGCCCTGCTCGGTCAGCTCGAGCTCGCGATCCTGGTCGTCGATGATCTTCAGGAAGAACATCCAGCAGAGCTGCGAGATCCGCTGGGCGTCGCCGTCCACGCCGGCGTCCTGCCGCATGATGTCCTGGATGCTTTTGACGATCGTACGGACCGACATGGCTCAGCTGGCTTCCTGGTAGAGAGCGGCTTGTAGCTCGTGCACGGCGTGTTCGAACTGCTCCCGCCCGCCGAAGTGCTCGACGAGCTGAACGGCGGTGCCCATGGCGTCGAAGGGCGCAATGGTGAGGATGCGAATGTCGTCGAGTGCGAGCTCACCCTCGTCCTGGTATTTGGCGAGCAGCGCCTCGAGGACAGCGCGCGCCTGGGGGCCGTACTTGGTGAAGACGTCGCGCTTCTTGACGTTCTGCGCGCGCTCACGGCGCGTGAGCGGCGGCTGATCGAAAGCAATGTGGCAGATCAGATCGAAGGGATCGAGATCCCGGTCGATCGCGTCCATAAGCGGAAGTAGGGAAAGACCCTCCTCTTCCAGCTCGTCGATGACCGCCTGCTTGCGTTCGGCGGACCTCCAGCGCTTGAGAAACGCGTCGAGACTCGCGAACCGCTTCCGAAGCGCCTTCTTCGTGAAGTCACGGAGGCTCTCGGTGACGAGCCGGCCGTTCTCGTCGAGGTATTCGACGCGCTCGGCGACAATCGACGCGGTCACTCCGTCGACGAAGATCTTCCCACGCGGCGTCGCGCCCGTGTCGATCGAGACGTCCGGCGGGTTGCCGTCATCGACGACGGTCTCATCCGCGGACGGCTCGGCCGAGATGGGATCCTCCTCGTCGCTGATCGGGGGGACGTCGTCGGGCGGTGCGACGGGATCGCCCGGCTCGGGCTCGTAGATCTGGACAGGCTCGCCGTCGAACGCGGGGTCCGAGAAGTGCGCCGTCGCGCCGCGGAAGTCGATCAACGTGAAGTAGAACTTGTGGGTATCCTCGTGCACGCGCGTGCCGCGGCCGACGATCTGCTTGAACTCGGTCATCGAGCCGACCTCGCGATCGAGCGCGATCAAGCGACAGGTCTGAACGTCCACGCCGGTCGAGAGCAACCGCGACGTGGTCACGATGACCGGGTACTTCGCCTCGGGATCGATGAAGTTGCCGAGCTGGTCCTGTCCTTCGGAGTCATCGCCAGTGATGCGCATCACGTAGCGCGCGTTTGTGGTCACCAGGTCGGCGTTCTCGTTGACCAACGCCTGCCGCATGCGTGCGGCATGCTCCGTGTCGACGCAGAAGACGATCGCCTTCTGGAAACGGTCGCCGCTCTCCTTCAAAAACTGGGTGATCTTTTTCGCGACGAGCTGCGTGCGACCGTCGATCACGATCGACCGGTCGAAGTCCTTCCGGTTGTAGAGCCGATCTTCGACCTCGATCCCGTCGCGGTCGAGCTTGCCGGGCTCCGGCCGGTAGCCCTCGAGGTCGCGATCGATATGGATCTTCACAACCTTGTACGGAGCGAGGAAGCCATCGCGGATGCCCTGCTTCAGTGAGTACGAATAGACCGGCTCGCCAAAGTAGTGGATGTTCGAAGCGTACTTCGTTTCCTTCGGCGTGGCGGTCATTCCGATCTGCGTTGCCGAGGAGAAATACTCCAGGACCTCGCGCCAGGCGGAATCTGCAGCAGCGCTCCCGCGATGGCACTCATCGACCACGACGAGGTCGAAAAAGTCCGGCGACAGCTCGCGAAAGAGCTTGTCGCTCTCTTGGGGGCCAGTGATCGCCTGGTAGAGGCCTAGATAGATCTCGTAAGCCGTGTCGATGCGACGCTTCTTGTCGATCGCGGTGGGAAGCCTCACCTCGCTGCCGTCATCGCGCTCGATCGTCTTCGAAGCCGTGCTGAGCTTCGCCATTGCCGAACCGAAGGGGCGGAAATCGTTGACCATCGTCTGGTCGATCAGGACGTTACGGTCGGCCAAGTAGAGAATTCGTTTCTTGAGCCCGGCCTTCCAGAGCCGCCAGATGATCTGGAAGGCCGTGTAGGTCTTGCCGGTGCCGGTCGCCATGACGAGCAGGAGGCGATCGCGGCCCTGGGAAATCGCCTCGACCGCGGCGTTCACGGCGCTCGACTGGTAGTAGCGCGGGTCCTTGCCACTGCCGTCGTCGAAGTAGTCCTGGAGGACAATCCGCTCGGCTTCGTCGGAGAGGCCCTTCCAGGTGCGGTAGCGCGCCCAGAGCGCGGCGGGCGGGGGAAAAGCAGCGAGCGAGAGATTGGTTTCGGGGACGGTCGCGAGCCCGGTGCGGTCGTGGAAGACGAAGCCGTCGCCGTTCGAGGAGAAGACGAACGGAACTCCGAGCGTGGCTGCGTAGTCGAGTGCCTGCTGGATGCCCTCGCCCACGGCGTGGTTGTTGTCCTTCGCCTCGATGACCGCGATCGGGACGTTCGGCTTGTAGTAGAGGACGTAGTCCGCGCGTCTGGGCTTGCCCCGGGTCACGAGCTTTCCGCGGACGATGATGCGGCCCTTGGTGAAGGCCACCTCCTCGCGAATCTGAGCGAACTCGTCCCAGCCGGCCTGCTTGAGAGCCGGGGTGATGAACTTCGTGCAGATGTCGCGCTCGCTCAGGGACTTCTTGTTCACCGGGGACACTCGCCGCGCCTGAATTGCCTCCGCCCGCGGGGGCGGCGGCGATGGTACACACGATGTCGCTCGCGGCGTGCCCGCTCGTTTGGCAATCGGAGCTGGCTACGGTCGAGGGCGTGGCCGCAGCAGCGAGGTCGCTCGCGCAGAGGCACTCTCCTTGCGCCAAACCCCTTCCCCGAGGGAAACTTCAGTTTGTTAGATACTTCACGATAGTGTGATGTATCGTTCTATCTGAAGTATTGAAGATGACCTCGACCAACCAAAAGCGACAAACCACCGAGCGCGCCGTGGGCACGGTCCGCGCCGTCCTTCCGCGCTCGGTGAAAGCAAGGATCGCGGAGTCAGAGCGCCAAACAGGCCACGATCTGATCGTTGGAGACCACCGCCTCGAGATCAAGTGGATCGGTGAGGGAAGCTTGGGCGACGCACGCCGGGTCATCTCCCAGCGGAGCAGCCGCCCTGACATTGTCGTTGCCCGCCGGCTTTCGCCAGGTGCACGCGAAGCCCTGTCCAAGGTTGGCATCGGATGGGTGGACGAGACGGGCGCCGCCGAGATCGCAGTAGGCTCGATCATCGTCTCGCGAACGGGCAGAACTCCCGAGCCTGGTCCCAAGGCGATGCGCTGGACGTCGTCGGTGATTGCCGTCGCCGAAGCACTGCTCTGTGAAACCAAACCGACCGTTGCTGCGACGGCTTCTGCAACCGGCCTGTCGGTTGGAAGCTGCACCCAGGCGCTGCGGTTCCTGACCAATCTTCAGCTTCTCGAGGCCCCGGCCCGTCGCGGGAGAGAGTCTGCCCGCCGGGTCAGCGACCCGGATCGGCTGCTCGAAGCGTACGCCTCGGCCGTGGAGCGCGCGCGCCCGCCGATCAAGCTCCAGGTCGGTGTGACGTGGCGGGATCCCGTCGCCGGTCTGGCGGAGACCGGACGGAAATGGGACCGGGCCCGGATCAGCTGGGCCGCCACCGGAGCTGCAGCTGCGTCGGTGATCGCACCCTACCTGACGACGGTTACGACGACGGAGGTGTACGTCGATTCCGACAGCATCGTCGGCCTGGAGGCAGCAGCGAACGCCGTGAAGCTCCAGCCGATTGAAGGCGGGCGTCTGACACTCCGACCGTTCCCCACAGTCGCGGTTCGACAACTGGCCGAAGAGGCCGGTGGACTTCGGGTAGCGCCGTGGCCGCGGGTCTACGTCGATCTACGACGCTCTGGTGTCCGGGGGGAGGAGGCTGCGGAGCACCTCCGTGAGGTCGTCCGTGCCGGATGAATCCGCGCGGAGTCGGGCGGCGCGAGAAGCCGCCGAGGGCGCGCTCGTCCGGGTCGTCCACCATTACGGCGCACGGCCCGAGTTCGTCGTCCTGGGCGGGCTCGTGCCCGAGCTGCTCTGCTCCGGCAGCAGCTTCCAGCATGCCGGAACGACGGACGTGGACCTACAGGTCGACCTTGAAAGCGCTTGCGGCTCCGTCAACACGAAGCGTCTCGAACAGGCGCTCCGCAAGCTCCCCTGTTGCACGGCGTTCGGGACCCCCTCTGAAGGTAGGCAGCCCCGCCTAGACGAAGTGAAGTCTGCAGAACTGGTGAACCTTCCGCATTCGGGTCATCCTGCCGCCTCGATGCGGCACGGATGGTCAGGCGCTGCGCAGGCCACATACGCTCGGCGGGCGGCCCCGTTTCCCCCCCGCCCATGAGCGAGTCCCCGCACAGCGCAGCTTCCTCAGCCCTCGGCTACCTCTACCAGACGCAGTGGCCACTTCTTGAGCTGCTTCGTCGCGGTCGCGACCGGCCGGACGCCGCTCTGACTCTGGAGCTTCATGACGATGTTGCGTGGGAGGAGGGGACGCCGACGGAGCTCATCCAGTCGAAGCACCACGAGAACACCGCTCGCTCGCTCGGGGACAAACACGCGGACTGGTGGCGCACCATCCGCGCCTGGATGAACGCGCACGAGCCCGGCGATCCAGACGGGCCGACGCTGACCATGGTTACGACCCTTACGGCCGCCAGCGGCACGGCGGCAGCCGCGCTGCGACCGGACGCGCACGACCCGGAGTCGGCTCGCGTGCTGCTGGAGAGCGCCGCCACAACCTCCGAGGAGCAGCAGTTCGCGACGGTGCGCCAGGGCTTCCTCGATCTCTCTGATGAGAGCCGCGCCATCTTCGTCAGCCGCATGTACGTGCTCGACGCCAGCCCGACGATCGGCGACCTGGACGCTTCCGTGCGTCAGGAAATCGGTCGCGGCCTTCCGCGCGATCCCGCCAAAGCTGACAGCTATATGGCGGCGCTCTGGTACTGGTGGCACGAGCGGGCCGTCGGGATGCTGCGTCGCGAACGCCGCAGTGTCAGCGCTCTTGAGATCGACATTTTCCTCGACGACCTGCGCGACAGCTTCGGCAAGGACCGGCTGCCGACGCTCGTGCCGAGCAGCGCCGTCAACGTCGACGCGGTGCAGGCAGAGTACGGCAACTACCCGTTCGCACATCAGCTGCGGTGGGTTGAGGTCCCGGCGAAGATCCTTCAAAAGTCGATCGTCGACTACTACCGCGCCTACACCCAGCAGGCAGCGTGGATCGATGCCGATCTCATCGGTCTGCACCGCATCGAGGAGTTCGAGCGCGACCTCATCGACGAGTGGGAACGGGAGTTCGCCTGGGCGATCGACAAGCTCGGCATCGAGGCCGACGATCAGGCGAAGGTCGCGGCGGGCCAGGAACTGCTGCGCTCGGCCATGGACCAGATGCAGCACCGCGTTCTACCTCGCTACGACGAACCGTTCTTCTCGCGCGGCAAGCACCATGAACTGGCCAACACCGGGCGCGTCGGGTGGCACCCCGAGTTCAAGCAGCGGCTAACCAATCTTCTTGTGGAGCGCGCTGCGTGACCGAGTGGGCGCGGCGACCGCGGATCGCGGCCACACTGCTGAACCCGGCGCTTCTCGCGGCTGTTCAGTCCGTGGCTGCCCGGGAGTACGAGCGTGCCGCAGGTAGGCCCATGCCTTGGCCGGTCGCCTTCATCGTGGCTCCGCTGGTGCTGCACTCGCCCTCGCGTGAAGCACTGCCAAGCAGCACCCGAACGCACCTCTCGACGTGGGTCTCGCGAAACGCGCTCATCAGAGCGGGCTTCCCGAAGCGGGCGACCGAGCTCGCTCCCTTCGTGCGTGAAGGTCTGCGATTCGGTTTTCGGCACCAAGTACTCGACCTTCACGAGGGCGGCCTTCGCGGCACGCTGCGCCCTGGCGGCGACGCTCACTTGAGCGAGCTGCTGACGAGCGCCGGCCTCGTCGGACGCTGGCTCGCCAAGACTAATCAACCCTCGACCGCGTTCGCGCTGTTCGGCGTGGCGCCCTAGACCGCCTAACCGTGCAACTCCTCGCCATCGCCCTCTACAACGCCGCAGGTGATCGTCAGATCATCCGCTTCCGTCCGGGTGAGCTCAACGTGATCACCGGCATCTCGAAAACGGGGAAGAGCGCGCTGCTGGACATCTTCGAGTTCTGCCTCGGGCGCAGCACGATCACCATGCCCGTCGGCCCGATCTCGGACACCGTGGCGTGGTACGGCTTGCTCGTCCAGCTCGCGGGTGGACGAGCGTTCGTCGGGCGCCCGGCGGGCCGGCTCGGCGCCGCTTCGAGCAGCCGCGCGATGCTGGAGTTCGGCGCGGACCTCGACGTGCCGTGGTTCGATGACCTGGAGGTCAACGCGGACGCCGCGACTGTCCGAGAACAACTCGGACGCTTGATCGGCATCGACGAGAACCGGATGGCCGGCGCCTTCGGAATGCAGGGGCTCGAAGCGAACTTGGGTCACGCCGTACTGCTGTGCCTCCAGGGTCAAGGCGAGGTGGCGAACCGCAACCAGCTCTTCCACCGTCAGAACGAGGAGAACGTCGCCCGTGCGATCCAGGACACTCTTCCTTACTTCCTCGGTGCCTGGCCGGCGGATCAGGCGCTCAAGCGTCAGGAACTCACCAACGCGCGGCGCGCCCTGCGGCGAGCGCAGGCCGAACTCACCACGGCCGAGCGCCTGAACCAGGACATCGAGGTCGGCCTCCGGTCACTGCTGGATGAGGCGTACGCGCAGGGACTCGTCGAATCGCCTGACGTGACCGGCCGGGGCGCCGTGATCGAGGTACTCCGGCGGGCCGTGGAGGCACCCAGCGACGAACTCCCGCTCGAAGAGAACCATCTCGCACGAGCCCGGGAACTTGAACGTCAGCGCGACCAGCTACGCCGGCGGCTCCGTGAGCTCGCGGACGACAAGGCGCTGCTAGACGACCAGCGCTCGGAGGAGGCTGACTACCAGCGCGTCGTCAACACGCAGATCGCGCGACTCCAGAGCCTGGATCTTCTCGGGTCGCCGACGGGCGACGCGACGTATTGTGCGGTCTGCGGCTCCGAACTTCCCGAGCCGGATCCGACGGCCGAGGAGTTGAGAACGGCCGCAGAGCAGCTGGCTCAGCAGCTTTCAGACGTTGAGGCCACCCGTCCCCGGCGCCAAACGGTGCTCGCTGAACTGAACGAGCAGACCGACGAGGTACGCCAGCAGCTACGCACCGTCGAAGGAGCACTGGCCGGACTGACGGCTGCGGCAGCTGGCGGTGATCTCATCCGCCACCGTGCGGACGAGCGGGCGTTCACGCGAGGGCGCATCGACCAGTATCTCTCGAGCATCCGCGCGACTGAGAGCGATGCCCTGCGACGTCTTCAGCATGCTGTCACCAACGCCGAGAGGCGCGTCGCCGAACTGGAAGCGGCGTTGGACCCCGAGCGCGTGCAGGATGAGCTGACGTCCCGCCTGGCGGTCATCGGGAATGACATGACCCGCTACGCGCACCGTCTTGAGCTGGAGCACACGGCAGGGAGTGTCCGCCTCGACCTCGCTCGTTTGACCGTCGTCACCGACACCGACTCGGGGCCTGCGCCGCTCATGCGGATCGGCAGCGGTGAGAACTGGGTCGGTTACCACATCGCCGCGCACCTCGCGCTGCACGGCTTCTTCACGCGCCGCGACCGACCGGTGCCCCGCCTGCTGATGCTCGATCAGCCGACACAGGTCTTCTACCCCTCCGATGTGGAGATCCGCGAGGGCGTTCCGGCCGGGGATGAGACTCGCGCGACCGTCCGCCGGCTGTACGAGCTGTTGCGCGACTTCGTGGCCGAGTTCTCACCGCACATGCAGCTCATCGTCTGCGATCACGCGAACCTTCCAGAGGAGTGGTTCCAGACTGCCGTTCGGGAGAATTGGCGCGACGGTCGCAAGCTCATCCCGGACAGCTGGATCGACGCGGCCTCTGCTTCCGAGTAGACGCCGCGCGGCGAACCCGGCGGCACGCGAGCCGACGCGGTCGCGCGCCTGGCAGTAGGCGGTCACCGCAAACGAGCCGCGCGATGCCGCTCGCGCAGCCGGCCCGCCAGCTCGCAGCCATCCATAATCGGCAGCCCGATGTCGAGCACGGCGACATCCGCGGCGAAGGCGACCGCCACGCGCAACGCGTCGGGCCCGTCGGGCGCGACGGCGACCTTCATGTCCGACGCCTCGGAGCAGGCCCGCGAGCCCTCGGCGGCGTGCTCGTTGTCGCCGACGAGGAGCACGCGCCGCGGGCGCGCGCCGACCGGGCGCCGCGCCCGCCATGCGGATCGTGAACTCGCTGTCCTCCCCGACGCCGTCGCTGCGTATGCCGATCGTCCCCCGGTGCGCCTCGACGAAGCTGCGCAAGAGCGAGAGCCGATCCCAAGGCCCGCTGGACGGCCGGGAGTCGCCACAACGGACGCACCGCTTGATCTGGCTGCGCGCTCGAATCACCCGGGATCACGACGGCGCAAGACGGATCTCCAGGGATCAGATTTGCTTGCGCTGGCCAGGCCGAAACGTCGGCCAACTCGTTAAAGTTGCAGGAGAATCCGGCGATCTCATGAGCCGTCTTTCAAGACCGCTGCCTTCGACCGCTCGGCCACCTCTCCGCGAGGGAAATCAATGGGTTGTCGTCTCGCCTCGGATCATGAGGCAAGCGAACGGGGCACCGAGGCCTCGACCCAGAGGGCTGACGCTACTCCTCGTCCAGCAGCGAAATGCCCTCGTGCTCGAAGAGGCACTCCACCAGCTCGGCAAAGTTGCTGAGGCGGGGGTTCCCCGAATCGCTCAGCATCCGCATGAGGCTCTCCGGCTTCTTGTCCAGCTCCTTGGCGAGCGCCTGGAACCCCAAGGTCGCATTGACGTAGTCGCGAAGCAGCGACTTGCCGACGTTCCGGTCTTCTTCATCGGCCGAATGCGCGAGCCTGAATCCCCGGGTCAGAAGGCTGCGTCGATAGGCGGAGTCCTTCTGAGCAGCAGCCATCACGGTCTCGCGGAAGTCTCGGGTGAGGGCCATGTCAGTCTTCCTTTCGCTTGCGCTGCTTGTACTCGCGCCATAGCTCATGGGCCGTCGCGATCGCCTTCTGCTGCCGGCGCTTCGTGCTGCCCGCGAGCAGTAAGATCAGCTTGTCTCCGTCTCTTCCGAAGTAGATGCGATAGCCGGGCCCGCTGTCGATCCGGCGCTCGACGACGCCGGCCCCGACCCGCTTGCAGTCGCCTAGATTGCCGAGGCGCATGCGCGCCACGGCGTCGTCCACGAGCTGACGAGCGCGGGAATCAAGAGCGAGGAACCACTCTGCGAAGAGGCTCGCGGCCCTTCCTTCCGGGACGTACTCGCGAACCTCGAACACGCGGCGATACTAACGTATACGTCATCACAAACGCAACGGCGATTCGCTCGAAAGAGAGCAAGAGCGATCACGGGGGATCATCCGGGATCAACTCGGATCAGCGTGGATGACATCGGATCTCAGGGGATCAGCCCTGCTGACATCGCCCCGCGCAGCCGAGAGCGCAAGATGCTGAAGCATCTCACGAAATCCCCGCGGCACCGAAACGAGTTTCAAGACCGCTGCCTTCGACCGCTCGGCCACCTCTCCGCGAGGAAATCCAAGGGGTTATACCCCTGCCCCGGGACGTCCTGCAACCAGGGCTCGCCGGGCAGTAGCAGAGACGATCCTCACGAGACGGTCTGCGCCGCTGCGAAGCGGCCCGCGAACGATCGCTTCGCGCCAGGTACAGTGCGCTCTGGCGCGATCCTTCGGCTGTGGTTCTCTTCTCGCGCCATGCTCGATCCCAGAACGCTCGCTGCGCGCCGCGACGAGATCGCCGAGAGCTGTCGGCGGCGCGGGGTTGCGGTCGACCTCGACGCCGCGATCGGTCATCAAGAGCGCGTTGCCGCGCTCCAGACCCGGCTCCAGGACCTCTACCGCCAGCGCAACGAGCACCAGGCGAACGGCAAGCGGCCGCTCGCGGTCAAGGAGCGCGAGACCCATGCGGCCGAGGGCCGGCGCCTCAAAGACGAGGCTGCGCGTCTCGAGGCCGAGGTCGCAGAGGCCGACACGACGCTCCACGCGCTCGTCGCGGCGATCCCGAATCTCGTGCATCCCGACGTCCCGACGGGTGGTGAGGCCGACTTTCGAGAGCTGCGGCGCCGGGGAACGCCGCCGGCGTTCGGCTTCCGCCCGCTCGACCATCTCGCGATCGCAGAGCGCCTCGATCTCGTCGACTTCGACGCGGGCGCGCGCGTCGCGGGACAGAAGTGGTACTTCCTCAAGAACGAGGCGGTGCTTCTCGAGCTCGCACTTCAGCGCTTCGCACTCGACGTGCTGCTCGAGGCCGGCTTCACGCCGTTCGTGACTCCCGACGTCGCGAAGCCCGAGATCCTCGACGGCATCGGCTACAACCCGCGTGGCCCGGAGACGCAGATCTACTCGATCGCGAACGAGGATCTGTGCCTCGTCGGGACCGCCGAGATCACGCTCGGCGGCCTGTACAAGGACGAGATCCTCGACGAGGACGTTCTCCCGCTACGCCTCGCGGGCCTCTCACACTGCTTTCGCACCGAGGCCGGTGCTGCGGGGCGCGAGAGCCGGGGCCTGTACCGCGTGCACCAGTTCTCGAAGGTCGAGATGTTCGCGCTCACGCGTCCCGAGGACAGCGAGGCGATGCACGACGAGCTGGTGGCCATCGAAGAGCGGATCTTCGAGGCGCTCGAGATCCCGTACCGCGTGATCGACGTCGCGTCTGGCGATCTCGGCGCGCCGGCCTACCGCAAGTTCGACCTCGAAGCCTGGATGCCGGGCCGCGGTGAGAGTGGCGACTGGGGCGAGGTGACGAGCGCTTCGAACTGCACCGACTTCCAGGCTCGCCGCCTCGGCATCCGCTTCCGGCGGAAGGGCGGCAAACGCAGTGAGTTCGTCCACACGCTGAACGGAACGGCAGTGGCTCTCTCGCGCGCCCCCATCGCGATCCTCGAGAATCACCAGCGCGAGGACGGCTCGGTGAGCATCCCGAAGGCGCTGCGGCCCTATCTCGGCCGTGACGTCATCGGACCGAGATAGGGCGCGACCCGCTCGCGCCGGACGCGAACGTGGCGGTCGATCCCGTTCACCTCGTCGTCGGCACCGCGGGTCACATCGACCACGGAAAGACCGCGCTCGTTCGCGCCCTCACCGGAGTCGACACCGACCGGTTGCCCGAAGAGCGGGCGCGCGGCATCACCATCGCACTCGGCTTCGCACCGCTCGA
>JADLGR010000015.1 GCA_020849175.1 Deltaproteobacteria bacterium
CCGCGAGGACCTCGACGGCGACCCCTCGCTCCTCGCGAAGCCGCTTCGCAATCTCCTCGAGCCGGTCCCGGCTACGCGCCACGACGATGAGATCGTACTGGTCGCGCGCGAGCCGCTCGGCGAAAGCCAGGCCGATGCCGGCCGAAGCACCGGTCACGAGCGCGCTTCGTCGCGGTCCGCCTCCCTCACGGCGGGGTGTCGTCGGATTCATGGCGGGCCTCCTCGTGGACTGGCCTAGCATGACATCGAGCGAAGTCTTCGGCATGGGGCGGACTCCTCTAGGGACGCTCGGAGACAGAGCGCGGCCGCACGAGCGAGCGCACTGGCGCCGGCGCGCTAAGGCTGCTGTGACCGCACGCGCCAGCGAGGCATCGAGACGACGCGAGGATGGGTCGGGACACGAGCGGAGTGCAGGAGGGGCAGCCGATGGCGGACACCGGGCGCGGCGCCATCGCCGCTGGATCGCGCGGGTGGCTCTCGATCCGGCGTGCCACGGCGCTCGTCGTGCTCGCCGCGCTGGTGGTGACGGCCCGCACGCTCGGCGGACGGATCCCCGACCTCGTCCGCTTCGTCGACGGGCTCGGCTTCTGGGGCCCGGCGGTCTTCGTACTCGCGTACGCGATCTGCGTCGTACTCTTCGTTCCCGGATCCGCGCTCACCCTCGCAGCGGGGGCGCTGTTCGGCATCGGCCGTGGCCTCGCCATCGCGTTCCTCGCCGCGACCCTCGGCGCGAGCGTCGCCTTTCTCGTCGCGCGCCATCTGGCTCGCGAGGTGGTCTCGCGGCGCATCGCGGCCAGCGCTCGCTTCGCGGCCATCGACCGAGCGATCGGACGCGAGGGCCGCAGGATCGTCTTCTTGCTCCGCCTCTCGCCCGTCTTTCCGTTCAACCTGCTCAACTACGCGCTCGGGCTGACGAGCGTGCGGTTCGGCGACTATCTGCTGGCTTCGATCGGCATGGTCCCGGGAACGCTTCTCTACGTGTATACGGGCAGCGTGGTCGGTCTCGCCGCGCAGGCCGCGGGTGGTGCGCCGGTCACGAGTAGCCCGGGCGGCACCGCGTTCCTCGTGCTCGGTCTGGCCGCCACGCTCGCGGTGACCGTCTTCGTCACCCGCCTCGCGCGCCGAACGCTCGCGGAGGCGACCGGTGACTGAGCCCGGCGCGACGCACGGCGAACACCGCAACGAAGTCGATCGTCACGATGCCCGGCGCGGGCGAGCCGGAACGCAGCTCCTCGGCGGTGATACACACGACCTCGCCCTGCTCGCGAACGTGCATCCACCGGGCTGGCGCAATCCGCGACCTGCCGCGCGCTATGACCTCGTCGTGATCGGGGCCGGAGCCGCCGGCCTCGTGACGGCCGGCGGCGCGTCGGGCCTCGGCGCACGGGTGGCGCTCGTCGAGCGCCATCTGCTCGGGGGAGACTGCCTGAGCGCCGGCTGCGTCCCCTCGAAGGCCGTGATCCGATCCTCGCGCGCGGCCTTCGACGTGCGCACTGCTGCCAGCCTCGGCGTGCGCGCAGCCGCTGGTGCGGAGGTCGACTTCGGCGCCGTCATGGAGCGCATGCGAAGCATTCGCGCTCGGATCAGCCCTCACGACGGCGCCGAGCGTTTTACGCGCGAGCTCGGCGTCGACGTCTTCCTCGGCGAAGCCTGCTTCGCCGGGCGCGACACGGTGGAGGTCGGAGACGCGACCCTGCGCTTCAAGCGCGCGGCGCTCTGCACCGGCGCAAGCGCCGCACTGCCGCAGATCCCCGGTCTCGCCGAGGCGGGCTTCTTCACCAACGAGAGCATCTTCACGCTCGTGCAGCGGCCACGGCGCCTCGCGGTGATCGGCGGCGGCCCGCTCGGCTGCGAGCTCGCGCAGGCCTTCCAGCGTCTTGGCTCTGCAGTGCACCTGCTGCACGACGATGCGCACGTCCTTGGCCGCGAGGATGCGGACGCGGCTGCGATCGTCGAGGCGGCTCTTCGCCGCGACGGCGTCGAGCTCGCCCTCGAAGCCGTCGTCGAGCGCGTCGAGCGGCGGGGCGACGACCGGGTGCTCTGCGCCCGCATCGCCGGCGCACCGATCGAGATCGTCGTCGACGAGATCCTCGTCGCCACCGGCCGCCGCCCGAACGTCGAAGGCCTCGGACTCGAACGCGCGGGCGTCGCGTACGACGAGCACGCCGGGGTCCGCGTCGACGACTTCCTGCGCACCACGAACCGACGCATCCTGGCGGCGGGCGACGTCTGCCTGCGCCACAAGTTCACCCATGCAGCGGACTTCGCGGCGCGCATCGTGATCCAGAACGCCCTCTTCTTCGGCCGCAAACGGCTCTCCGCCCTCACCGTTCCGTGGGCGACGTATACCGATCCGGAGGTCGCACACGTCGGGCTCCACGTGCACGAGGCCGCCACGCGCGGCATTGCGATCGACACCTTCGTGCGACCGTTCGCCGACGTCGACCGCGCCGTGACGGACGGCGCGACGGAGGGATTCGTCCGGGTGCACGTCGCGAAGGGCACCGACCGGATCGTCGGCGGGACGATCGTGTCGCGACACGCGGGTGAGCTGATCGGTGAGCTCACGCTCGCGATGGTGGCGGGCGTCGGCCTCTCGAAGCTCGCCAGCGTGATCCACCCCTATCCGACGTACGCCGAGGCGCTGCGGCAGGTGGGCGACCTGTACAACCGAACACGACTGACTCCGCGCACGAAGGCGCTGCTGCGAGCGGTGATCGCGCTGCGGAGGTGAAGGCGGCGCCGCGGGGCCGGGATCCAGCGGCATCGCCCGCGAAGCTATTCCGGGCTGGCCGATCCACCCTCCGCCGGGTCGCGGCACCACGCCGCCGGCTCGTCGAGGTGCGCGACACGTAGCCACGGGATGCGCCGGCCGAGAGGCCCGACTTCGTGGCCGAGCAGGACGATCGTCGCGTCGTCACCCTCGGCCACACCGAG
>JADLGR010000016.1 GCA_020849175.1 Deltaproteobacteria bacterium
CCCGAGGGTTACATCGGATTTGTCGAGGAGCTTCCGGGTGCCAATACCCAGGGAGCCACGCTCGAGGAAGCCCGCGAGAATCTCCGAGAAGCGGTTGAGCTGGTCTTGGAGGCAAACCGAGTCCTGGTCAGGGAAGAAGCCGGCGAGGGCGAGGTAATTCGCGAACCCCTGAAGATCGCTGCCGGGTGAAGAGGCGCGATCTCGTCCGGCACCTCGAGGCGAATGGCTGCGAACTCCTTCGCGAAGGCTCCCGACACTCGGTATACGTGAACAGGCGTTCACGTAAGGCCTCTGCGATTCCACGACACCGCGAGATCAACGAACACCTCGCGCGGAAGATCTGCCGCGACCTCGAGGTGCCCGTTCCTGCCGGCTAACGATTCGCGCATCAGCTGCGCGGCCCAGCGCCGCCAGCGGTGCGCCCAACGGCAACCAAGCTACGCCGCCAGACGGCAACCTGCCACGATCGAAGTGACGCTGGGGCGCGTCAGCTGCATGCGCTTGTTGGGCGGCTCCAGCAGCGAGAACGTTGAGATGAGGAGAGAGAAGTTTCGCCTGAAACGCCTGCTACGAAGAAGTACCCGCTTCCGCCGCACGCACCTTCCGCGGCGCAGGCGCTCCGCGTAGCAGGCCCTCCGAACTGAGATCTTCGTCGATGTCCGGCCAATGGATGCCGAAGCCACTGCCGACAATCCGCCAGTTGGCCCGCTGTGACTGCGTGGCGTGAAGCAACCGCGGAAACCAAGCCAGGGGAACAGAAAGGGAGCGGCCGTCTGCGAGCTGGACAATCAGCGACTCGTCCTCGCAGCGCACGCCGAGGATCCGTTCTCCCGCTCTAGGTTCCGGAGTAGTCATGCCATGCCTCGAGAAGGTGTGACTCGTGCTCTTCTAGAATCTCAGCGATCCGCACCAGCTCGCGAGCGTTGAAGCCAAGGTTTCGCGCCAAAGCAACTGGAGCCAGCCAGAACTTCGCTGAACTCTCGTCTCGGTCGACGTGAACATGCGGAGGCTCGTTTGGCTCGTGGCTGAAGAAGTATACCCGGTACGACCCCGCTCGTAGGACTGTCGGCAAGTCGCGCCCCCTCGGTTCGCCACTCTAGCAACGCGCGCGATGCGACCTAGTTGAGGGCAGCCCAACATCGTATTCGAGAGCCGAGATGCGCTTCTCCTGCGCGACTTCCGGGATCTCGAAATGTGGGCCGGGTTGCTGCTGCCGGGAGACGTATTGGTCTCGCGGTCGCCCGCGGGGCGCGTACGCGTGGAAGGTCCATCACGCGGGCGTGGCGTCAACGGGGGCGATACCGGTCGCCGAGATGAACGGCGCGAACGGAGCAACACCGCCGAAGCGCCGAACGCGGCGAAGCACGGCCCTTTGTACGACGCGGTCCGCCCGGCGAACGAGCCACGGAACCGTCTTGCTGCCGAGCTTCCACCGCGACTCGATCTCCCACCCGACCACGCTGATCGACGCAGCTCCGAGGTAGCGGCCCTCGACGTCGAGCAGCCCGATCCGGCGATGCGCTTCGACCAGTTGCCGTCGGTCGATTCGTTGGTGCTTGCGAAGGATGTCGGGCTGCCAGACCCACGAGAGAAGGCCGTGGATCGATGGCATGTTGGGGATCTCGGTGAGCAGCATCCCGCCCGGTTTCACGAAGCGGAGCAGCGCGCGCAGCACTCCGTCGAGATCGGCGAAATGCTCGACCAACCCGAGTGAGAACACCAGGTCGTGTCGGCCGACGTCGTGAGGCTCGGCTTCGAAGACGTTCCCGCAGAAGATCGGCCCGGAAACGCCGCCGAGCGCGAGGTTCCGGCGCGCGAGGTCGCACCCAAGCGGCGAATAGTCGAGACCCGCGACCGCGACCCCGGCTGCCCGAGCGAGATGCGGAAGCCAAACGGAGTTGCCGCAGCCCACCTCGAGCACCGACGCTGCACGTTGCCGCCGAATGGAGGTCAGCAGCATGTCCTCGATCGTGCGGTCGTCGTAGTGCCGAGGGGTCCAGTCCGGCCGGTACGCGGGCGCCGCCTTTGCGTCCGCGTAGAGGCCGTCCCAGTGCGACTGCTGCGCGAGATCGACCGGTTCGCTCGACACGGGGTCGTCGCTCGCGGTCCGTATCGCTGATGATCTCGGCTCGGAAACCTCTCCAGGACGCCGGTCGACGGGGGCGAGGGGCGACATATCGACAACATACTGTGAGCTAGAGTCGAAACACAACAAGAATATCGAGACGTGCTGGCGTGGAGATCTCACCGGCCAGTCAGCGCGCCGGCACCCGAGGCGCGGCCGCGCTGGCGCTCGCAACCCGCTCGTCTTCTTCACGAATCAGCGGCTGGTGGTCGCTTCGTGGCGCTCGCCCCCTCACGCCCTCGGCCAGGAGGGTGGCGCCGTCCGCGAGGGGGAGGCCGCTCTCGACGCCACGGACGCCGACGTTCGCCGCGGTGTATCAGCACGTCGCCATCGACGCGTAGTCGGTCGTTTGGTCGAAGCCAGATGTCGCGCAGGCGGGAGGCGGATCCGTCTGCTCTCGCCGCCGGAATACGAGCCCGCTTCCGCCGGCCGCGACGAGGGGATCCTTCATCGCGCCATTCCGAATCGTGTTCTCCGCGGCGAGGAACATTGCCGTGCTGAGCCCGCACTCGGAGTTCGGGATCACATTGCGAACCCATCGGGCGAATTCGCGATCGTCAGAGCCTCCCCTCGGAGGAGAGTCTCTCGATCTCGGCCGCCAGCAGCGCGGCTGCCGCGTGGTGTCCTCCCGCGTTGAGATGGCCCCTGTTGTATCCGGTCGCAGGGAATCCGAACGGGGCTTCGTGGCGGGCGGCGAACTCCGGCCACGTCTCTCGCGTATTCACGCAGCTCCAACCACGCTCGCGGCAGTGCCGCATGACGTACGCCTCGGCGCCAGTCGCTGGAGCTTCGAGATGCGCGGGGTCGAACGGGGCGACGTACAGCAACGTCAGGCGTCCCCCATAGGCCTCGTTCAGCAGATCGAGCTCGTCGAGGATCGGGTAGGTTCGCTTCTGCGGCGCGGTCTCTTCGTCGAGCTCCTCGACCGGCGCCGACGCGGCGCGAAACAGAGGAGGCTCTCGCCGGAAGGCGGCTGCGAACTCGAGCGCGCGAACGGGGCCGTACTGGACGAGCGTGGAACGCGTACGCAGCGGGTGGAGGGCCGTCCAGAGAGGATTCTGCTCGCGAGGAGCGCCGACGACCTCCAGCAGGCCATCCGGTGCGCGCCGAAAGTGCGCGCGGCGGTCGGACCAGGCATCGGCGCCGAGGTCGCTCTCGCGAAGCTGCACCACCGTCCAGCGTGGATCGAATCGCTTCTCGTACACAGGCGCCAGATGGACGTAGTCGGCGACCGACGCGCTCGACTTTCCAGCGTTCAAGACCTGGTATGGCAGCCCGTCTGCCGTGAGGGCTTCTTCCAGTCGCTGGGTGAAGACGTCCTCGTCGTTCACCATGAGTGCCTCGGTGAACGAATCGCCGAGGGCGAGAATGGCGGGCCGGCCCGGATCCGGTGGCGCTGCGCGGCGGATGCCGCCGGTCGTCCAGCGGCTGACGGCCCGCTGCTCGTCGCTCACGATGGTGCGCTCCCCGGGCTCCTGGATCGGACCGAAATCCGGATCCCACGCCGTCGGCGCCCAGTGAAACTGCCGGACCACGAGCTCGGCCGCACCCAATGCCAGGAGCGCGCCCAGCAGGAATCGGAACACGGAGCGGCCGGATCGTGCGCCACGCAGGAGAATCGCGCCCCCGAGGACGAGCATTCCGATCGGCAGCACCCATTGCAGGATCATCGCAACGTTCTTGAGGACGAGAAGCACGGGTTCGTTCGAGGAGCCGGTGGGCATCGGCGGCTTCGGATCGAGTCCGTAGGCTGCGTAGGACTGGCGGGTCAGCTCGAGCACCGTTGGCGTCAGCAGGTCGCCGTAGAGCCGCGTTACCAGCTCCGGATTGCGCGCGACGGTGAGGACGTCGATGTCGTCTTCACTCTCGTCCGGGAAGAAGCCATAGTGTGGATCGACGAGGTGCCAGCGGCCGTCCCACTCGACCTCCGCCGGTGTGTGGCCCGGCATGTTGACGAGTCGAGCTTTGACGCCGAGCCGTGCCAGCGCCAGCACCATCGTCCCGTTCGTCTGGCTGCAGAGCCCACAGCTCGAGTAACGAACGAGGTTCGTGCCATTGTGGAACGCGAGCTTCGGCCAAACCAGCCCGACGAGCGCGATCATCCAGTTCTGCTGGAACGTGAAGCGGCTGTCGTAGCAGGTGTCGAAGCGCGCAGCGACGAGATCGTGCGCGCGCCGCGCGATCTCGCGCGGCGTGCGCGGGTGGTCGCGTAGGATGGCCGCGACGAGGTCGTCCTGACTGCGCAGGGGAACGACGTCGGCGGGAGGAGACGCAATCGGGCTGCCCCGATCGTCCTTGTGTTCGTAAGGTGAAGGCAGGGGATGGACGTACCAGGAGAGCGGCAACGCGAGCAGCACGAAACCTGCCAGCAGGAGCAGGACGCCGAGAATTCGCAGCGAGCGCCTCGACGACCTGCCTTCCTCCATTCTTCGCTCCGTCCCCCGGAGCCTGCCGGGATTGCGCGAGTCGAGAATCGCGCATTCGAAAGTCGATGCAAGACCGGCGAGACGGGCGCAGGCGCAGAACGCGCCGAGAGCGTCGATCAGTCCGCGCGGCGAGTCAGCGTGCGCACGAGCGACTGCGCGACTTCGTCCCAGCCGAGCGAGGCCACGAGATCTCGCGCCTGCGTCGATGCAGGCGCCGGCAGCAGGTCGATGAGGGTGCTGCGCTCGTCCGCAGTCGAGCCGAAGCGGACGTGCGGGGTGTCGGGGAAGAGGACCGGGAGGCCTTCGAACGGCGTCGCAACCACCGAGAGGCCGCTCGCGAGCGCTTCGAGAACGGAGAGCGGAACGCCGATGCAGTTGCGCGGCTCGGTCGTCGGAAACAGATATGCATCCGCTCCCCAGTAGATGCGCTCGATCTGCGGCAAGAACTCCGAGAGGATGCGCACGCCCGCGGTCTCGAGCTGGCGGCGAATGCCCTCGTCCTGCGGCGTCGCGGGGCTGCACACGATGACGATCCTGCGGCCGGCGGTCTTCGTGAGCGCAACGATCTCGTCGGGGTCGAGCCTTCGCCGGTTGAGATGGCCGACGTGAAGCACGAGCTTCTCGCCCTTGCCGACGCCCAGCACGCGCCGCTGCTCGTCGCGCTCCGCGGGCGTGGGAAGGCGGAACCGCGAGAGCTCGACGCCAGCCGCGAGGAACCTGGCTCGACCCCCGAGCGCGCCGATCTCGCGCACGACGCCCGGGCTCATCGCGAAGACTGCGGAGGGCAACAGGAAGCGAATCAGCGCTCGCACGGCAGCCGGGAGCGGGTAGGGCTGGCAGAGCACCAGCGCAACGGGAGCACCCGTGGCCAGGCCGAGAACGCGCGCTCGTACGAACGTCGGCGGCGTTCCCGACGTCCACGGGACATAGATCGTGGCGTCCGGCCGGAACGTGCGCGCCCGGCGCAGCAGATCCGCGTTCAGGAAGAAGCGGCCCATCGGGACGGAAACGACTTCGGAGCGCTGCTGCCAGCGCTCGCGTGACAGCGCGAGCACCTCGTGCCGGGCGCCGAGGCTCAGCAGGAGGTGCCGAGCGACGTTCTTGATCCCTTCGTCATCGCGGTCGGCGAGCTTCTCGCAGACGATCAGGATCCTCATCGATTCCCCTCTTCGGCGGGCCCGAAGTTTATCCGAAGCCTGTGATGCGGGGCTGGCCACGGCGATGAGAGCGGTGCTACCGCTCCCGCGGGCCGGCGACAGGGGGCGCCTGCCCGCACTCTGCCCAACTCCGAGGTCGTCTCATTGACCGTTCTCGACCACGACACGTGCCGGGTCGCCGGGAGGCTCCTCGCCGGTGAACGATCCCTCGCGGACCTCGACGAGATGCGGCAGATCGAGGTCTTCGACTTTCTCGTAAAGGGCAAGCTGGTTCTGTTCGGCAACGCGTCGAGCGGCCCGGCGGCGCCCTCGCGCCTCCTCTTCGACGGACTCGACACGCCGGCGCTCGCGGCCCGGATCGCGCGCGAGCGCACGCGCTGTGACGCGCAGCGGAGCGCCTTTCTCGCGGCGCAGGCGCACCTCGAGCGCTCTCGAATTCCGCTCCTGCTCTTCAAGTCCACCGGGCCGTATCCCTACACGTCGAGCAACGTCGATGCCCTCGTGCCCGCAGGCGAGCTCGATCGGGCGGCGCGGCTTCTCGAGGAAGCCGGGCACCACGAGATGGTGCACTACTGGGAGCCGAACAAGCGACTCCTGCGCGAGTTCGACGGCAGCGCCTGCAGGCTGATGGTCCACTTGCACACGAAGGTCTCGTGGATCGTGCTCGCGTTCGCGGACGTCGATGCCCTGTGGCGCGGCGCGCGGCGCGGCATCGACCCCGCGGTCCTCCATCCAGCGCCCGAGCACCTCGTCGCGATCCTTCTCGCGCACTCGGTGTACGAATCCAACAAGGTGCACGTCGGCGACGTGTGGAAGGTTCGAGAGGCGGCCCGCTCCGCCGGTTTCGATTGGGACGAAGTCCTGCGGATCGCGCGCGTCCGGAGCTGGCTGCCGGGGCTGGCGTTCTCGCTCGCGTGGTACACAGCCGCGGAACAGCGTCTCTTCGGCGAGTCCGCGCTCGCGGCCGTACCCCTGACACGTGCGATCCCGTCACCCTCGGAGCCGCAGTGCACGCAGATCCGTGCGTCCGTGTCGCGGGCGTTTCCTGCGCGCCTCGGCAAGCGCGTCACGAAGCCCTTCTACTTTCGCAAGCTGCTCGTCGACAACCCGCGCTCGCTGGCGCAGAAGATGCACGACCTCGCCGGAGTGGCGGAACAGCTCGCGTTCGGACGTCTCGGGCTTCGTACGAGGCCCGGCGCCCTCGTGTGCTTCTGCGGAATCGACGGGTCGGGCAAGAGCACGCACGCCGACGCGCTTCGCGCCGTCCTCGCCGAGTGCGAGATCCCGAGCCGCCGCGTGTGGATGCGTGGCGGCTACTCGCCAGTCGTGACGTGGATCAAGGCGCGGCTGCGCGGGAGCAGCGTCGCGGTTCCCGGCGTGGGGGACGTGCAGGGCAAGCTTCGCGTCTACCGGCAGCCGCGGACGCGCTGGCTCTGGGGGTGGCTCGTCGCGGTCGAGCAGATCGTGCAGGCCGTCTTCACGGTCCGAGTCCAGCGCTGGATGGGAAGGACGCTGGTCGCGGAGCGCTACGTCCCCGACACGCTCGCGGACCTCGCGGAGCGCTTCGATGAGGATGCGTTTGCGGCGACCCTGCCCGCGCGGGTGATGCGGCGCCTGTGCCCTCGGCCCGACGCGGTCGTGTTCCTCGACGTACCGGGTGAAGTCGCCTTCGAGAGAAAACCCGACGACTGGAGTGCGGAGGTGCTCGAAGCCCGTCGCCGCCGCTATCAGTCCGCTCTCGCTGCGATGCCGCAGGTGAGCGTCCTCGACGCACAGCTCCCCCTCGAAGACGTGTCGAAGCAGGCGACCACGATCGGTCTGCAGACCGTCCTCGGCCGCATTCGAACGTCGAACCCGCTCGGCCGGCGACGGCGGGACGGCTGGGAGTAGGGCGCGTCAGCGCCCGTACGCGGCGCTGGGCTCGCGGCGCAAGTACGGCGACGCTGCGTCCAGAAACTTTCGCGTCTGAGCTTCGAGCGTGTGCTCGCCTGCGAAGCGAAGACCGGCCTCCGAGCAGCGGTGGTAGAGATCGGCGTCGCCCAGCATGCGCAGGATCGCCGCCGCCAGCGCCTCCGGATTGCGTGGCGGAAGGAGCACGGCGTTCTCACCGTCGCGGAGCACGTACGGGATCCCGGCCACCGCCGTCGCGATGAGGGGAAGGCCACGGGCCATGGCCTCGATGAGAACTTGCGGGAATCCCTCGCTCTCGTTCGAGGGCAGGACGTAGGCCGTCGCGCTGTCGTAGTAGGCGTTGAGCTCCGGCCCGAAGGGGACGAAGCCGTGCAGGTGGGCCGACCGAGCAAGACCGAGATCCTCCACCTGGCGCGCGATCTGCGCTTCGATGAGGCCTGTTCCGACGAGATCGAGGTGCCACTGCTCGCCCGGTCTTGCCGCGGTGACGCTTCGGAACGCTTCGAGCAGCACCTCGAGGCCCTTGTCGGGATCGACGCGACCCACCCAGAGCAGCCGCTTTGGCGCCGAAGCGGGCGGGAGCGACCGCGCTGAAACGCCGCTCAGATCCTTCTCGCGTACGAGCGAAATCAGCAGGCCGTGGGCTGGAGCGCCGGGGTGTGCGTAGCGCCGGCGCATCTCCTCGCCAACCGCGAAGGTGAGCGTGGAGCGCGAGAGCAGGACGAACGCACGGACGAGCAGCCAGGCGCCGAAGACGATTGCGCTGCGCCCGGCGCCCGGCGCCCGAAGCTTTGCGCGCGCAATGAGGTCCTGTCGGTCGAGGAAGAGGACGCGGCGCCCGCGCAACCGCGCGATCGCCCACAAGACGAGGCACGCGGGATGGGGAATGCCGAGCAGAACGGCGTCGCACGCGCCGATCGCCTCCCAGAAGACGCGGAGCTGGGCCGGTAGCACGCGCAGCAGGCCGCCGAGGTCGTAGAGGCTTTCGTAGTACGGCAGCTCACGCAGCGTGAAGTGCGGGTCGGGCGTGCACGAAAAGGGAGCTTCTCGCCGCTCGGGCGCGATCCGCGCCAGGAAGTCCACGTGTGAGAACGCCGGCGCGAGAGCGCGAACGAAGAGCCAGAAGGCGCGGTTCGTCGTCACGACCTCCTGGCCGTCGCGCTCGGTACGGAAGTACGGCTCGTCGAAGAAGACGAGCAGTCTGCCGAGCGCCCTCGTTGCCTGGGTCATCCTCTCTCCTCGCTCGCCGATGTGTTGGCCTCGACTCCGACGCTGCGAAACACCTCGGCGTACTCTCGGACCACCCGCTCGACACCGAAACGCGACAGATCGGCCGCGGGCGGCTCCGCACCCTTCTCACGAAACAGTCCCGGATCCCAGACGAGGTCCGGGACCAGGCGGTGGTGCTGCCCCGTGACCTCCATCACCTCGCGGGTACCGCCGGGCCGGTCGAGCGCGAGTGTGGGACATCCGCACGCGATCGCCTCGAGCAAGACATTGGGGAGGCCCTCGTAGCGCGACGAGAGGACGAACAGATCGGCGCGGCCGAAGTAGCGGTACGGGTTCGCCTGGAGACCCTCGAAGTGAACGCGCGCCTCCGATCGCTGCTGGCGACAGCGCTCGCGCAGCTCTTCGATCACGTGTCCGTCGACCGACGTGTCCTCTCCCAGGATCCAGACGTGTGCACCGGGAAAGCGCACCAGGAGCGCAGGCAGGGCGTCGAGCAGCAGATCGAATCCCTTCTGCGGCGCGATTCGGCCGGCCGCGACGACGTGCGGGCCCGGTCCGGACCCCGCGAATGGATCTTCGCCGCTCTGCGCGGCCGCGCGCACGCGCTCGACGTCGACCGGGTTGTAGATCGTTCTCATCTTCGCTCGCGGAACGCCGAAGCTGCGGACGAGGTCGTCCCCCATGAAGCGACACTGGCAGATGATCGCGTCCGCCCGCCGGTAGAGCAGACGGAACAGCAGCGGCCAGATTCGGGACATCCGCCAGGTATCGACCGCGGAGCTCACCGCGATCGCTTCCCGCACCACGATCCGGGTGCCGCGCGGAAGGAAGGGCCGCAGCATCAGCACGTAGTTGTTCATGTACGAGAGGGTCGAGAAGAGCACGTCGGGCCGTTCTCGTCTCGCGAGCGAGACGATTGCCGGCCCGGCCTGGCGGACCCGCCTCACCGCGAGGTCGTGGACGGGAACGTCGTGCGGGACCTGCGCGAGGAAGGCTCCTTCCTTGCGGACGAGTGCAACGCCGAGGTCGAACTCGTCACGAGACAGGTGCCGGAGCAGGGTGAGGACGACGCGCTGCGCGCCTCCTGCGTGAAGATCGGTGAGAGTGAAGAGGATCCTCTTCCTTCGCATGCGCTGGCGGGACCTCTCGACGATCTCGGGGCGCGCAAGGCTAGCGCAGGCCGAACGGACGCAGGTTCGAGGAGGCGCAGGCCGATACTGTGTTCGGCACGACGCGCGCGGATCCGTAGCACCGTCTTCGCGCGGTGCGACGGGTCGACGTCGACGAGAACATGTCCGAGTATCGTCTCGGGCGTCCCCTGCCGGACGACACCAGCAGCAAAGACCGAGGAGCGGAGCCGATGTGCGGGATCTGCGGCGTCGTCGGGCCTGTCGAGCGCGCATTCGCCGACGACGTCGAGCCGATGGCGAGAACGCTCGCACATCGCGGACCCGACGACTTCGGCACGTTCGAGCGGCGCTTCCGGACGCCGGCGGGCGAGCACGTCGTCGCGCTCGGCCACACCCGGCTCTCGATCATCGACCTCTCGCCACTCGGGCATCAGCCGATGACGACCGCGGACGGTGCACTCACGATCGTCTTCAACGGCGAGATCTACAACTACCGCGAGCTGCGGGCGGAGCTGGTCGCGAAGGGAGCCCGTTTCCGGTCGGACTCCGACACGGAGGTGCTACTCGAGGGGTATCGCGCGTGGGGGACGGAGTCGCTCGGACGACTCAACGGCATGTACGCCTTTGCGCTCTGGGACGAGGCGCAGGGGCGTCTGCTTCTGGCGCGCGACCCGGTGGGCATCAAGCCGCTCTACTACGGCGTCCAGGCAGGCGTGCTGAGCTTCGGCTCGGAGCTGCGCGCGCTGCGCCGGCATCGTGGCTTCGTCGCGACGATCGACCGCGGCGCGCTCGGGCGCTTCCTGCGTCTCGGATACGTGCCGGGCCCGGAGACGATCTACGCCGGCTACCGCCGCCTCATGCCGGGCGACTTCGTCGTCTGGGAGCGCGGAGAGATCTCGACAGGGACGTTCTGGCGCCTCACCGATCCGCCCGACGAGCCGCTCCCGCAGCGCTACGACGAGGCGGTGGCCGCGCTCGAAGATCTCCTCGGCGATTCGGTCGAGCGACAGATGATCTCGGACGTTCCGATCGGCGCCTTCCTCTCGGGAGGCGTCGATTCGAGCGCCGTCGTCGCCCTCATGCAGGAGCGCGCGAAGCAGCCGGTTCGCACCTTCTCGATCGGCTTCGAGGACGCGGCGTACGACGAGGCGCCCCATGCTCGCGCGGTGGCCCGCCACCTCGGCACGATCCACACGGAGCTCGTCGTGACACGCGCCGAGGCGCGCGACGTGGCGCTCGTGCTTCCGGAGCTCTACGACGAGCCGTTCGCCGACGCGTCGGCGATCCCGACGACGCTGCTCGCCCGGCTCACGCGACCGCACGTCACGGTGGCGCTCTCGGGCGACGGAGGTGACGAGCTGTTCGGAGGCTATCGCCAGTACCGCCGCTTCGAGCAGCTCCGGCCGTGGATGCGGCTTCCCGCGCCGCTGCGCCGCGTGCTGCGGCGGGCCTCACCGCTCGTCCCGAGCTTCGGCGCGTCGAACGCCCTGCGACACCTCGCGAGCACGGACGCCGCGGGCCTGGCATGCTCGCTCGTGAGCGAGTACGAGCCGGAGCTTCTCGAGGCGATGGCGGGGCCCGAGGGAGCAAAGCCACCGCAGGCCTTCCTCGACACCTTCCGAGCGGCGCATGGACGAGAGCCGGTGCGGCGTGCGATGTGCTCCGACGCGCGCGTATACATGGCGGACGACATTCTCGTGAAGGTCGACCGCGCGAGCATGTCGGTGGCGCTCGAGGCCCGGGTTCCGATTCTCGACTACCGCGTGGTGCGACTCGCACTCGCGCTGCCGCTCGCCTGGATCTGGAAGGGCGGCGTCGCGAAGGCGCCGCTGCGCGACGTGCTCTACCGCCGCGTTCCGCGAGCTCTGGTCGATCGCCCGAAACGCGGCTTCGGCATGCCGATCCACACCCTGCTCGAGCGCGAGATCGGGTCGTGGCAGGAGCGGTACCTGGCGCCCGCACGTCTGGCAGAGGAGGGGCACCTCGACCCGGCCGGCGTGGCCGCTTTGCAGGCCGCTCTGCGCCGCCGGCCTCGCGAGCGAGACCGGGTGGAGGGCCTCTGGCGCCTGCTGTGCTTCCAGCGCTGGTTCGCGCACAACCACCGCGGCGAGGGCCTCGACGTCTAGCCGCAGGAGGGCAGCTCGAGACGCAGCGGACTCGGAGTAAGGACAACGGGGCGAGGTTCCGATAGCCTGAAGCGTTCCGCGCGGGGACGGCCCGGGGACGCGGTCGGGAGAAACCCCGAGCGCTCGTGGCGGGGACGGGCGGCTCGAAGGCCGGTGGTTCGCGTCATGATGGAGCAGATTCGTGACTTCCGGCCCGGTGAGGACGACGCGGCAGTGAGAGAGCTGTGGGAGCGCGTCTTCGGGGTCGCACGAGGGGGACAGACCGTGGAGTGGCTCTTCCGGTCGGGGCCCGCTGGACCATCACCCCGCTCGGTCGTCGAGGCGGACGGCCGGATCGTTGCGCACGCGGGTGCCGCTGCGATTCGTTTCCGACTCAGCGGCGAGGACGTCCGCGGCGCGTACTCGGTCGGAGCGATGACCGACGCCGCGTATCGCGGGCGCGGCCTTTGGGCGCGGATGGGCCAGCACCTCTACGCGCGTCTCGAACGCGAGGGATTCGCCTTCGTCGCCGGCTTCTCGAACGCGGCCTCGCAC
>JADLGR010000017.1 GCA_020849175.1 Deltaproteobacteria bacterium
ACGCGTCGGCCACGACGACGAGCGCGTCGGGCGCTGCGACACCGTCGATCTCGCCCCGCAGCACGCGCATCACGACGGCTTCGTCCGGACCGATCGGAGTGAGGCTGTAGGTGCCCGGAAGATCGATCACGACGGCGCGCCGGCCGTCGAGGGTGGTCTCGCCCTCGCGGCGCTCGACCGTCACGCCCGCGTAGTTGCCCACCTTCGCGCGCAGGCCCGTGAGGGCGTTGAAGATCGTCGTCTTGCCGCCGTTCGGGCTGCCGACGAGGCCGAGGCGCAGCGGCTCGGGGGCGGCGAGCGCCGCTCCCGTCACGACACGCGTCGCACGCGGACGCGCTCCGCCTCGCTGCGGCGCAAGCAGAGCTGATATCCGCGCAGCTCGTACACGCTCGGGTCACCGAGTGGAGCGCGCCGGAGCACGGCGACCGCAGTTCCTGGAACGAGACCCAGATCGAGCAGCCGCTCGCCGACCGCATCACCGGCACGAACGTGAGAGATGAATCCGCGACCGCCGACGGGCAAGTCGGCCAGCGGGGCTACGTGCAGGTCAGCATCGCTCCGGCCGTCATCCATGAAATTGAAAATCCTTTTCATAGCGATTGTGCGTGAAGCCGCGCTGACTGTCAAGAGCCGAACGACGCCAGCCTCGGCGCACCGGGTAGGCTCGTTCGCACCCGACTGCTCACGGTAGGGAGCGCTCTCGATAGGGGATAGGGAATGCGCTGGGTCGCCAGTGCCGATGGGAAATGCGCTCGGCAGGCGATGCCTTCGGTATGCGAACGCGTTCGTTCAGTGGTGGAGCGGCGCCCAGCTCGGCCGACCCTTGTGCCCCGGCCGTCTTGCCCGCCTGGCCTACAGCGCCTCGCTGTTCAGACGGCGCGTCATGAGCTTCTCGACGGCCGCGGCGGGTGCGAGCGTGCCGCTGAGGACCTCTCGAACCATCGCCGCGATCGGAAGCTCCACGCCCGTGCGCGCCGCCAGCTCGCAGGCGGCGTCGGTCGTTCGAACGCCCTCGGCCACCTCGGACATGCCGGCGAGGATCTCATCGAGCCGTCGCCCGCGGCCGAGCTCGAGGCCGACGCTGCGGTTTCGCGAGAGGTCTCCCGTGCACGTGAGGACGAGATCGCCCATCCCCGAGAGCCCGAGGAACGTGAGCGCCTCCGCGCCGAGCCGGACGCCGAGGCGCGTGATCTCCGTGAGCCCCCGCGTCATCAGGGCGGCGCGGGCGTTGTGGCCGAGGCCGAGGCCGTCCGAGATGCCGACTGCCAGCGCGATCACGTTCTTGAGCGCGCCGCCGAGCTCGACGCCGATCACGTCGGTGTTCGAATAGCAGCGGAACCACGGGCACGAGAGCGTGTCGCGCACCACGACGGCGTATTGCTCCTCCCGGCACGCGATCGTCACGACGGTCGGCTTGCGGGCTGCGATCTCCCGCGCGAACGAGGGGCCCGACAGGCACACGATCCGGCCGTGGTGCCGCGGGGGGAGGACGTCCTCGAGCACCTGGTGCATCGTGAAGCACGTTCCGGGCTCGATTCCCTTGATCGTCGACACGACGATCGCGCCCGGAGCCAGCGCTTCGCCCGCCTCCGCCATCACCGCACGAACGCCCTGGCTCGGAACGGCGCAGATCACGATCTCGCGGTCGCGGAGCGCATCCTCCAGATCCGGCGTCGCGCGAACGCGGGCGGGGACCTCGGCGCCCTCGAGATAACGGGGATTTCGGCGGTCCTGATTGATCGCCTCCGCGAGCGTCCGATCCCGGGCCCAGAGCGTGACGTCGTGACCGCGTGCGCACAGGATCGCGAGGCAGGTTCCGAAGCTCCCGGCACCGAGAACGGCGACGCGCGCGCTCATGCGAGCAGTCTACACCTTCGAGACGCCAGCGTTTTCTTGACGCTCGGAAGGGCCATGGCTACGGTGCCGGCGCCTTCCCTCTCCCACCGCGACGGCAACCGAAAAGGGACCGCATGCTCGCCCAGTACACCGGCGTCCTGGTCGCCCTCGCGCTCGCGGTGTTCGTTGCGGGCCTGCTTCGCGTCGCACACCGCCTGCTCGGCGGAACCGTCCGCGAGTTCGCCGAGAAGCAGGAGCCCTTCGAGTGCGGCGAGCGCCAGATCGTCTCGCCGAAGCAGCGCTACGCGGTCAAGTTCTACCTCGTCGCGATCCTGTTCGTGGTCTTCGACGTCGAGGCGGTCTTCTTCTACGCGTGGGGCGCGCTGTTTCGCGAGCTCGGCTGGTTCGGCTTCGTGTCGATGTCGATCTTCACCGTTCCGCTGGTCGTGGGCCTCGTCTACGAGTGGCAGAAGGGCGCGCTCGAATGGTGATCTCCGGCGAGACGCGCGCGAAGATCGAGGCCGAGATCGCGAAGTACCCGCGGCGTCGAGGAGGCCTGCTCCCCGCCCTCCATCTCGTGCAGAAAGAGACCGGCTGGATCTCGCTCGAGACCGCTCGCGAAGTCGCGGAGATCTTCGGTATCGAGCCCGTCGACGTGATGGAGGTCGTCAGCTTCTACAACATGTTCTACGACCGCCCGCAGGGACGGCACCACGTGAACGTGTGCACCAACCTGCCGTGCTCGCTTCGCGGATCACGCGATCTGCTGCGCGGGCTCGAGGCGCACCTCGGCGTCGAGGCGGGAAAGACGACGCCCGACGGCCGCATCACCCTCGGACACGAGGAGTGCCTCGGCGCGTGCGGCTACGCGCCGATGATGCGGGTCGACGACCGCTACCACGAAGACCTCGATCTCGACGCGGCGAAGAAGATCGTCGACGGCCTCGAGTGAGCCCATGGGTCTCGTAGCTCCCTTCGTCACCGGTCATCTGACCGAGCACTTCGGCGACGACGCGTTCACGACCCTCGACGGCTACCGCGCGAAGGGCGGCTGGGAGGCCGCGCGCAAGGCGCTCGGGACGATGACGCCAGACGAGGTGGCCGAGGTCGTGAAGGAATCCGGCCTGCTGGGCCGTGGCGGCGCGGGCTTCCCGACGGGCATGAAGTGGTCGTTCATGCCGAAGGGCGAGAAGCACACCCGCTACATCGTGTGCAACGCCGACGAGTCCGAGCCCGGATCGTTCAAGGACCGGATCCTTCTCGAGCGCGGGGCACACCAGCTTCTCGAAGGCATCCTGGTGGGCGCGTGGGCGATGCAGGCCCAGAAGACCTTCATCTACTGCCGCGGCGAGTACGCGGCTCCCGGCGCGTCGATCAAGCGAGCGATCGACGAGTGCTACGCGGCGGGGATCCTCGGCGAGAGCTGCCTCGGAACCGGCTTCCGGCACGACGTCGTGCTGATGATGGGTGCGGGCGCGTACATCTGCGGCGAGGAGACCGGCCTGCTCGAATCGCTCGAAGGCAAGAAGGGCCAGCCGCGAAAGAAGCCTCCGTTTCCCGCGCAGTACGGTGCGTTCGGCCAGCCCACGACGGTCAACAACGTCGAGACATTCAGTCACGTGCGGCACATCGTGAGCAACGGCCCCGCGTGGTTCAAGGCCATCGGCACCGAGAAGAGCCCCGGGACGACGATCTTCGGCGTTTCGGGCCACGTCGTTCGACCGGGGCTCTTCGAGCTCCCGCTCGGAACGCGGCTCGACGAGATCGTCTTCGAGCACGCGGGCGGCGTTCGCGGCGGGCGCGCGGTCAAGGGCGTGATTCCGGGCGGCGTCTCGATGCCGATCCTGCCCGCCGACCAGCTCGATGTTCGCATGGCCAACGAGTTCTTGCGCGAGCGCAAGACGC
>JADLGR010000018.1 GCA_020849175.1 Deltaproteobacteria bacterium
ATGGTGACCTCGTGACTGCGATGCTGTCGATGCGCGACCTCCTCCGCGACGAGATCGAAGAGCAGCGCGAGGAGCTCGTCGTGCTGCAGGCGTATCTGCACTCGAATCCGGTCTAGCCGAAGCCGCGAGAAGCCGGGCACCCGGCTCGGATGCGAAACGCCGCGCGTTCGCAGGGCCGCGCGCACGGCGATGGGGCCGCGCTCGCGAGGAGCGCGGCGGCGACGGGGCCGTCCTGGCTGGCACCGATGACGATCGCTTCGGCCGGCGAGACGGCGCCGTGTATCGTCTCGGGGCAGGGAGGCTCGTTGCCCGGTCTCGACGTTGCCGTCGTCGTGGTTCTTGCGCTCGCGACCGGCCGTGGCCTGTGGCTCGGCCTCGTCCGCGAGGCGTTCTCGCTCGCGGGTCTCGCCGCCGCGGGCTTCGCGGTCTGGCGTTTCGGCGGCGCAGCGAACGACGCCCTCGCGCCTCACCTTGGCGACGGCCTGCCTCCCGCAGCGGTCCACGCGATCGCCGTCGCCGGTCTCGGCCTCGCGACCCTGCTCGTTGTCGCGCTGGCGGGACGCGTCGTCCGCCGCACGGTGCGGCTCGCCGGGCTCGCTCTGGCCGACCGATTCGCGGGCGGGTGCCTCGGCGCGCTCGAAGGTGCGATCGTCGTCGCACTCGCGATCGGCGGAGCGACCACGCTTCTCGGCCGCGACCACCCGTGGCTCGCCTCGTCGCACGCCGTCGCCGTCTTCGAGCGCCTCCGCGAACGCTTCCCAGGCGAGAGTGCACCGGCCGTACCCCTCGTCGGCACGCACGAACCGGGCCGGGAGTGAAGCGCCGTGCTCCTGGCCGACCGATCGGCGTACGCGCCGGGAACGCTCGACATCTGCGGCGACCCTTCGCTGCGGCGCTACTGGCTCGATCTGTTCCGGCATCACATGGCCAGTGCATCCGCCCTCGTTGCGCGCGAGCACGCGGACGATCCGGCGTTCGTCGAAGGCATGCAGCGCGCGACCGAAGCCTTCATCGCGCACGTCGACACCATCGCGGCCGACGCGACGACGGGCCCTTTCGACACCCTCACGCTCTGCGACGCGCGCGAGCGTGCGCTGCGAGCGGCCGGCGTCGATGACCCCTTTCGCCGCGTGAAGGCGCGCGAGAACGCCGCGGCGCTCGCGCTGCTTCCGGCGGTCCTCGCGGAGATCGATGCGCTTCACGAGGCGCAGCGCCTCGAGGCGCTGGTGCTCGGGATCTTCGCGGGCAACGTCTTCGACCTGGGCTCACACGCGACCGCTGCTCTCTGGGCGGACGGCGACGCCGAGTTCGCCGTAGTCCGCTCGCGGCTCGCACCGAGACCGTGGCTCGTCGACGATCTCGATCGCTTCCGCAAACGCTTCGACGCTCCGATTCACCGCGCCCTGCTCTTCGTCGACAACGCCGGCAGCGACATCGTTCTCGGCATGCTCCCCTTCGCGCGCGAGTGCCTGCGACGAGGCGCCCGGGTCGTGCTCTCCGCCAACCGAACGCCGGCGCTCAACGACGTGACGCACGACGAGCTCGTTGCGCTCGTCGAAGAGGCGGCGCAGCGCGACGAGGCCCTCCGCGCCGCCGTCTCGTCGGGGCAGCTCGCCATCGTCACGAGCGGAAACGGCCTTCCGCTCATCGATCTGCGGACGCTCGGCCCCGAGCTGCGCGCCGAGATCGAACGCCATCCGCCCGACCTCGTCGTCCTCGAAGGCATGGGCCGTGCGGTCGAGAGCAACTGGAACGCGCGCCTTCGCGTCGACGCGCTCAAGATCGCGATGCTCAAGGACGTCTCGGTCGCGCGTCACCTCGGCGGGTCGCTCTACGACCTCGTCTGCCGCTTCGAGCCGGCGGGCTGACGCCCCTTCAGCGCCGGGCCGTCGCCCGCTACGCCGGGTCGGCCCAGCGTCCGCAGCGACGAATGAGCTCCACGAGACGGTCGGGCGCCTCGTCCTGCGGCACCTGCCGCTCGACGATCTCGCGGCCGACGTACAGGTTCACGATGCCGGGTCCCGCACCGACGTAGCCAAAATCGGCGTCGGCCATCTCGCCGGGTCCGTTCACGATGCAGCCCATGATCGCGATCTTGAGCCCCGAAAGGTGCTGCGTTCGGGCCTTGATTCGCGCCGTGGTCTCCTCGAGATCGAAGAGCGTCCGGCCGCACGACGGGCACGAGATGAACTCGGTCCACGATGTCCGGAGCCGCGCGCCCTGCAGGATGCGATACGCGAGATCGAGCGCGCGCCCGGCGTCGCCGAAGCCTCCCACGGCGACGGCGTCTCCGATGCCGTCGCACAGCAGCGCCCCGAGGTCCGTCGCGGCGTGCAGGATCGCCGCCTCGTCGCCGTCGCTCGGGTCGCGACGATGACGAAGGACGACGGGTGTCTGCGCCGCGGCGCGTGCACGCAGCCGCGCGACGAGCGCGCGCGTCGCGTGAACCGGCAGCGTCGACGCGACGGAGAACAGAACGCTCAGCCCCGCCGCAGCGTGCGAGGCCGTGAGCGCGCGGTCGACGAGCGCTGGGATGACCGGCGGCCTTCCCTCGAGCTGCCACTCGAGTGCGACGCCGCGGCGCGCCGCGCCATCGGCTGCCATCGCAAGGCCATCTCGGCTGCTCGCGATCGTCACCGGAACGACGACGCGCACGATCGACTTCGCGGCGGTCTCTACGTCCTCCGACGCCAGTCGCGCTGCGAGCGGCGCCCGAACACCCGCCGACGCCAGCGCGGCCGCGAAGGCGTCCAGCCGGGGCGCGCTCGCGGCATCGCAGTCGACGATCAGGCCTTCGCACGCGAGTGTGGCCTGTGCGGCGAGTGACGCTGCGAGCGCGCGGGCAGCCGCCGCCGGATCGGCCGGTACGGGCCCCAGCTCGATCTCCGCACGCACGGGTTCCTGGCCGCCGAACGCGACGGCGCCGAGACCGACCGTGCAGGTGGCGCGGCGTGCATGCGCGAAGGGATCGTCGACGAACGGCGCACCCGGATCGCAGGGCTCGACCGGGAGCGTGGCGAGCGCGGCCGCGCGCGCGTCGTAGCGTGCCGCGAGCGCCCGCGCGACCGGAATCTCGCGAACGGGGTCCTCGGTGAGCGAGACGCGGATCGTGTCGCCGATGCCGTCCTCGAGCAGGGCGCCGATCCCGATCGCGCTCTTGATGCGTCCGTCCTCTCCGTCGCCCGCCTCGGTGACGCCCACATGGAAGGGATACCCGGCCCTTCCCGGCGCGCGCTCGGCGAGCCGATCCGCGAGCAGCCGATAGGCGGCGATCGCGACCTGCGTGTTGCTCGCCTTCATGCTGAACACGACGTCGAAGAAGCCCTCGGCCTCGCAGACGTCGAGGAACTCGAGCGCCGACGCGACCATTCCGGACGGCGTATCGCCGTAGCGGTTGAGGATGCGGTCGGAGAGCGAGCCGTGGTTCGTCCCGATGCGGATCGCGCGTCCGAGCTCCTTGCAGCGACGAACCAGCGGGCGAAAGCGCGCGGCCACGCGCGCGATCTCGTCGGACCACGCTGCGTCGTCGTACTCTCGAACCTCGAACTTCTTTCGGTCGGCGAAGTTCCCGGGGTTGATCCGGACCTTCTCGACGTGCTCGGCCGCGATCATCGCCGCGTTCGGCGTGAAGTGGATGTCTGCGACGAGCGGCACGCGAACGCGCCGGCGCCCGAGCTCGGCGCTGATCTCGCGCAGGTTCTCGGCGTCGCGGATCGACGGCGCCGTGAGCCGAACGATCTCGCACCCCGCTGCCACGAGCCGCTCGATCTGGTCGGCCGACGTCTTCGTGTCCTGCGTATCGGTGGTGGTCATCGACTGGACGCGAATCGGATTCCGCCCGCCGATGCCGACGTCACCGATTCGGACCTCGCGTGTCGGTCGCCGGACGGGCCAGAAAGGAGTCGCCGTGAAGCGCTGCCGGCTCACGTACCCTGACCGACGAGCGAGACGAGCTTCTCGAGCGCTTCGGGAATTCGCGCCGCATCGCGGCCTCCCGCCTGCGCAAAGTCGGGCTTGCCGCCGCCCTTTCCGCCGACCACCGCGGCCACCTCGCGGATCAGCGTGCCGGCCGGGAAGCGCGCGACGAGATCGGGCGTCACGCCGAGCGCGAGCGTCACACGCCCGCCCTCTTCCGCAGCCAGCAGGACGATGGCGCTGCGAAGCTTCTGGCGCAGCTCGTCGACCATCGCACGCAGGTCACCCGCCTGTGCGCCGTCCGCGCGGGCAGCGAGCACCTTCACGCCGGACACCTCGCGCGCCTGTGCGGCCAGATCGCCCGACGCCGCGCCGCGCCGCTCGGCGCGCAGCTTCTCGAGCTCACGTTCGAGCGCGCGACGCTCGTCGAGAAGCTTCTCGATCCGTGCAGCGACCTCGCCGACCGGCGCCTTCAGCAGCGTCGCGACGCGACCGAGTGAACGCTCCTGCTCGCGAACGTGCGTGAGCGCTCCCGCCCCGGTGAGCGCCTCGATCCGGCGGACGCCCGACGCGATTCCCGTCTCGCCGACGATCTTGAGCAGGCCGATCTCTCCCGTTGCCCGGGCGTGCGTTCCGCCGCACAGCTCGGTGGAGAAGTCACCGAACGAGATCACGCGAACCTCGTCGCCGTACTTCTCCTCGAAGATCGCGATCGCACCCTCGGCGATGGCCTGCTTGTACGAGAGCACACGGACCTGCGCAGGCGCGTTGGCCTCGATCCACGCATTGGCGAAGTCCTCGATCCGCTCGATCTCGTGCTCGCCGAGCGGCGCGTCGTGCGTGAAGTCGAAGCGGAGCCGTTCTGCCGAGACCAGCGATCCCTTCTGCATCGCCTGCGGCCCGAGAACGCGGCGAAGCGCCGCGTGGAGAAGGTGTGTGCCCGAATGGTTGCGCACCGTCGCCGCGCGCGCGTCGGGGTCGACGGCGAGCCGCGCCACTTCGCCGACGCGCACCTCGCCGCTCGCGACGCGGCCGCGATGCACGACCAGTCCTTCGACCGGCCGCTGCGTGTCTTCGACCACGATTCGCCCGCCCGCGGTGAGGATCTCTCCGCGATCTCCGACCTGGCCGCCGCTCTCGGCGTAGAAGGGCGTCTCCTCGGTCACGACCTCGATCGCATCGCCCTCGCCGGCCGACTCGACCTCGACGCCGGCCTTGACCAGCGCGCGCAGCTCGGCGTCGAGCTCGAGACCTTCGTAGCCGAGAAAGCGGGTCGTGTGGACGCTCGCGAGGCGGCCGTAGACCTCGCCGACGGCCTTCTCACCGCTTCCCTTCCACGCCGCACGCGCGCGCTCGCGCTGCTCGTCCATCGCGGCATCGAAGCCAGCCTGATCGGCCGCGAGACCGTGGCCGCGGAGGATGTCCTCGGTGAGGTCGAGCGGGAAGCCGAACGTGTCGTAGAGGCGGAACACCACCTCGCCCGAGAGGGTGCGACCGCCGTGCGCCCGAACCTCGCGGATCTCGCCCTCGAGCAGCGTGAGGCCCTTCGAGAGCGTCTCGAGAAAGCGCTCCTCCTCGCGCGCGATCCGGTCGGTGACGTACGCACGACGCCGGGCGAGATCGGGATACGCGTCGCCCATCTCGTCGATGACCGCGTCGGCGACGCCGTACAGGAACGGCCGTTCGACGCCGAGCAGCACGCCGTGGCGCGCCGCGCGTCTCAGGATACGGCGCAGCACGTAGCCGCGTCCCTCGTTCGATGGGAGCACACCGTCGCCGATCAGGAACGCGACCGCGCGCGCATGGTCGGCGACGACGCGCAGTGAGACGTCCTTCTCCGGGTCGCTTCCGAGCGCGACGCCCGAGAGCTCCTGCGCGCGTTCGAGGATCCCACGAAACAGATCGGTCTCGTAGTTCGAGCCGACGCCCTGCACCACCGCCGTGAGACGCTCGAGACCGGCGCCGGTATCGATCGATGGCTTCGGCAGGGGCGTCATCTTCCCGGCGGCGTCGCGGTTGAACTGCATGAAGACGAGGTTCCAGAACTCGAGGTAGCGGCCGCAGTCGCACGCGGGGTTGCAGTCGGGGCTCGTGCAGTGGTCCTTGCGCCCGTAGTCGACGTAGATCTCCGAGCACGGTCCGCACGGGCCCGTATCGCCCATGGCCCAGAAGTTGTCGTCCTCACCGAGGTGGAAGACGCGTTCGGCCGGAAGGCCGATCGCGTCCCGCCAGATGCGGTGGGCCTCCTCGTCGTCGCGGAAGACGGTCACCACGAGTCGCTCGGGCGAGAGACCGAGCGGCCCGGTCACCAGCTCCCAGGCGTACTCGATCGCCTTCTCCTTGAAATAGTCGCCGAAGGAGAAGTTCCCGAGCATCTCGAAGAACGTGTGGTGCCGGGGCGTTCGCCCGACGTTCTCGAGATCGTTGTGCTTGCCCGAGACGCGCATGCACTTCTGCGACGTCGTCGCGCGCACGTAGCCGCGCGTCTCCTCGCCGAGGAAGAGGCGTTTGAACTGCACCATCCCCGCGTTCGCGAACAGGAGGGTCGGATCTCCCTCCGGCACCAGCGGCCCGCTCGGAACGAGTCGGTGTCCGCGCTGCTCGAAGAAGCGCAGAAACGCGTGGCGGATCTCGCGGGCCGGCAACGACGCCCTGGGCATGCATCTCCCCGGAATTCGGTCCAGCGGGCGACTATAGAAAAACGCCCCGAGGGCGTCGCCCCCTGCACGCGCCGGCCTCGAGCTCCGACCTACTCGTCACCCATGATGACGAGCCCGCGCCCGTACGGATTCGTCGGGCTGTCGATGGAGTACGGACTCCCCGCTCCGAAGCGGTTGTTGATGCTGTCGCTCGAATACGGGCTGCCGTAACGACCAAACGGATTGGAGGTCGACTCGGGATCGTACGGATTGGCACTGAGCTTTCCGTGATAGTTTCCCCGGCTGTCGTAGAGCCTGGGAGCATCGGTCGCGTACGGATTCGTCGCGCTCCGCGAGCTGTAGGGGCTGCCGTACGGACCGTAGGGATTGTTGATGCCGTTGGCGCGGTAGGGGCTACCGGCTCCGTACGGATTCGAGGTCGAGTTGGAATCGTACGGGTTGGCGCTGAGGTTCCCGAGGTACCGCTGGGCGTGAGCGACGCAGGGTGCAAGAGCCACGATTACGCACAGGACCACGAGTCTCATGAACGCTCCTCCAGCCGCAGTCTCACGCCCCTGGCCGCGTGTCGTCGAACGCGCGCCGCAGGTTCCGATGACGCAGATGAAAGGCCGCTCGGAAGGTAAAGGCGAAGATCGCGCCCAGCCAGGGGACCCGAGGCGTGAACCGAATGCGATCGGTGATCCGGCAGCCGCCGTCCATCGGCTCGATGACTCGCTCGTGCTCCCACAGGCGCTGCGTGAGAAGAGAGGAGCGTTCGAGGAAGCGGCGGCCTCGTTCGACCTCTACCAGCGCAAAGTCGTCGTACTCGATGGGAAGAACGGCCAGGAGGAGGAGCCAGCTTCGGAAGAGCGTCCGGCCCGGCTGCCACCCATCGGTGATGTCGCTCAGGTTGGACGGGAACGTCATGCGGAGAAGCGGCTGGAACTCGCGGTTCACGCCGGCGGGGCTGACCGCGTGTCGCCACACCGCCTCCGGGGAGGCCCGAAGCTGCGTCGAGATGTCGAACTGGTGCAGACGCACCGTCCCTTCTGTGCGGAGGTCAGCACCCGGCCGCCGGGCGGCCGGGTGCGATCCTAGGCGCGCATGTTCCCTGCCTTCGCGATCGGATGCAGCGACTCGTCCGCGCTCGGGCGCGCCGCCATGCGCGCGAACCAGGCCGTGAGGTTGGCGTTCTTCGGGTCGAGGGGCTGGCCGACTCCTGCGGCAAAATCGAGGAAGGAATAGAGCACGATGTCGGCGAGAGTGAGGCGGCTCCCGGCGATGAAATCACGACCCGCGACGAGGCCATCGAGCTTCTCGATCCCGTCGCGCGCCGTCGCCTTCAGATCGTCGGCGGCCTGCGGGATGGTGCGCATGCGGCCCTTGAACATCGCGAGCCCCTCGCCGAAGCGAAAGCCCGCCGTCAGCGGCTCGGTGATCCAGAGCTCGACACGGCGGGTCCACATCCGTGTGTTCGCGCGCTCGGCCGGCGTCGAACCGACGAGCGGCGGGCTCGGGTGCAGCTCCTCCAGGTACTCGCAGATGGCGACGGTCTCGGCGAGCAGCGTGCCGTCGTCGAGCTCGAGCGCGGGCATCTGGCCGCCGGGATTGCGGTCGGTGTAGGGCGGCCGCCGATTCTCGCCGCTCATGAGATCGATCTGTGCCTTCGGAAGGTCGACTCCCTTCTCCGCCATGAAGAGCCGGACGAGGCGGGGATTCGGGCCGAGCGAGTCGTAGAGCTTCATCGCCATCTCCTTCCTCGTCGCTTCGAGGACCTGCGCCGTCTGAACGGCTGATTCGTAACGCGCCGAATCACTGCGGCTTCGGCGGCATGCACTTCTCGGGATCGCCGATGCAGGTCGAGCCATCCATGCTCTGCAGCCTGCACTGCGCCATCACCGATTCGAACGTCTGCTGCCGGTCCGTTCCCCACGCGCGGAAGTACTGCCCGTTCATGTCGTAGGCCTGGCACTCCCAGTCGGTCGGGCCGATCCCGGTTCCGGCGAATCCGCACCCCGCAGCGAGCAGCATCACGAGCGAGATCGCGAATCGCGCCTTCATCTCTTCTCCCCTGTCATCGAGAGCGGCGCGCGGCACAGCGCCGCGCGCCGCTGCTCGGTCGCCGCATCAGGCCGCGAACGCGTCGCCCTTGCGCCAGTCGGCCGGGCACAGGCCGCCGCTCTGCAGCGCCTCGACCGTCCGGAGCACCTCCGACGGGCTGCGTCCAGCCGAGAGGTCGTTGATCGCGACCGAACGGATGATGCCCTTGTCGTCGACGACCACCGTTGCGCGGAACGCGATGCCTTCGTCCTCCTTGAGGACGCCGAACGCGCGGCTCACCGCGTGGTTCGTGTCGGCGAGGACGGGATGCGCGATCTCCTGCGGAAAGATCTTGCGGTCGGCGAACCATGCCTTGTGGCTGAAGAACGAGTCGGTGCTCGCGCCGATCACGGCGACCTTCTCGCGCTCGAACTCGTCGAGCTTCTCCTGGAAGCCGCGGATCTCGGTGGGGCAGATGAAGGTGAAGTCGAGCGGGTACCAGTAGAGGACGTGCCACTTACCGGCGTAGTCCGAGCTGCTCACCTTCTTCTTCTCGCCCTTGACGTAGGCCTCGGCGCTCCAGGCCGGCTCCTTCTGTCCGATCATGCTCATGCGGGTTCCTCCTCGTGAGATCCCGGAGGCGAGGCCTCCGGTCGATCGTCGAAGAAGAGTAGCTCGCGATCGCAGAGCGCCGGCCATGCGGCCATGGCGCCCGCTTGACGGCGATCGCCTCGCCCGCTTCCGTCTGCGCCGGGGGGAGCGCCGTGCGAAAGCACCTCAACAAGATCGTCGTCGTGATCGTCGCCATCGTCTTCGCGAGCTGGTTCTTGCTCTGGCCCGACGAGGAAGAGCCGGTCGGTCCGCCGCCGCCGGCAGCGAACGCCCCGGCGCCGTAGCACCCCGCGTCGCAGCTAGTCCTGCGAGGGCGCCTCGTCCGGGTACGCGGCGCCTTCGCCCTGCGTCTCGGGATACCGCGAGTAGGGCACGGTGATTCCGACCGTCGCATCCACCGTCGCGGGCGTGGCCGGCAGCACGTACTTCAGCCACGGCGGATCTTCGGCCAGCGGGTTGTGCCAGACTGCGAGGGCGTCGCCGCGGCCGAACACGTCCGCCTCGGCCGGAAGATCGGCCTCCTCGAAGGGAAACAGCGCGAGCCCCGGCAGCAGGAGCACGGCGCCGCTCACGGTGCGCGCTGCCCCCCATGCGGCCTGAAGGGCCGTCAATCCGACGCTGCCGAGGACGCCGTACGCCACCGGGCCCACGGGAGCGAGCCCGACCTCGCCGGCGTTGTGCACGATCGTCCGGCCTGCGACGACCGGAGCGACGGCCACGTCCACCGGCCCCTCGAGCAGATTGGCCAGCGCCATCCGCAGCGTGTCGGGTGAAGCCAGCGCGGCGCCCGGGGCCGCGACTGCTGCCACCATGAAGAGCAGCCGGCGCGAGAAACGGAAGCAAGCCTTCACCAAGACCCCCCTGCGCACGCGAGCCTCCTCGCGGAGCACATCGCGGCCCCAAGCCTACCGAACCCGTCGCCGTCCGCGCGCTACCCCTTCGCCTCGCCTCGCACCGTGACCTCGCGCTGCGGAAACGGGATCTCGATCCCCGCGGCTTCGAGCGCCAGGCTGAGCGCCACCGCGACCTCGGTCTTCACGATGGGCAGGCGGTCGCCGTCGACGACCCACGCGCGGAGCTCGAACTCGATCGCGCTGTCGCCGAACCGAACGAAGAGGGGCATGGGTCCTGGGTGATCGAGCACTTCGGGATGCTTCGTCGCCACCTCGGCCAGCAGCGCGAGCACCTCGGCGGGGCGCGTTCCGTAGGCGACTCCGACGGGAATCTCGAAGCGGCGCGAGCGGTCGGAGAGCGTCCAGTTGGTGACGCGCTGCGAGATGAGATCCGAGTTCGGAACGATCACCTCGGCGCCCGACGTGGTGCGGATCGTGCTCGAGCGGATGCCGATGCGTCTGACCTCCCCGCTCACGTCGGCGACCTGCACCGTGTCGCCGATCTGGACCGGCCGCTCGAAGAGCAGGATGAGCCCCGACACGAAGTTGTTGACGATCGTCTGCAGACCGAAGCCGATGCCGACGCCCAGCGCCCCGCCGAGCACGGTGACCTTGTTGAGGTCGAGTCCCATCCCGGCGAGCGCCAGAAAGAAGCCTGCGAGCAGGATCGTGTAGTGGACGAGGCTCGAGATCGCGTACGGCGCGCCGTGGGGGAGCGCGAGACGCGGGTAGATCTCCTCACCGAGCACGAAGCGAACGAAGCGCGAGATCAGAAACGACGCCCAGACCGTGACTGCGAAGGCGAGGACGTTGCCGGCCGAGAGCGTCAGCGTCCCGAAGCTCACACTCGTGTCGAGAACCTGCTGCAGCACGCCGCTCGTCGTGTCGGCCCCGCCGAACGTCCGAAGCATCGCGAACAGCCACGTCGCGGCCGCGAGCCAGCCGAGCCCCCTCTGGACGCGCTGCTCGACGATTTCGCGATGCCGCTGTACGACGCGCAGCTTCGAGAGGGGGCGTACTCCGAGCAGGAAGCCGGCGAGCCCACGGGCCGTACGCGCCGCCGCATAGAGCGCCATGCCCGCGTAGACGGCGCCGAGTGAGGTCGTCGCGAGAAACCGCGCGACCTGCACGTATCCGAAGACGGCCGCCCCGAGCGCAGTCGCGAAGATGCAGGCAAGCGCAGCCGCGCCGACGCGCAGCAGACGAAGCTCTCGTGCCCACTGCGCGAGCTCGCCACGGGCCCGCAGACGACCGAAGCGCAGGACCCAGAACGCGAGGCCGAGAGCCGCCGACATCTCGATCACCAGCGCGACCTGCTCGAGAAGCGGTGCCGCGGCGACGACGTCGCGGACCCGATCGAAGACGACGAAGCCTGAGACCGTGTACGGCAGCCAGACGAGCGGCGCGGGAACGAGCCGGCGCAAGATTCGCAGCAAGGGCACGAGTAACGCGAGCACGGCCGCGCTCGCGACCATGGCCGGCAGCTCGGGATGCAGCCAGAGCGACGAGAGCAGCGTGATGACGATCGCCGCCGAGTACGGCGTGTCGAGAACGACGAGGTCCTCGAGCACCGAGGGGTCACTCTTCGCCCTCAGGCGCGCACGACTACGCGCGGTGCGGAAGAGCCCTGCGAGAAGCACGAAGACGACGAGCTGGAACCGCAGGACTTCGGCGCGAAGCTCGGCGAACTGCCTCGCACGCGCCAGCTCGAGCTCGGCCGCCGTGTCGATGCGCCGAGCCGCAGCCATCGGATCTGCGTTGATCACGCGCTCGTGCCAGAGCGGCCGACCGCTCGGGGCGCCGAGACGTTCGACGGCGCCGCTGCGGTAGGCCGCGAGGGTCGCCTGCACCTCGTCCGCCACCGCGACCAGCCGTGCAGCCTTGTCCTGCAGAGAGAGGATGCGCTCGCGCAGGCGCAGGATCTGCTCCCGGGTGAGATCGATCTCGCGCTGCGTGTCCCCGATGCGCGTGACGACCGTCTCCGGAGCTTCGGCCTCGTGGGCTGCGTCCGCCGTGCGCCGCCATCGCTCGCGCGAGTCGCGCACGCGATCGAGCGTCTTCTCCGTCTCCTCGGCGGCCGCCGTGAGCGCGTCGCTCAGCGCAGAGATCTCCTGGCGACCTTCGCGCCACGAAGCCTCTGCGCTGTCGACGACCGAGACGCGCGGCCCTTGTTCGAGCAGCTCGCGCGTGTCCGTGAGACCGTCCCAGACGCGGCTGGCAACCCTCTCGAGCTCGGACGTGGCGCGGTCGAGCTTCGCCTGCGCCTCCAGCGCGGGCACGAGGCTCCGGAGCCAGAGCACGGCGCGCTCCGCACGGATCGCGACCTCGGCCACCGGGATCGGCTTCTCGTCCGCAGGCTCGGCCGCAGTGGCCGGTGCGGGCGTGCCCGCACCGGGCTCGGGCGGCGCCGCGAGCGCCGACGCGCTCGCGAGCAGCACGCCGCACGCGATCCAAAGACCTCTCCGAGCGAGCATCATTCGGCGCCTCCGGGGGGCGCCGGCAAGGCTACCTCATCGTCACAGGCCAGCGTTCTTGAGCCGGTTCGCGTGCGCCCGGAAGATCGTGGTCGGGTTCGACTCGAAGATCGAAACCAGTCCGACGACCTGGTTCACCTCGTCGAGATGGTTCATGAAGTAGTTGTCGCGGATCACCTGGCCGAGGTGCGAGCTGCAGCGGCCAACGAGGCCGTCGTTCGACTCGGGATAGACGAGCGCCGTCAGCGCCAGCGGCGCATCGGAGACGTCGAACAGGTTCGTGAGCAGCCCCGTTCCCGACCACGAGTAATAACGAACGCCGCCAACGCTGCTCGCACCCGCGCCACAGGCGCTCGTCGGAACTCCCTGCGGATAGGTGGCGTTGAAGCTCGCGAGGCCCGCGCTCGTGAGCGACTCGAGCGCCGCCACGGCATCCTGCGGATTCGTGCTCCCGGTGAGCAGGCCGAGGACCGTCCCCAGCGAGTTCGCGAAGAACGCGAGCACCGACTCGGTGAACGAGCCGTTGCTGACGTTCGCGCGCAGGAAGTCGGCGAGCGCCGCGCCCTTGTGCGGGCTTCCGATCGAGGTGACCGATGCGACGAGATCGGGCCGCACCGCGGCGACGTAGCGAACGTCGAGTCCGCCGTGGCTGTGTCCGATGAGATTGACCTTCGACTTGCCCGTGATCGCGAGGATCTGCTGCACCTGCGCGAGGAGCTGCTCTCCGCGCTGCTGCGTCGTGTTGAACTGACTCACCTCGGTCACGAACACGTTGGCGCCGCCATCCTCGAGCGCGCCTTCGATCCCGTACCAGTAATCGATCACGCCGAAGAGCGAATCGAAGCCGCTCATCCCGTGCGCGAGCACGATCGGATACTTCGTCTTCGTGTAGGAGCAGTTCCAGAGGCAGAACGCACCGGCCGGGGCGGCCGTGACGAGGAGCGAGAAGGCGAGGAGCAGGGCGGAACAGCGGCGCATCGAGATCTCCCGAATACGCGCGGCCCGGGCGTGGAGCCGAAGTGGCTCCGGGCGAGCGGCGCAGCGGCCTCGATCTGACCACGGGGTAAGCCTCGGAATCAAGTGGAAAATCGAGTCTGTGCGAGGGCGTGTCGCCGCGCAGTCACCGGCCTCGGCGAGCATCCCGTCCGTCGCCCCGCGGCGGCCCCGGCCTAGGGCTTCTTTCGGCGCCAGGTCTTCTCGTGAGTCGGTGGCTCGTAGGCCGGGTGCAGGGTCTCCATCCACGCGACGAGCGCCGTCACCTCGGGCGGAGTGAGCTGCTTCGCGTAGGCGGGCATGTTCCCGCCCCCCCGCAAGACCTGACGGATGAGCTGGTCTCCCGAGAGCCGCGCGGCGACGTCATCGAGCGACGGGCCGCGTGCGCCGCCCGTCCCGCCGAGCGCATGGCAGTTGCGGCACTGCTTGTTCTGGAAGACCGCCGCGCCAACGAGCTGCAGCGGAGAGCGGCCTGCGACCGCGCTCTCGGGTAGCGGAAGGCCGTTCCACGCGTCCATCTCGGGAGACCACGGAGACGTCTCGCCGAGATAGGCGAGCGAGCCGAGGACGAGGAAGACGAGGATCACGGCGAGGCACGCAACGGGCCGGCGCAGCGGATTTCGCTGTCCCGATCGGTCGAGAAACGGAACGGCGAAGAGCAGCGCGATGCCGATCACCGGGCCCACGAGCATCAGCACCGTCTCGGTGTACGGGGGAAGCAGCGCGAAGACCGCGAAGAGCGGCAGGAAGTAGAAGTCGGGTCGCGGCGAGGTGTGGATCAGGGTCGGGTCGGGCGGACCATTGGGGCCATTCGGGCCGAACACAGCCGCCGCGCCGAGGATTGCGAGGATCACGAGCGCGCCGAAGACGAGATCCTTCGCGATCGCGTTCGGGAAGAAGGGCACGCCCGTACGCCGGATGAGATCCTCGTATCGCGCGTGGTACGTCGCCCGGTCGACGGGCTGGTCGGGATCGGGGTACTCGCTGATCCCGCTTCGCAGCACGAGCCGCAGGTGGAGCGTGATCACGGCAATGATCAGCCCGACCAGCACGAAGACGTGAAGCGCGAAGAATCGCGACAGCGTCGCAGCACCGATGATCGGCCCGCCGAGCACAGCGTGCACGAGCGGCTCGCCAAGGAAGGGTGTGCGACCGGCGATCGACATGCCGATCCCGACACCCCAGTACGCATCCTGGTCCCAGCGAAGGATCTGTCCGGTGAACGCCATGCCGAGCGTCAGGAGGAAGAGCAGACAGCCCGAGATCCACGTGAGCTCGCGCGGGTACTTGTAGGCTCCGAACAGGAAGACCTGCGCCATGTGGACCGACAGGAGCGCCACCATGAAGTTCGAGCCCCAGTAGTGAACCGCCCGCAGATACCAGCCGAGCGGGACCTCGTAGTTCAGGTACTCGAGGCTCGTGTAGGCCTCGGCAGCCGATGGCACGTAGACGAGCGAGAGACAGATCCCCGTCAGCACCTGGATCACGAAGCACAGGAGCGTCGCGCTGCCGAAGACGTAGAACCAGCTCCCGGAGCTCTCGGGAACGAGATGCCCGGCCGTCTCCGCGAAGAACGAGCCCAGCCCGAGCCGCTGGTCGAACCAGGCGTAGAGCGCTCGAAGTCTTTGCACGCGAACCGCCCGTCCTAGACCGGGTTCGAGAGGGTCGGAAGCTCACCGCCCTTTACGAGGAGCTCGCCGTTCTCGATCCGGTACGCGTATTCGAACAGGCCCCGCGGCGGCGGCCCGGACGCGCGCGAGCCGTCTTCGTAGTACACGCCGCCGTGACACGGACACATGAACAGCCCCGATTCGGGAAACCAGCGCACGGGGCAGCCGAGATGCGAGCAGTTGATGGCGAAGACCTGGAACTTCTCGCCCTCGATGCGGCGTACCCAGCACGGCACGTCGGCGGCTGCGCCGTCGAGCGGCGTCGTGAACGGATTGCGGTAGGTCGCCAGTCGCGTCTGTCTCTCGGCGTAGTCCGCCACCGGCCCCAGCGAGACCCAGGCCTGGTACGGCTTGCGACGCAGGAGCACGCCCGCGACGTAGCCCACGACGGGGAGGGCGAGTAGTGCGCCTCCGATCGCGGAGAGCGCCACACCCGCACGCAGCAGCAGGCCACGCCGCGTGACCGGCTTCGTCTCGCCTGCCCAGTTCCCGGTCGTCGGATCGTGCTCCATCGCCTTCCTCTTCGCCGGTGCGCCTACGGTGCGCCGGCGGCCAGGTCGCCACTCGAATGCGGTCTTCCCGGAAACGGACGTCGCAGCGATGCGAGCCATGCCACGACGTCCGAGATCTGCTGCACCGTGAGAGGAGGCTTCCCCTCGTGCTCACGCCACGACGGCATCCCGAGCTCGGGGCGTCCGGCGATCACGATCGAGCGAAGGCCCTGATCGCTCGTGAGCGCGAGAAACGAGCCTTGATCGAGCCGGAGGGCGCCCCCGCCGCCTTCGCCGGTGGGACCGTGACACTCGGCGCAGTAGTCCTTCCAGACGGCGAGCCCGCGTTCGGAATCGCCGGGCTGTGCACCCGCACGGCGCGCGTCCGCCTCCGAGTAGGGCGGTAGAGTGACGCTCTCGAAGGCCTTGGGCGTCGCCCAGCGCGCGAAGATCGAGTCGGCGAGCGCAGCGATCTGCGCCTCGGTGAGCGGCCCGCCGCCCGCCGACGAGAAGACCGGCATCGGCGTTCCCGCGACCCCGTCGGAGACGACGCGTCGCAGCTCACCCTCGCCGATCACGGCGAGAAAGACGGGGTCACCGAGGTCCCGGACGGGCGCCAGACGACCGGGCTCGCCGTGGCAGCCCCGGCAGTGGCTCTCGAAGAGCGCGGCGCCGTCGAGAACGCGGTCGGGCCGCACCCGGCGCTCCGCCTGCGTCGGGCGCCCCGGAAGGTCGCAGGCGGCGACTGCGATCACGAGCACGATCGACACGATGACGTGTAGACTCGTCACGGTCGACTCTCGTCGTCTCCGCGCAGGCCGGGGCTCTCGACGCGCGCGCGCAGAACGAGCGGCCAGAGCTGCAGCGTCGCGATGCGGGTCGTTCGCGCGACGACCGCACCGCACGTGAGACCGTACGCGACCTGCGAGCCGACGAACCACGGCCAGCTCACGTGAGCCTCCATCGTCGGGCTCACGATGCGAAGCGCGAGAAATGCAACCCCCGACCAGAGCACCGGGGCGACCACGCCACCCCACAGCATCGATCGACCCGGGAGCATCGGGAGGACGGCGGCGTAGACGAGACCCGCGAGCGTCGAGAGGAGCACGTGAAGGACCACTGCGAGCGCGAACGGGCCGGCGTGGAAGGCGCGCAGCGTCTCGAGGCTCGCGTCCATCAGGGACGGCGAGACGGCCGACGCCAGGAGGTTGATCGGCAACCACGGGCTGCGCTGGACGAGCACGCCATACGCGATCGCAACCGCCGCCATCGCCACCGCGCCGGCGAGACCTCCCCACACGCCCGCGGTGTACGGATGGATCTCGGTCGGAAACCGCACACGATGCCCGTCCTCACCGACACGGAGGTGCTCGACCTCCTGCGGCGCCGGGACGACCGGCCGTGCGCGAAGCGAAGGCGCAGCGAACGGGACGACCTCCTCGCGCGTTTTCGGATAGACCTCGCGCGCCCAGCCGACGACGCCGGCGAGCGCGAGGACTGCACCGACGACGCTCACACCGGCGAGAGTCACGAGGCCGGCGAAGAGCAGTGCGACGCCGAGGGCCGTCACCATCGGCCATGCGGTCTCCGCGGGGAGTGCAACGCCGTCTTCGTGGTCGCGAGGCTCGCTCACGTTCCCACCCCGTAAACGACGGTGAAGACCGCCACCCACACCACGTCGACGAAGTGCCAGTACCACGACAGCATCTCGACCGGCTCCGCGTTCGCGGGACCGATGTGCCCGCAGAGGCCGAGCAGTGCGACGACCGAGAGCAACGCGAGGCCGACCGTCACGTGCAGGGCATGGAACCCCACGAGTGCGTAGAAGGTGGTTCCGAAGAGGTTCGTCCGGATCGTGAGGCCGTGATGCACGATGAGGTCACGCCACTCGGCCGCGGTTCCTGCGAGGAAAGCGGCGCCCAGCAGGATCGTCAGGATCAGCAGCACGTTGAACGTGCCACGGTCACCGCTGCGAAGGGCTCGCATCGCCTGGACGATCGTCACGCTGCTCGCGAGCAGGCACGCCGTGTCGACGAGCGGCGGACTCAGCACGGCCGCTGGCTGAGGGCCCGTCGCACTCTTCCCGACGTAGAAGAGGTAGACGACGATGAAGCTCGCGAAGAACGACGCCTCGGTCGTGAGCAGCGCCAGCATCCCGGCGCGGCGTGCGGCGGCCGCCTGCCCGCTCATTCGAATCTCCAGTCGGGGTCTTCGGGGTGCTTCAGATCCCAGAGCGGGCGGCGGCTCCGCACCGTCGGGAGTCGCTCGAAGTTGTAGGGCGGAGGCGGCGACGACGTCGACCACTCGAGCGTCCACGCGTTCCAGGGGTCGTCACCGGCGACCTCCCCGCGGCGCAGCGAGCGGACGACGTTCCAGACGAAGATCACGACGGCGGCCACCTGGAAGATCACGCCGACGCTCGAGATCTGGTTCCACGTCTCCCAGCCGCGGTCGGCGCCGTAGGTGTAGATGCGGCGCGGCATCCCGAGCAGCCCCGAGACGTGCATCGCGCCGAAGGTCAGGTTGAAGCCGAGCACCAGGAGCCAGAATTGCCAGCGGCCGAGTCGCTCGGAGAGCATCCGACCCGTCACCTTCGGGAACCAGTAGTAGATGGCGCCGAAGATCGTGAACAGCAGCGAGCCGACGAGCACGTAGTGGAAGTGCGCGACGACGAAGTACGAGTCGGTGAGCTGCCAGTCGAAGCTCGCTGCCGCGAGCATGACGCCGGTGAGGCCCGCCACGAGGAACTGGAACAGGAAGCCGATGCAGAACAGCATCGGGGTCCGCATTTGAAGCCGTCCGCCCCAGATCGTTCCCAGCCAGTTGAAGATCTTGATCCCCGTCGGCACGGCGATCGCCATCGTCGAGCCCGCGAAGAAGACGTTCTGGAGCTGCGAGAGGCCGACGGCGAACATGTGATGGGCCCATACTCCGAGGCTCACGAGGCCGATCGCCACGGTCGCTCCGACCATCGCCGGGTATCCGAAGATCACCTTGCGCGAGAAGACGGGAATGATCTCCGAGGCGTAGGCGAAGCCGGGGAGCATGAGGATGTAGACCTCGGGGTGGCCGAAGAACCAGAACAGGTGCTGCCAGAGTACGACCGACCCGCCGTGCCCGACGTCGAAGAAGTGCGCACCGAGATAGCGGTCGAGGAGCAGCATCGCCTGTGCGGCCGTGAGCGGCGGCACCACCACGAGGATCATGCACGACACGATCAGCATGAGCCAGACGAAGAGCGGCATCTTCGCAAGGCTCATGCCCGGGCAGCGCATGGCGAGGATCGTCGCGACGAGGTTGCCCGCGGTCGTGAGCGTTCCGAAGCCGCTCACGAGGATGCCGAGCACCCAGTAGTCGGTGCTGTGACCGCGGCTGAAGGCCTTTCCAGTGAGCGGCGCATACGCGAACCACCCGACGTCGGGCGCGGTGCCAGCGCCGTAGAGCCCGTCGCCGCCGAGGAAGCTGAAGTAGAGGAGCACGCCGCCGAACAGGAACACCCAGAAGCCGAAGGCGTTCAGCCGCGGGAACGCCATGTCGCGCGCGCCGATCATGAGCGGTACGAGATAGTTGGCGAAGCCCGTCAGGATCGGCATGCCGACGAGGAAGACCATCGTCGTTCCGTGCATGGTGAACAGGCGGTTGAAGGTCTCGGGCGAGACGGCGTCGCTCTGCGCGAAGCTGAGCTGCCAGCGCATCACGGCGGCCTCGATGCCGCCGATCAGCAGAAAGGCGATCCCCGACGCCACGTAGAGCAGGCCGAGACGCTTGTGATCGACGGTCGTCACCCAGCCGCGGGCCACGTCTCCTCCTATTGGAGCGTCATGAGGTAGGCCACGACGCGGTCGAGATCGCGCTCGCCGAGCTGCATGGCCGGCATGAGGACGCCCGGCTTCAGGTGATTCGGATCGCGGAGCCAGCGCCGGAGCGTCTCACCGTCGTTTCGCGCCACCCCCGATGCGAGCGTCGAGCGGCTCATCAGGTGCGTGAGGTCGGGGCCGACCGTTCCGTTCGCGACCGTTCCGGCGACACGATGGCAGTTGATGCAGGCGGTGCGTTCGAAGAGCGCCCGGCCGTCGGCCACCGCGGGGTCGGTCACCGCAGGGCCGCGCTGCGAATCGAGCCAGCGCTCGAACTCGCCGGGCGGGTGGACGATCACGCGTAGCCGCATGCCCGCGTGCTGCGTGCCGCAGAACTCGGCGCACTGACCGACGTACGTCCCCGCTTCGAGCGCCTCGACCCACAGCCCGTTGCGCTTTCCCGGGATGGCATCCTGCTTCCCGGCGAGCCGAGGTACCCAGAAGCTGTGGATCACGTCGGCCGATTCGAGCCGCAGAAATACCGGCTGCGACTGCGTCGCAGTGCTCACGGGCAGATGGAGCTCGTTCGCGGTCGTGACGCCCGCGCCGGGATACCGAAACTCCCACCACCACTGGTGGCCGACCACGTCGACCTGCAGCCAGCCCGCTGGCGCCTGCTCCTTCTGGAGATCGAAGATGCTGCGTGCCGTCGCGAGGAAGAGGATGACGACGATGATCGCGGGAACGAGCGTCCAGGCGAGCTCGATCGGACCACTTCCGTAGATCTGCGCGGGCTCGCGCGCAGCGTCTCCCGGCCGTGCACGGAAGCGGATCACGCTCCACGCGAGAAGTCCTCCGACACTGAACAGGATCACCGCGCACACCGCGATCACGAGCAGCGCGAGATCGCGAATCACGTAGGCCGGCGTCGAGGCGGGTGCGAATACGGCCGGGGAGCCGAGGCCGGCGTCGGCGGCGGCCGTCGCCGCAGGCACGAGCGCCAGCAACAGCCACGCAGCCTGCTTCACGCACGCCCCTCCTCGCTCGCCAACCCTAACACGCGAACGCCGTGGCGCAGAAGGGATTCGTCGTGACGCGTCCGTCAGCCATCGATTCCGGTGTCACCGCGTCACGCGCGGAGCGCTGGCTCCGGTGCGGCGACACCCGGCCCGCACCGGCGCCGGGTAGCACCCGCTGCGGGGACTTCACGGCGCCGGCCTGCGCTAGCGTTGCTCGCCATGCCTGCCCGCCTCGACGCCCGTGTTCGCGATCTCGTCTCGAAGCTCACGCTCGATGAAAAGGCCTCGCTCCTGAGCGGGGACTCGACCTGGACGACGCGCGCGATCCCGCGCCTCGGCATCCCGTCGATCTGGCTGGCCGATGGGCCGCACGGCCTGCGCAAGGCCCCGGGTCCGAACGACGTGGGCGCCGGGACGGCCGTTCCGGCGACGTGCTTCCCGACCGCGTCGGCGCTCGCCTGCGCCTTCGACGAAGACCTCGCGCGCAGGGTCGGCGAGGCGATCGGACGCGAGGCGCGTGCGAACGAGGTCGACGTGGTACTCGGCCCCGGTGTGAACCTCCAGCGCTCACCGCTCGGCGGCCGCAGCTTCGAGTACATGGGAGAAGATCCGCTGCTCACCGGCACGCTCGCAGCGGCGTTCGTCGACGGCGTGCAGTCGCAGGGCGTCGGAGCCTGCGTCAAGCACTTCGCGGCCAATGAACAGGAGACGGGACGCATGTGGTGCTCGTCGGAAGTCGACGAGCGAACGCTGCGCGAGCTCTATCTTCGCCCGTTCGAGATCGCGGTCACGCGCGCGCGTCCGCTCGCGGTCATGTCGGCGTACAACCGCGTCAACGGACTGTTCGCCTCGGAGCATCCATGGCTGCTCCGCGATGTCCTGCGCGGCGAGTGGGGCTTCGACGGCTTCGTCGTGTCCGACTGGGGAGCGGTCGACGACCGTGCGGCGGGCGTTGGCGCGGGGCTGCACCTCGAGATGCCCTCCTCCGGGGCGGTCGGCCCCGCAGAGGTGATCGACGCCGTACGCGCCGGACGGCTCGCCGAGTCTCGCGTCGACGAAGTGGTGGGTGAGCTGCTCGCGTGCGTCCTGCGCGCCGCCGAGACGCGCGACGCTGCGCCTCCGCCAGCGTTCGACGCGGCCGCGCACCACGCGCTCGCGCGTGAGGCCGCGGCATCGTGTCTCGTGCTGCTCCGCAACGAGGGCGACACACTGCCGCTCGACCCCGCGACACGGAGCAAAGTCGCCATCATCGGCCGCTTCGCGCGAAGCCCTCGCTTCCAGGGAGGCGGCAGCTCGCAGGTGGTGCCGGCGCGGACGACGAGCGCCTGGGAGGCGCTCGAGGAGATCGCGCGGCCGGGCGCCCTCGCGCTCTCGTACGCCGACGGCACGGGACCGGAGCACGAGGCCGACGACGCCTCGCTCGCCGAGGCGCGGCGCATCGCCGCCGCCGCAGACGTCGCGATCGTCTTCGTCGGACTTCCGCTCTCGCACGAGATCGAGGGCTGCGACCGGTCGGATCTGTGCCTTCCGTCGGCGCACGACGCTCTCGTCGAGGCGGTGGCGGGCGTGCAGCCGAACCTCGTCGTCGTCGTCACGGCCGGTGCGCCGGTCACGATGCCCTGGATCTCGCGCACGCGCGCGGTGCTGCTCGGGGGACTGCTCGGCCAGGCCGGGGGCGGCGCGGTCGCGGACGTCCTCACGGGTCGCGTCGCACCGTCGGGCAAGCTCGCATCGAGCTGGCCGGCTCGGCTCGAGGACGTTCCCTCGTACCTCCACTTCCCCGGCGAAGGCGGCGCCGTGCGCTACGGCGAGGGCGTGTTCATGGGCTACCGCGGCCACGACGCCGCCGGAATCGCGCCGCTCTTCCCGTTCGGACATGGGCTGTCGACGACCCGCTTCGAGTACTCCGATCTTCGCCTCTCGGCGCCGCGCGTGCGCGACACCGATGGTGTCACCGTATCTTGTCGCGTTCGCAACGTCGGATCGCGCGCCGGGCGCGAGATCGTGCAGGTCTACGTCGGCGACCTCGTGGCGCGGGCGCGACGGCCTCCGCGCGAGCTTGCCGCCTTCGCCTCGGCGTCCCTCGCGCCGGGCGAGGAGGCCGAGCTCCGCTTCCGACTGGATCGCCGCGCGTTCACGTTCTGGGACGTCGAGACACACGCTTGGACCGTCGAGGACGGCGAGTTCGAGATCGCGGTCGGCGCCTCGTCGCGCGACCTGCGCCTTCGAGCCACCGTCGACGTCGAGGCGGCAGAGCCGGCTCGTCCGCGCTTCGACCGCCACACGCCGCTCTCGCGCTGGCTGGCCGACCCGCGGGCGCGAGCCGCGCTCGAGGCCGCCGCGGGGAGCCTGCTCGCGGCCCTCGGTCTCGGCTCGAAGGCGCCGGCACCGACCCGCCCCGCGACGCTCACGCTCCGCGCGATGATGCTCGCGCTTCCGGTCGGCAAGATCGGCCGCTTCACCCGCGGCGCCTTCACCAGCGCTCAGCTCGAGCGGGTGATCGCGGAGGCGAACGGCGAGCGCGCTGCGAGCGAAGAGCGCTAGAACCGCTCGATCTCGAGGTCGTCGGCGTCTTCGCGCGGAGCCGGCGCGGTGGCCTTCTGCGCCACCGACGCTTCGGGCTTCTCTTCGCCGTCACGCTCGAAGTCGTCCCACGTGCCGTCGGAGGTCGACGCGATGCCGCGGAAGCGCAGCGCGAAGTCGTCGGCGTTCGAGACGTGCTTGAGCGCCTCGTCGTACGTGACGAGGCCGGTCTTCACGAGGTGCATCAGCGACTGGTCGAACGTCTGCATGCCATAGGTCGTGAAGCCGCGTGCGATCGCGTCGTGCAGCTCCTTGGTGCGGTCCTTGTCTGCGATGCACTCGCGAACCCGCGCCGTCGAGACGAGCACCTCGAGCGCGGGCACCCGGCCCTTGCCGTCGGCGCGTGGAACCAGACGCTGCGAGATCACCGCCTTCAGAATCGATGCGAGCTGAAGCCGCACCTGCTTCTGCTGGTACGGCGGAAAGACCGAGATGATGCGGTTCACGGTCTCCGTCGCGTCGAGCGTGTGGAGCGTACTCATGACGAGATGTCCCGTCTCGGCCGCGGTGATCGCCGTCTCGATGGTCTCGAAGTCGCGCATCTCGCCGACGAGGATCACGTCCGGATCCTGCCGCAGCGCCGCTCGGAGCGCGCTCGCGAAGGTCTGCGTATCGACGCCGATCTCGCGCTGGTTGACGATCGAGCGGCGATCGCGGATCAGGAACTCGATCGGGTCCTCGATCGTGACGATGTGGCAGGTTCGGTTCGAGTTGATGTGGTCGATCATTGCGGCGAGCGTCGTCGACTTGCCCGACCCCGTGGTGCCGGTGACGAGTACGAGGCCGCGCTGCTCCATCGCGACGCTCTCGATCACCTTCGGAAGGAAGAGCTGCTCGATGCTCTTGACGCCGAAGGGAATGACGCGGAACACGGCAGCGACGGTTCCACGCTGCTGGAACACGTTCACGCGAAAGCGGCCGAGGCCCGGGATGCCGTACGCGAGGTCGCACTCGCGGTGCGTGTCCCAGCGCTCCTTCTGGACCGGGTTCATGATCCCGACGGTCATGCGCTGGAGCTCCTCGGGAACGAGGCGCTCCGCGTTCTTGAGGGGCACCAGTGCGCCGTCGAGACGGAACATCGGCGGCAGGCCCGACTTGAGGTGAATGTCGGAGGCGCCGCCCTTGATGGCCACCTTGAGGATCTCGTTCAGGTCCATGGGCATGGGGCGGCTCCTGCGACCCCTCCGGCCGCGCGCTTCCGCGTTCGTTTCGACCATCGGGGGCCCCGTCTTGAGACGCTCCACCGATGCGCTGCGCGCGCAGGCCCCGCGCAGCTCCTAGAGGGGGCGTGCGAAAGCGCTACGTTCGCGTTCTCACCCGAGAGCGACCCGAGAGGGGGACGACCGATGGCCGCGCTGGACAGCCTGGGGACCCGTAGGACGCTGCGGGTGGGGGACCGAGGCTACGACTACTTCAGCCTCGAAGCTGCGGCGGCGGCGCTCCCCGGGATCGGCCACCTGCCCTTCTCTCTCAAGGTCCTGCTCGAGAACCTGCTCCGATCCGAAGACGGCCGGTCGGTCACGCGCGCCGACCTCGAGGCCGTCGCGGCCTGGGCCCAGGACCGGCGCTCCGACCGCGAGATCGCGTTTCGCACCGCGCGCGTTCTCATGCAGGACTTCACGGGCGTGCCCGCGGTCGTCGACCTCGCCGCGATGCGCGAGGCGATGGCGCGCCTCGGCGGCGATCCGAAGAAGATCAACCCGCTCGTTCCCGTCGACCTCGTGATCGACCACTCGGTACAGGTCGATTTCGCCGGCACCAAGACCGCCGCCGCGCGCAACGAAGAGCTCGAGTACGAGCGCAACGGCGAGCGCTACGCGTTCCTGCGCTGGGGCCAGAACGCGCTCGACCGCTTCCGCGTCGTGCCGCCCGGGACGGGGATCTGCCATCAGGTGAATCTCGAGCACCTCGCGCAGGTCGTCTGGACGCGTGACGAGGGCGGGAGGACCGTCGCGTACCCCGACACCGTTCTCGGTACCGACAGCCACACGACGATGGTGAACGGCCTCGGCGTTCTGGGCTGGGGAGTGGGCGGCATCGAGGCCGAGGCCGCGATGCTCGGCCAGCCGATGTCGATGCTGCTGCCCGAGGTGATCGGCTTCCAGCTCGAAGGCGAGCTGCGAGAGGGAACGACGGCCACCGACCTCGTCCTCACGGTGACGCAGATGCTTCGCAAGAAGGGCGTCGTCGGAAAGTTCGTCGAGTTCTGCGGGGCGGGCCTGGCCGCTCTCTCGGTCCCCGACCGCGCGACGATCGCGAACATGTCGCCGGAGTACGGCTCCACCTGCTGCTACTTCCCGATCGATCGCGAGACGATCGCCTATCTCGCCTTCACGTCGCGCGACCCGGAGCGCGTCGCGCTGGTCGAGGCCTATGCGAAGGCGCAGGGCATGTGGCGCGATGCGTCGTCGCCCGTCCCGGTCTTCACCGACACGCTGACGCTCGACCTCGCGACGGTCGAGCCGAGCCTCGCCGGCCCGCGACGGCCGCAGGACCGCGTCTCGCTGGCGGGCGCGGCGCCCGCGTTCGCCGAGGCGCTCCCGGCGCTCGCGAAGGGCTCGCTCGACGCCGGCGCCGCGGTTCCGGTCGAGGGAGAGAGCTTCTCGCTGCGCCACGGCGACGTCGTGATCGCCGCGATCACGAGCTGCACGAACACGTCGAATCCGGGCGTCATGATCGCGGCGGGGCTGCTCGCGAAGAAGGCGGTCGCACGCGGTCTGACACGAAAGCCGTGGGTGAAGGCGTCGCTCGCCCCCGGCTCGAAGGTGGTCGCCGACTACCTCACGAAGGCCGGACTCCAGGAGCCGCTCGACACACTCGGCTTCGACGTCGTCGGATTCGGCTGCACGACGTGCATCGGAAACTCGGGACCGCTCGCCCCGGCGATCGACTCCGCGATTCGCGCCGGAAACCTCGTCGCGTGTGCGGTGCTGTCGGGCAACCGGAACTTCGAGGGCCGAATCCATCCGCTCGTCCGCGGCAACTACCTCGCGTCGCCGCCGCTCGTGGTCGCGTATGCCCTCGCCGGGAGCCTGCGCAAGGACCTCGCGCGGGAGCCGCTCGGCGAGGACCGCGACGGGAAGCCGGTCTTCTTGCACGACGTCTGGCCGTCGAACGCCGAAGTGACGAGCGCGCTGCGCACGGCTCTCTCGCCCGAGATGTACCGGCAGCGCTACGCGGACGTCTTCCATGGCGACGCGCGCTGGCAGGCCATCGGCGGTGGATCGGGCCTCGTCTACGCGTGGGACGACACGAGCACGTACGTGAAGCGACCACCGTACTTCGACGGCATGACGCGCGAGCCGGCGCCGGTGCGCGACGTCCGCGGCGCGCGCGTGCTCGCGCTGCTCGGCGACAGCATCACGACCGATCACATCTCGCCCGCCGGCAGCATCGCGACGGAGTCACCGGCCGAGCTTTACCTGCTCTCGCTCGGCGTCGCGAGGAAGGACTTCAACAGCTACGGGGCGCGGCGAGGCAACCACGAGGTCATGATGCGCGGGACGCTGGCCAACGTGCGCCTGCGCAACGAGCTCGCGCCAGGGACCGAGGGCGGCTGGACGCGGCTGCTGCCCGAGGGCGACGTCATGTCGATCTACGACGCCGCGATGAAGTACCGCGAGCGTGGAACCCCGCTCGTGATCGTCGCCGGCAAGGAGTACGGCTCGGGGTCATCACGCGACTGGGCCGCCAAGGGCACACAGCTCCTCGGTGTGCGAGCCGTCCTCGCGGAGAGCTTCGAGCGCATCCACCGCTCGAATCTCGTCGGGATGGGCGTCCTTCCGCTCACCTTCGCGGAGGGTGTTTCGCGCAAGACCCTCGGCCTCGATGGAACCGAGGTCTTCGACCTGCTCGGCCTCGAGCGAGAGATCCGGCCTCGAATGGCGGTGCGCTGTCGGATCGTGCGCGAAGGCGGGCGCAGCGACGAGATCGACCTGCTGTGCCGCATCGATACGCTGGACGAGATCGAGTACTACCGCAGCGGCGGCATCCTGCACTACGTGCTCCGGCAGCTCCTCGCGGCCGCGTAGTGCCGGGCACTCGGGCGCCAGCGCCGTACGGCAGGCCGCAGGCCCCATCCCGGCAACGCGGCGCACGCGGGCAAGAGCAGGGCGTCGCGATGGTGCATACTGAGCCCATGAAGCACGTCCTTCTCGCCGGCGGCGTCGCGGCCGTCCTCACGGCCTGCGCACCTACCTCCGTGCAGGAGACCTATCAGCTCGACGCGCCGTTACGCAGGCCGGCGCGGATCCTGGTCTACGACTTCACGGGCGACGCGAGCGAGGTCCACCTCGACCGGGGGATCGGCGCGCAGATCGAGAGCATGACCTCGGACGTCACGCCGGAGCAGCAGAAGATCGAGGCTGGGCGCGCGGCCGCGCGAACGATCTCGAACGAGCTGGTCCGGCACCTGAATGAGATGGGCATGCCCGCGCAGCGCGCCTTCGGCGCTCCGACGCACTGGGGCAACTCGCTCGTCGTCGAAGGCCAGTTCGTCTCGATCGACGAGGGCAATCGAACGAAGCGGCTCGTGATCGGCCTCGGCGCGGGTGCAAGCGACATGCAGACGAAGGTTCAGGTCTACACGACGGCGCCGGGCGGCCTCCAGCAGGTGCAGGACTTCTCGACGAACGTCGCGAGTGGCATGAAGCCAGGGATGGCCGAGACCATGGGCGTCGGCGCCGCCGCCGGAACGCTCGGGACCGCGGCAGCCGTCGGTGCGGGCGCCGGCATCGGCAGCGAGGCGTGGTCGGCCGGAGTCGACGCGGAGGCGAAGCGCACGGCGAAGGCGATTGCCCGGCGGATGCAGACCTACTTCGTCGAGCAGGGCTGGATCCCCGCACCCGAGTAGGACGTTCGTCGGCCCTGCGCGAGGGCCGGGTAGCCCTCGCGCGGCCAGTCCACGTGACAGTCCCTCGACGGAAAGGAGCCTCGTGCACCTCTCGAACTCGCTGCGATGGATGATGGCGACAGCGCTACTCGCGGCCACTCTCGTCGGATCCGCATGCTCGAACGTCGCAGTGAGCACGCAGGTCGCACCGGACGCGAACCTCGCCGGACGGAGGTCCTACGCGTGGGTCCCGAACCCTCAGATGGGCGGCGAGGTCGACGCGTCGATCGCCGGCCAGTACATCCACGCCGACGTCGACCAGGCGTTGCAGGCGCACGGGTTCAGTCCGTCCGGCGGTCAGCCGCCGGACGTGCTCGTCGAGTACCGCGTCATGCTGCGCGAGCAGATGGAGATCGCAGGCGGGCCGGGCTGGGGTGGCATCTCCAGCTACAACTACACGCAGGGAACGCTGATCGTAGCGCTCACGAATCCACAGACCGGGCTGTTCCTCTGGCGCGGCGTCGCGCAGGGCATCGTCGATCCACCGGGAGAAGGCGCGAGCCATCCGGAGAACATCCAGGCCGCGATCCAGAAGATGTTCGAGAAGTTCCCAAACTGACTCGCCGTGCGACGCGGCGAGGAGACCACCGCGGGGAGCCGAGTCCAGGCGACGCGAGAGGAGGGGATCGAGCATGAGGATTCTCGCAACCGGGATCGTCGCCGCGCTCGTCGTGGCCGCAGGCGCCAGCGCACAGGAGAAGAACCCCGAGCGCAACGCGTACTTCGGCGACGAGCACATCCACACGAGCTGGTCGGTCGACGCGTTCTTGTTCGGCAACCACCTGACCGGACCGGGTGACGCCCTCGAATACGCGCAGGGCAAGACGATCAAGCACCCGCTCGGCTACGACATCAAGATCGACACGCCCCTCGACTTCATGGGCGTCACCGACCACTCCGAGTACGTGGGAGTGACGCGCGAGGCGAATACGCCTGGATCAGCGCTCAGCAAGCTGCCGGAGGCGCAGCCCCTCATCGTTCGCGACTGGAACGATCAGGAGGAGGTCCAGAAGGCGTTCCTGTTCCTGCTCTCGCTGACGTCTCGACCGCCCATCAAGGCGTTCACGAGCCCGCAGGTCGCCGGCTCGATCTGGCAAGAGAACGTGCGGCTCGCCGACCAGAACAACCATCCGGGCAAGTTCACCGCCTTCTGCTCCTACGAGTGGACGTCACAGTTCGACAACCGCAACCTGCACCGCAACATCTTCTTTCGCGACTGCGCGAAGGTGCCGCAGATGCCGTTCACCGCACTCGACTCGTGGCACCCCGAAGACCTGTGGAAGTGGATGGACACGCAGCGCAGCGCGGGCATCGAGCTGCTCGCCATCTCGCACAACGCCAACCTGAGCGATGGATGGATGTACCCAACCGACGTCGACAGCCTCGGCCGGCCAATCGACGCCGCGTGGGCAGCCTCGCGCGACCGCAACGAGCGCCTGGTCGAGATCAAGCAGATCAAAGGCCAGTCGGAGACGCACCCCCTGCTCTCTCCCAGCGACGAGTTCGCGAGCTACGAGATCAACAGCTACCTGCTCGGCCTTCCGCCCGAGTCCGGCCGCATCCCGCACATCCTGGGCAGCTACGGACGGCAGGCTCTGAAGGACGGACTCACGATGCAGGACGTGCGTGGCTTCAACCCGTACAAGCCGGGCATGGCGGGCGGCTCCGACTCTCACAACACCGGAAGTCCATATCGCCAGGACAACTTCTACGGCGGGCACGGAATCAACGACGGCACCGTCGAGACGCGGATGGCGGGGCACAACTTCGGCGGCATCGACGTCCGGCTCCTGAACCCGGCCGGACTGACGGGCGTGTGGGCCGAGGAGAACACGCGCGCGTCGATCTGGGACGCCATGTACCGCAAGGAGACCTTCGGCGTGAGCGGCCCGCACATCAAGGTGCGCTTCTTCGGCGGCTGGGAGTTCGTCGCGGACACCCTCGGCCAGGCCGACTGGGTGAAGGCCGGCTATGCGAACGGCGTCCCCATGGGCGGCGACCTGCCGCCCGCAAAGTCGAAGGCGCCGACGTTCCTCGTGTGGGCCGTGAAGGACCCGACCTCGGGCAATCTCGACCGAATCCAGGTCATCAAGGGCTGGACGCGCAGCGGACAGAGCTTCGAGAAGATCTTCGACGTCGTGTGGGCGGGCGATCGGAAGCCCGATGGGCTGACCGGCGCGGTGCCGCCGATCGAGAGCACCGTCGACCTCGAGAATGCGACCTACACCAACAGCGTGGGTGCGATCGAGCTGAAGACGGTGTGGACCGATCCGGAGTTCGACCCGAGCCTGCACGCCTTCTACTACGTGCGCGTGCTCGAGATTCCGACGCCGCGGTGGACCACCCTCCAGGCGCATCAGCTCGGAATCGAGCCGCCGGCAATCGTGCCGCCGACCGTGCAGGAGCGCGCGTGGAGCTCGCCAATCTGGTACACGCCGAGCGCCGAGGCGCGCAAGGGCGCGGCGCCGGGCATCACCGTCGCCGACCTCGTCGAGAAGGGCGCGAAGGCGCTCGGAACGGATCAACTGAAGGCACTCGTCGTCGGCAAGGCCGTCTGGCTACGCAACACGGTGACGGGTGATCAGTTCAAGATCAGCTACGACAGCCATGGCCAGAGCACCATCCTCCACGTCGGCTCGAACGCCGTGCTGCCGAGTGAAGTCGGCGACCCGGCGAGGAGCAGCTACGAGGTGACGCCCGCGCCCTACTCGATCGCGAACGGCAAGGTGGTGACGATGCTCGGGCAGGAGCCGCTCTCGGTCTCCATCTACCAGCTCGGGGGCGAGTACTACGGAGCCCGCAGCAACGAGTTCGGCTACGCCAACTACGCGCTCCTGCCGAAGCCACCGCTGTTCCTCCACCCACTCGGCAAGGGCGAGACTTCGGGGCCCGGCGCGAAGGACGAGCATCCGCGCTGAAGAGGTTGCGGGCGAGCTCGCCGTGCTCGGGAGCCTCATCGCGGTCCCTCGCGCCTCCCATGACATCGGACCAGGAGCCTTCTTCGGGATTCCACCATGGTGCGTCGACTGCTTCGCGAGCCGCTGCTCCAGTTCCTCGCCCTCGGAGCGGCGATCTTCGTCTTCTACGACGTGACGCGAGACGACCGGAGTGCGGGCGAGCCCTCGAAGCAGATCCGGCTCACGCTCGACGAGTTGAGTCAGCTCCGGCTGTCCTTCGAGGCGCAGTGGCGCCGTTCGCCGACGCCGGAGGAGCTCGCGCGGCTGGCGGAGAGTCGAGTCCGCGAGGAGGTCCTGTACCGCGAGGCCCTCGCGCTCGGCCTCGATCGGGACGACACCATCGTGCGTCGACGCATGGCGCAGAAGATGCAGTTTCTCGCCGAGGACGTCGCGGCGGCGCACGAGCCGGCGACGGACGAGCTGAGGGCCTGGTACGAAAAGAACACCGAGAAGTTCG
>JADLGR010000019.1 GCA_020849175.1 Deltaproteobacteria bacterium
AACCGTGCAGAGATGAGAAGGCCGCATCTCTCCGGTAGAGAGCCACCACCGAGTCACCGCCCCGGAGGGCCCCGGGAGGAATGCGTCTTGGGCAAGAGCGCCAGCGAGCAGCGGGTAGGTCGATCTGGTCGAGCTTGCGAGTACGCGCCGGGAGGGCCTCTGACGGGGAGCACTATGATGAAAGTCATATCTATATGACTTAGTGACCTGTATACATTACATCCATTCGAGCAGGAGACGCACGGATGGAGAACGGCGTTCGAAGGGCACGCGAGGCGGCCGGCCTCACACAACAGGCACTTGCGGAGAGATGCGGCGTCACCCGCCAGGCCGTGAACACCCTCGAGGCGGGTCGCTACGTCCCCTCGACGGCCCTCGCGCTTCGAGTTGCGCGCACCCTACACCGGCGGGTCGAGGAGCTCTTCTGGCTCGATGATCTCGAGGGGACCGAGGAGGCGTGGCTCGCGCCGCCTGCCGATCCCTTGCTCGCGCGGGCGTCCGGAACGCAGCCGGTCGCGATGGCGCGCGTCGCCGGCCGTCTCATCGCACATCTGCTCCCGGCGGAGGCTCACCCGACTGGCAATGGCCTGCTCGAATCGAGCGGCCCGAGCGATGGCGAACCGCGCGTGCGCGTCACTCCGCTGGTCGCTCCCGAGACCCTGGCGGGTACCCTGCTCGTCGCCGGCTGCGCACCCGCCCTCGCGGCGCTCGCCGACCGCCTTCCCGAGCGTGCTCCCGGCACCTTTCTCGAGTGGATCGACGCCACGAGCGGCCGCGCGCTCGACATGCTCGACCGCGGCCTCGTCCATGTCGCCGGCACGCATCTGCTCGACGAGGCGACGGGCGACTTCAACCTCCCGATCGTCTCATCGCGGTTCCCAGACCGCCGCATGCTCTGCGTCACGCTCGCTCGCTGGGAGCAGGGCATCGTCGTTTCGGCCGGCAACCCGCTCGGCATTCGGGACGAGTCGGATCTCGTCCGGCCCGGGGTTCGTGTCGCCCTCCGCGAGGAGGGCGCGGGCGCTCAGAAGCTGCTGCGACGGCTGCTGCACCGCCGCGGAGTCGAGCGACCCCTCACTGCCTCCGCGACGATCGCGAGAGGCCATTTCGACGTCGCTCGACAGGTGGCCTTCGGGGCCGCCGAAGCCGGAGTCGCGATCCGCGCTGCCGCCCTCGCGTTCGGTCTCGACTTCGTTCCGCTCGCCGAGGAGCGTTTCGACCTCGTCCTCGCGGCGGATCTCGCCGAGGACCGGCGCGTGGTGCGCTTGCTCGACGTTCTCTCCGGTCGCTCGTTCCGTCGCGAGCTGTCGTGCCTCGGCGGCTACGACGTCGCTCAAACCGGGCGAACGGAGCTCGTGGGCGGAGAGCGACGAGCGTAGCGCTCGAAGAAGCGTGGATCGTGGCGGATCTCGATCGGTCTCGGTGGAAGGAGACTCAGATGCGCAGGGTGTTCGAGCGATTCGCGGCAGCGCTGGTCGGCGCCTTCGTGGTCTTCCCCATCGTCGCCGCTGCAGACCCGGACACGACGTTCACGCTCGGCGAGATCGAGGCCACCGCGACCGGCCCCGACAAGGTCCGCGCGCCGAGCAGCGTGCAGCAAGCCGACATGGACCGCTTCGACCGTGAGACGGTGGGCAGCGCGATCCAGATGCTTCCGGGCGTCCAGCTCTCGAGAGTCGGTGCGCGCAACGAAGAGGCGATCTTCGTGCGCGGCTTCGACCTCCGACAGACTCCCGTGTTCATCGACGGCATCCCCGTCTACGTCCCTTACGACGGGAACGTCGACCTCGCACGCTTCACCACCTTCGACGTGTCGAAGATCCAGGTGAGCAAGGGCTGGGCCTCCGTACTCACGGGTCCGAACACGCTCGGTGGCGCGATCAACCTCGTCTCGCAGCGACCGATCGAAGGGATCCACGGATGGACGATTCCAGTCGCCCGCTTCGACAGGGGCGCGCAGTTCAACGGATACGAGACCGCCGGCTCCCTCGGGATCGGACAGGACCAGTGGTGGGCGCAGGCGAGCGGGTCGTGGGTGGATTTCGACCACTACACGCTGCCCTCGAGCTTCGATTCCAGCAAGACCGAGAATGGCGGCATCCGCGAGAACTCGTATCACGGTGACTGGAAGCTGAACGCGAAGCTTGCGTACGCGCCGACGCCCGAAGACGAGTACTCGCTCAACTACATCAATCAGCACGGCGAAAAGGGAACGCCTCCGTACGCCGGAACCGACCCCGCCGTCTCCCCCCGCTACTGGCAGTGGCCCTACTGGAACAAGCAGAGCGCCTACTGGCTCTCGAGGACGTCGTTCGGAGAGGATCGCTACCTGAAGACGCGCGCGTACTACGACTCGTTCCAGAACGAGCTCAGCGCGTTCGACGACGCCGGGTATCAGAAGCAGCGCAAGGCGAGCTCGTTCGACAGCTTCTACGACGACTACACGTATGGCGGGAGCGTCGAGGGCGGCGGATCGATCTCGCCGGGGCATCTCGTCAAGGCGTCCGTGCAATACAAGCGCGACGTCCACCGCGAGCACGACCGGGGCGAACCCGAGCAGCAGATGTCCGACGACATCTGGTCGACCGCGCTCGAGTACACGTGGCACGTCTTCGAGCCATTCGATCTCGTGAGCGGAGTCGCCTACGACTGGTATCACAACAGCGAGGCCGAGGAATACAACTCCAGGACGCGCCTCATGAGCGACTTCTCTGCGTCGAACTCCAGTGCGCTCCGCCTTCAGATGGCGGGAGTGCTCCGACTCGGAGACTCGAGCGAGGCGCACGTGAGCGTCTCTCGCAACGGCCGCTTTCCGACGCTCAAGGATCGCTACTCGTACCGGCTCGGAAGCGCGATTCCGAACCCCGGTCTCTCGCCAGAGTACACGATCAACTACGAGATCGGAGCGTCGGGAACGGTCTTCGGCAACACGCGGCTCGACGCGGCGCTCTTCTACAGCGACATCACCGACCTGATCCAGTCCGTCAATCTCACCAAGAACACGTTCCAGCTCCAGAACATCGGCAAGGCCACCTACACGGGCTTCGAGCTCGGAGCGCGCAGCTTCGTCCTCCCGTGGCTCGAGATCGGTGGAGCGTACACGCTGCTGAAGCGCCACAACCGCACGAACACGAACGTGAAGCTCACCGGGACACCCGACAACTCCCTCTTCTTCTACGTGAGCTGCGAGGCGCTTCAGGGCCTGCATTTGATCCCGAGCGTCCAGTACGACACGTCGCGCTATCTCACGACGCTTGGTGATCGCGGCGGAGAGGTGGTTCTTCTCGACTTCGCCGTACGCTACGAGATCGTCGAGAACGTGGTCCTCGAGGCCGGCGCGCACAACCTTCTCGATCAGGTCTACGAGCTCGACTACGGGTTCCCGGAAGAAGG
>JADLGR010000020.1 GCA_020849175.1 Deltaproteobacteria bacterium
CGGAGACGGGCGATGGACCGATGGGGCCCTCACGGATGCTGCTCTCGAAGCCGGTGATCGCCGCGGTCGAGGGCTACGCGGTGGCCGGCGGTCTGGAGCTGGCCGTGTGGTGTGATCTGCGCGTGGCCGCAAGCGACGCTGTGTTCGGCGTCTATTGCCGGCGCTGGGGGGTTCCGCTCATCGACGGCGGCACCATCCGGCTGACACGGATGCTGGGCCACAGCCACGCCCTCGACCTGATCCTCACCGGACGCGGCGTCTCAGGCGAGGAGGCGCAGCGCATGGGGCTCGCGAACCGGCTGGTCGAGCCCGGCAGCGCGCTCCCCGAAGCCATCCGGCTCGCGAAAGACCTCGCGGCGTTTCCACAGAGTTGCCTGCGCGCCGACCGTCTCTCGTCGTACCGGCAGTGGGCGCTCCCGCTCGACGAGGCGCTGCGCGAGGAGACGCGCCTTGGCCTCGACGTGATCCGCTCGGGCGAGACGCGGGAGGGGGCCGCTCGCTTCGCCGCGGGCGCCGGCCGACACGGTCGCTTCGATGACTGACACCTCCGGCCCCGTTTCCGCCACCCAGAGACATGATGGGTCGCAGCCAGATGCGGAGCGGGCGGCGGGGGAGGGTGTCCTCCGCGATTGCGCTCGCCCTCCTCGCGCTGGCTTCGCCGGCGCGAGCCTTCGTGATCGCCTCCGGCCACGTGCGCTGCACGCCGGATCCCTACTGCTCGCCGGGTGACACGCTCGACGTTGCGCGAACGCTCGCCGAAGCGCCCCGCTGGGATGCGTCCCCGACGGCTACCACGGGCCTCGCGGGAGGGATTCGGGTCAGCATCTCGCCCGGCTTCGCCGAGGGCCTCGCGCCGACACCGGATCGTGTCAGTAGCCTGCGTGGCGCGGTCGAGGCGGCCTTTCGCGGCTGGGAGACGCCCGAGCTGCGCTTCGATCTGCACTGGGACGAGCCCGGCATTCGCGGGGCGAGCAGCGGCTCGGAGATCGATCTCTTTCTCGTCGACTCGACCGATCCGGGCTTCGCCGGAAACTCCGCCACCGGCATCACGAGCTTCTCGTCCGGCTGGGTCGACGAGCGCGTCCTCACGAGCGGTCTGCCGCTGCCAGGGTGGGCCATCTTTGGCAGCGACATCGTCGTCGCGTCCGACCGCTTCGACTTCCTTCTCGCCCTGCTCGCAGCCGGCGGCTTCGCGACCGAGGCAGACCGCGAGGCACGGCTCACCGACCTCGTGCTGCACGAGCTCGGCCACGCCCTCGGGCTCGACCACCCGAACGAGTCGCCGTGGGCGAATCTCGATACCGATGCCGATCCTTCGACTCCGATCGAGGTCGACCCGATCGACCCGTTCGCGGGGCTTGCCGTCTCGTCGAGCATCGACCGCAACGCGATCCTGCGGGGCGGCTTCCCGCCCGATCCGCGCGCGCTGCTCTACACCGCGCTGCGCGCGGACGACCGGTCGGGCCGCGACGTCCTGTACCCGCGCTTCGTCCCCGAGCCGGGGAGTGCGGCGCTCGTCGCGCTCGGCCTCGTCCTCAACGCGGGCGCAGGTCGCGGGGGAGCCCGAGCCCGCGCTCGCCGATGATGTTGCGCTGGATGTTGGAGGCGCCACCTGCGATCGAGTTGGCGATCGCGAACATGTACTGCGCCGTCCAGCTCCCGGGCGCATCGGGCAGGAGCGCCATACCGGCCTCTTCGGGCGACGGCATCACAAGACCTGTATCGCCGAGGAGCTCGTACGCGAGTGAGGTGAGCCGCTGCATGAGGTCGGTCGAGTAGAGCTTGTTCATCATGATCGGCAGCATGACCTTCAGCTCCTGCCCGCGCGCGGCCGCCGTGAGCTGGCGCAGGCCCGAGTACTGCTGCGACCAGAAGTAGCCCTCGAGCTCGGCGAGGCGCTGGCGGACATCGTCGCAGGCGATTGCGGGCCGGCCATCACGAAGCGTGCGGCGGGCGAGCGCCACGACGCCGTCGAACATCTTGCGCAGGAGCTGAGGATCGCCGATGAGGTTGCGCTCGTGTTTGAGGGTGGCACGCGAGACTTTCCAGCCCTCGCCACGCTGGCCGACGATGTTCCCTGCGGGGACGCGGACCTCGTCGAGGAAGACCTCGTTGAACTCCGCGCCGCCGGTCATCTGCCGCAGCGGGCGCACGGTCACGCCGGGCGCCTTCATGTCGAGGAGCAGATACGAGATGCCGGCGTGCTTCGGCGCATCGGGCTCGGTGCGGAAGAGGCCGAACATGCAGTGCGCCTCATGGGCGCTCGACGTCCAGACCTTGTGCCCGGTGACGATCCAGTGGTCGCCCTCGAGCACCGCGCGGCTCTGCAGCGATGCGAGATCGCTACCGGCGCCCGGCTCGCTGTAGCCCTGACACCAGAGCATTTCGCCGCGCAGCGTCGGCGGAACGAAGCGACGCTTCTGCTCGTCGGTGCCGAACTCGATGAGCGTCGGCGCGAGCATCGCCGGGCCGATGTTCCGGATGTTCCCCGGCGCTCCCGCCGCAGCGAGCTCTTCGGCGAGGATGCTGTCCTTCAAGACGTCGGAAGGCTGCTCGGATCCGCCGTAGGCGCGCGGGATGTCACGGTAGAGATAGCCGCGCGCGAGCGCGCGCTCGCGAAAGAGGCGCTCGCGCTGGTCGCAGGGCAGGGCTGCCTCCTCGCCGCGCAGGGGCCAGCTCTCTCGCAGGAAGGCGCGTAGCTCGTCGCGGAAGCGCTCGTACTCGGGACCGAGGCGAAGGTTCATGCGTCACCAGCCCGCAAGACGCGCGCTGCGCTCGCGGTGATGAGCGGGAGCGCCGAGGAGGGCGCGATCGAACAGCGCGCGCTTGAACCAGAACTGAACGTCGCATTCCCACGTGAAGCCGATTCCGCCGTGCAGCTCGACGGCGCCGCGCGCCACCTGCACGGCCCGCTCGGTGACGTGCGCCTTCGCGATCGCGGCCGCGCGCTCGGCCTCGTCGCGGACGTGATCCTGCGCGTGGGCAGCGAACCACCAGAGGGCGCGGGTTGGCTCGAGGTCGGTGGCGAGGCCGGCAAGCTGGTGCTTCACGGCCTGGAACTGCGCGAGCGGGAAGCCGAACTGCTCGCGTGCGAGAACATGCGCGCGTGTGAGCTCGATGAGCTTCCAGGCACCGCCGAAGGCATCGGCCGCGAGCAGCACGAGGCCGGCATCGCGGATACGCGGAGCCGCCGCGGCGCCCTCCACGAGGGCCTCGGCTGCTGCGCCGTGGAAGACGACGTGCGAGAGCGGCTGCGTACGGTCGAGGCCGTCGACCCGTTCGAGGCCGACGCCGCCGGCGCCGGGGTCGACGAGCGCGAGGCCGCCGCCGGCCGTTCCGACGACGAGCAGACCGGCGACATGAGCATGTGGACTGAAGCGCTTGGCACCCGTGAGGCGGCCGTCTTCGAGCGACAGGCGCCATGCCGCCGGATCCCACGCATCCCCCGTCTCGGCGAACGCGACGGCGCCGATGACGTCTCCTGCCGCGAGAGGAGGCAGCCAGCGCTCGCGCTGGGCCTCGCTTCCGCCGAGCACGAGCGCGAGGGTGGCGAGGCAGTGACCGAGCAGCGGCGCGGGCAGGGCGCCTGCGCCGAGGACCTCCGCGACGAGAGCCGCCTCGAGGACCTCGAGGCCCGCGCCGCCGTAGGTCTCGGGGACGACCAGTCCGGTAAGGCCCATCTCGGCAAGGCCCTTCCAGAGCGCCTCGTCGAACCCCTCTCCGGCCTCGAACAGCTCACGCAGCCGCGCGGGAGGACACTCGCGCGCGACGAAGCCGCGCACGGTCTCCTGCAGTAGCTCCTGCTCCTCCGAGAGCGCGAACTCCATGCGGCGGCGCAGTCTACTGGCACGTCCGTCCGTGGGCCATGCGGCGGCGCCGGCCGACGCCGGCGGGTCGACCCCGAGGCCGGAGCACGAAAGGCCCGGGGCCAGAGCAACCAGCCGGGTGGGGTGGATCGGCACATTTTCGGGTGAAACCCGCACGAGTCGGTTTACACTTGCCTCGCTTGGGGGGGGGCGATCGCTCGATGTGTAGGTGTGGCATGCCGATGGTGCGGAGCGGTCGCGACAACCGGACAGGAGAGCCTCGATCGGCTCTTTGGTGGCGATCGAGTCGCGCGAGCCTTCTGCTGAGCGCGCTGCTGATCGTGCACGCACGCGATGCGATCGCGGGCACGCTGCAGCCTCCGCCCCAGCAGGTGAGGCTGACAGGAAGCGCCGCGGCGCTGGCTCCCGACGTCGGACTCACGGGCAGCAGCGGTGGATCGCGGATGAGCTTTCTTCTCGCGCACCTCGCGAGCGCACTCGGCAGCGGCGGCTTCGCGGTGAGCGTCGGAAGCGCAAGTGGCCACGCAGTCTCGGTTCGATTCCAGCGCGACGGCGACGCGCTGCCACCGGAAGGCATTCCGGCCGATGCGGCCGCGTTCCAGGCCGAGGGCGCGGAGGGGTATCGCCTGCTCGTGACACGCGCAGCAGGAGGCTTTCGTGTCGTCGTCGCGTCGGCGACGGAGCACGGGCTGTGGAACGGCGCGATGACACTCCGGCAGCTCCTGCTCCGCGACGACGGAACGGCCGAAGCGAGCCTCACCCCGCAGATCATCCGCGACTATGCGGACCATCCGATGCGGGCTGCGATGCCGTACGACTTCGAGTTCACACAGACGGATGGACAGGGCCGGTACGCCGTGTCGAGCGCGCAGATCGCTGTCCTCGATCGGCTCGCACGCCTCAAGATGAATGCCGTGATCTTCTCGACGCGAAACATCGCGACCGATGCACAGCAGTGGTCGCAGGGACGCACCGGACTCGCGGCGCTCCAGCGCGCCGCAGCCGATCGGTTCATCGACCTCGTGCCGAGCCTCGGCACGCTCCAGTCCGACTGGGCGCCGACGTACCGTGACGGCTGGTGGATTCGCGAAGAGCCGATGCGCTTCGATGTCGGTACGGGGCAGGCGGTCGCCGATGACGACGCAGTCGCAGGCCGCCGCAGCGGCAACCTCGTCACGAACGGCGGCTTCGAAGCAGGCTCCGGTAGTCTTCCCAGCGGCTGGACGCTCGTGGGAGCGGGACTGTCCGGGGCGACCATCGCGCGCAGCAGCGCAGATCACGCGTCGGGCAGCTACGCAGTCCGCCTCGAGGCGACGACGGGAAACGCCGGCGTGACGCTGGCACAGAACGTCGCCGGACCGCTTGCCTCCGGGCACTACCTCGTGAGCGCACGCATGCGGTCTCCGGTCCCGCTGGCCTCCGCACCGCGCCTTGTCGCACGCGCCATCGTGGGCGGACAGCCGCTCTCTCCGCCGCGCTACCTCGCGGTGCAGCCCGACTCGGCGATCTGGAACCGACATCAAGGGATCCTGCGCATTCCGTACGGGCAGGTCGCCGAGCGGATCGAGCTCTCGATCGCGTGGGATACGGGATCCGGAACGATGTGGATCGACGACGTCGAGATGACGCGCATCGATGCGGATCTTCGCAACGTGCTCCGCGGCGGATACGACCTGCGCGTGACCTCGCTCGACCGGCTCACGACGTATCAGGCGGGAGCCGACTACACCGTCGTCGACGGGAGCTTCGACGACGTGTATGCGCCGGAGCTCGTCCCTACGCAGATCCTTCGAACGGCGGGGAGCGCGATCAGCGCCGGGGCGCGCGTTCTCGTGAGCTACGACAAAAACCTCTATCCGGCCGTTCGCACCGATGTGACACCGGTGCAAAGGAGCCGGGCGGGAGATCAGGGGCTCGACCTTTGCAGCGGGCGTACGTTCGCGGAGCTCTACGCACCGGGCCTCGTGCGACTGCTCTGGGACCTTCCAGCGCTGAATCCAGACCTGCCGCCGAAGGCTCTCTTCCTGTCGAGCGACGAGATCCGCGGCTTCAATCGCGGCGGCGCCTGCCGCGCCGCGGACGGCAGCCCCGTGCTCTCGAACGCAAGGCGGCTCGCGGCGTTCCTTGACCAGATCGCCAGCACTGCACAGGCCATTCGGCCGGGTGTCTCGCTGTACCTCTGGGGAGACATGCTCTCGCCCGCGCACAACGGGGGCGTGCCGAGCTATCAGGTGGATCAGGGCGACGCGGTCAGTTACGGCCGAGATCTCGGCGGCGTGCCGGGAATGACGTCGTGCGCTCTGCTCCCCACCTCCCCGGGCTGCACGGGACAGGCTCCC
>JADLGR010000021.1 GCA_020849175.1 Deltaproteobacteria bacterium
ACCGCGGTCGCGTCGCCCGCGCAGGCATCCGGTCCGTGCTGGAGCAGCGCGCACTCGATCGCCTCCTCGAAGGCGCGCTCGGAGATCTCGGGGCTCATGCGACCTCCTCCCGCACGTCGATCTTGCCCGTCACCGCGGCGGAGATGAGGGCGGTGCGGAGCTCCTTGAGACGGGCGATGGCGTCGCGGACCTTGGTGATGAGGAGGTCGATCCGTGCCGTCTCCCGGTCGATAAGGGCCGAGATGACTAGCTGCTCCTTGAAGGGTGGACGGGCGAGCACCAAGCGGCCTATCTGGTCAAAGTTGAGCGCGTCACGTGAGATCCCGTTCTCGGTCGTGAAGATCTGCGCTTGACCGGTATGCGAGGCCAGCGCTGCAGCGAGAAAACTCGGCTCAAAGGCGTTTGGTTTGGCTCGAATGACACAGACGTGCTGGTTGACGTTCGCGGATCTACCGTCAAGCTGAGCTACACAGCACCGACCGAGTGATGCTCCTGTGATGTTCAGCAAAACGTCCCCTTCGCCCACTCGACTGCCCGCCATCTCCCGATCCGTCTCGGGATCAATGAATGCTACGTCGTCAAGCCGCAGGGCACCGAAATGGACATTCTGACTCCGGAGAAACATCACGCCATCTGAGACGTACACCTCTGCTCCGCCCGACGGTGTCTTCCCACTGCCGATCTTGCGCGTTGCGTCCTTCAGCCGCTTCACCTCCCAATGCGCCGGAATCTCCCCCAGCCACTCGACGCCGGAGTCCTTCATGGGGACGGACGGGTCGAGGCCCTTGGTGACGGCGCGGGTGATGGCGGCGGTGCGCTTCTCCTGGAGCAGCTCGATCAGCCGCTCCTTCTTCGCCACCAGCGCATCCAGCCGCGCCGTCTCGCGGTCGAGAAACGCGGCAATAGCGCGTTGCTCGGGCTCGGGAGGCGCGGCCAACTCGTACGTTGCCATCTCGCTTTCGTTGATCGCCGGAAAGCTCACACCCTTCGAGTTCGCCACGACGCGCTCGACGAAGTATGGCGCTCGACAGGCATACGCGGCGTAGTCCGTGGTGAGGTCATCGGCTGGTCGCACGACGGCGAAGCCGGTCGAAACCACCATGCCGGCTTCGGGGTCGCTGATCGGCGCGATAGCGCGCAGGTAGGTCCGCACGGTAGACACGATCACATCGCCATCGCGCACGAGTCTCCGTGCACGAGATGGAGCGGACGCAAACGTGAGTTGTTCCCGTTTGACGATCCGGCCGAGGCTGTCAACGCCTCCGATGTCGATGTAGACCATCTCAAACGTCGGATCGGTGTCCTCCATGAGCGATTCCGGGTTCAAGCTTGCGAGATGCTTCAGCCGCTTCACCTCCCAACCCGCCGGAATCTCCCCCAGCCACTCGACGCCGGAGTCCTTGTACGACGGGTACGCTTTGTACCGCGGACCCGCGGGCAGCAGCGGCTGCGCGGACTCGTTCACGCTGTTGCCCTCCGGCGTGGTCCGCTTTGGTAGTCGGCCCAGACCTGATCCATGTCCGCCGTCTTCTTCGCTTCGCGCAGCCGTTCGATCGCCTTCTGCGAGTAGCGATCGAAGGAAGCCTTGCCGATCGTGATCCGGCGATAGCACTCCGCGTCGTCCCTGATCTTCACATGGCGGATCAGCGCCGTGGTCTTGGGTCCCGACAGCCCAAGGTGTTCCGCCACCCGATCCCGGCCGAGGTTGTAGAAGCCGAGCGGGTCCACCTTGTGAACCGCCACGACGCTGGCTCCGGGAGTGCCTTCTGGCACGAGCTGGATCGGAATCCCTTCCTTCTTTGAAATGCGGAGGTCGAGGGACGGGCCGGCCCCTGTGGCGGTGAGCTCGATCGCGGCGACGCCGGGGAAGACATCGCTCCACCGCGTGTCCTTGCTGATCGAATCGCCGAGCTTGCGCAGCTCACCATCGGTCGGCTGGATTCGGTCGCCCCGCATGGCGCCGTCGACGATCGCGAGCGCCCGGAGCTTGGCGGTGGCCTCGACCTTCCGTCGCTTGCCGGGCCTCAGGAGCCGCTGCACCTCCCTGGCCTCCTGCTGGAAGAGGGTCGCGAGATCGGTCGGCGGCGTGGTCGAGAGCGGTAGGACGCGAGGCGGAAGATGAACCTTGAGGTCCTGATCGAACACCGCTCGGACGACATCCCGAAACAACGTCAGTCCGGCCTGGGCGTGGATGTAGAGGTGCTGCTCCGAGAGGTCGACCAGGTGGTGCTGTGCGGCGTCGCGCAGCGTGTTGATCGCCTGGAGTTGAAGAACCTGCTCCTGCTTCAGGAACTGGACCGAGCCGCCGCTGAGCGCCTTGCGCAGGCACTCGTCGAATCCGATCGTCTGCTTCTCTCTCGGTTTCCGGATCGCTCCTCCCCGATGCAGGATCGCCGCCTTGAGCAACATCTCGAAGGCGTGGTCCAGCAGGATCAGGACGGCGTCGACGCGTCCCCGATCCCAGGGGCGGTTGTAGTGCTCGATGCTGAGCACGAGCGAGTCGACCGCCTTCGCGAAGAGCAGCCTGGATTCGCGCTTCATCGCGGAGTTTCCTCTCTCGGCCGCCACGGGCCGCCCGGCGGCCAGCTCCCGAGGAAACGCTCCCCGTGTGCGACAGCGCGCATCACCGGGCCAGCGAAACCCGCGATCGTGTCGATGACTTCCACAAGCTCCGGCGGAGGCGCGCCGCCGACCAACCTACGGGTGAAGCCCGTCCACTGCGACGACTTGCCCGGAATCGCGGCGAATGCTCGTGTCAGGGCCAGCGGCAGCTCGTGCGGCACTTCCGTCCGACGCCGGGCGAAGGTGGCCGCGAGGGCCTCCGCGAGCACGGCCCCGTCGAACGACTTGCCGAAGGCGAGGGCTCGCACGTCGAAGAAGTCCCGCATGCGGCTGTTGGCGGCGCCGAGCACGACCATGGCGTGCAGCTTCTCCGCGACAGCCGTCTCCGGCCGATAGGCGCGTAGACGCGGCCGCGGCAGATCCAAAAGGCTCGGGTACTCGAGCCACTCCGGCTCCGGAACGATGGCGTCTCCCATGCCGACGTCCACCTGGACCCGGAGCCGGGCCTTTCCCAGCCGGGCCGTCAGCTCCACCCGCTGTCCCCCGTAGGCGTCCTCGATCCGGATCGGACCGCTGCGCAGAGACGTGAGATCGAATTCGAGACCGTCGGGCTCGACCGACTGCGTACAGATGTCGCCGAAGAGCTGGCGCAGCGATTCGACGTTCAGCTCGCCGAATCCCAGCAGGTCGGCGTCGCGCGTGGGTCGGACCGTCTCGCCGAGCCACACCAAGAGCAGCAGCGCGCCCTTCAGGACGAAGCGTTCGGCGTGCGGTGATTGCGACAGGCGATACAGCAGGCGTTCGCTCGCATAGCGCACCAGGACGACGTTGGGGTCGATGCCGAGCTTCTTTGCGTGCTGGACGAGCCGGACCTGGACGGAGTGAGAGCGCCCCGTCGTCACGCGACGACCCCCTCCAGGTAGGGGCGCATGACGCGCTCGACACGGCAGGCGCGGGCGGCCCGATCGAGGTCGGCCATCGTGAAGCGACGGTCGCGCCACGCCTCGCGCAGCGCCTCCACGGCGATGTCGAGTCCGACGCGATTGCGGGCCTTGAAGATGTCGGCGATCGTCTTGGCGACGCTGTAGACGCGGACGCGATGGCGCTCGATTTCACGGACCTCGATCCCTTCGTGGAAGGCGGGTCCGCTGAAGCGGACGATCCGGAGCCGGAGGTTCGCGACCTTCGGAGGGCGGCATCCTCGCTCGAGGGCGAGCCAGACCTCGGCGGGGAGCTGACTCCCGATGCCATGCAGGGCGAGCGCGGACAGCAGGCAGATCACGCCGCCGGGGGCCGCCGCCGCAGCGAGAACGAGCCCGTGGTGCTCGCTGATCTCCGCGCTTGCGAGGCGATACCTCCCGGGCCCCACGCGTTCCAGGATCTCGTCGGCCACGAGGCGCGTCAGCTCCTGGGTGTGGATGCCGGCCCGGGACACGGCGCGCGCGGTAACGTAGCCCTTCGGCTGGACCAGGCTGAGGATGCGTTGCCGTGCGGTGTTCGGCATGTGGGAAAACGTGCTCATTTATCTGCGTCTGTCAACGATTTGCCACATGCCCGCAGGGGTTACGTAACGTCGGTGGTTCTACGCAAGCCCCAACCTTTCGAAACCGTCTCCCGAACCAGGATGTCGGCACGTCGGCGGCAAGTGCCGACGGTTTGCCACAGCTACGATCCGGCGTTCGTTCCCGTCACCTCGGCCAGCATCCGCACGATGTCGCCCTCGATCGCCCGGATGTCCGCCTCGATCTCCTCGAGCGGGCGCGCCGGCGTGTAGCGGTAGAAGTAGCGGTTGAAGTTGATCTCGTAGCCGATGAGGCCGACGCGGCCGTCCCTCGGATCGCGCTTCGTCGTGTCGACCCAGGCGTCCGGGACGTGCGGCTTCACCTCGCGGTCGAAGAAGGCGCGAACGCTGGCCGATACACCATCGCCGTCGGCGGGATCGTCGCCCGCGGTCAGCGGCACGCTCTCGGTGTCACGCAGCTCCGTGTCGGGCTCGGGATTGCCGTCCTTGTCGCGGCAGATCGCGGCCGTCTCG
>JADLGR010000022.1 GCA_020849175.1 Deltaproteobacteria bacterium
AGAGCTAGAGGAGCAAGAACGAGATGCTGACGCTGCTGCACAACCCGCGCTGCTCGAAGAGCCGGGCGGCGCTCGCGCTCCTCGAAGCGCGCGGCATTCCGTTCGAGGTCGTCGAGTATCTGAAGACCCCGCTCGACCGCACAGCACTCGCGCGCCTCGGTGAGAAGCTCGGGCTCCCGCCGTCTCGCTGGGTGCGCACCGGCGAGGCCGAGTACGCGCGAGCAGGCCTCACCCCCGCGAGCACCGAGGACGAGGTCCTCGATGCGATGGCGACTCACCCGATCCTCGTCGAGCGCCCCATCGCCATCCGCGGGTCGCGGGCCGTCGTCGGGCGCCCGCCCGAGGGCGTACTCGATCTGGTCGACTGAGCCGCGCGCGCCGCCTCAGCGCATCGCGCTCAGTGCCCGCAGTGCGCGCAGGGACGGAGCGAAGAACGTGGCGCCCGACACCGCGCGCGTGAACTCCATCAGCCGATCGTGCAAGCCGTCGCCGGTCGTTCCCACCATGTGGCGCAGCATCGCCTCCGGGATGGCGAGGTCACGCGTGTACGCGATGAAGAAGAGGCCCCGCTCCGCGGACGTCCCGTACGGGAAGCTGTGCCGGACGATCTCGAGCTCTTCGCCGGCCTCCTCGATCACGACCCGTGCGATGTGCGCCGTCGGCGGCTTGGCGCGAGCCGAGAGCTCCTTGCTGTCACGCTTTCGACGGCCGATCACCTGCTCCTGCTCGGCGATCGCGAGACGGCTCCAGGCTGCGAGGTCGTGAACGTAGCGCTGCGTGAAGACGTAGCTCCCGCCCGCGAACGCCGGATCCTCTCTTCCGATGAGGGCAGCCTTGGCGCGCGCTCGCCCGGTGGGATTCTCGGTGCCGTCGATGAACCCGGTGAGATCGCGCGAGTCGAGGTACTGGAAGCCGTGCACCTCGTCCATCACCTCCACACGCGTGCCGAGGTCATCGCGAAGCCGCCACGCGATCTCGCAGCACACGTCGGGCCGAGAGGCGACCAGATGCACCAGAAGATCGCCGCCGGTGGCAGGGGCAATCCTCCCCTCGCTTGCGAGCTTCGTGAACGGGCGGAACCGCGCGGGCCGCCGGCCGGGGGAGAGCGTCTCCCAGAGCGAGAAGCCGAAGCCCACGACCCCGACGAGCCGGCTGGTCTTGCGCCGCTTCGAGAGCGAGGCGATCCGTGCAGGCAGTGACGCGGCGATCCGCGCGACCTCGGCGCCATCGCGTGCCCGATCGGAGAGGCGAAGGATCAAGAAGAGAGCGCTCTCCCTCGGTTGGGGAAGGATGCCAGACTGCGGCTCGGACACGAGCTCTCCCTTCGAAAACGGGCCGACGCCTCGCGACACGAGCATAGGTCAGCGCCTTCCCATGGCATCCGCACAGGAAGTGGATCAGCGGAGGGAAGACTCTGGCTAGCGTGACCGGCTCGGCGATCGGCTCGCCGACAGCCTCGCACTCGGGGCGCTGCACCGTCTCGGTCGACGAGGGGCCCAGAACGTCATGGCGAGGCGTCTTTCTACGTCACCAGGGCAGGGACTCGCCAAGGCCGTGGAGCAGCTTCTCGCCGACGTCGCTCGCCTGGTGCACGTGCTTCGGAGGCGAGTGGAACGTCTGGTACGGACGAAGGCGCAGCACGACACGTCCCTCGCGCTGCGCACCCTCCGCGACGAGAGGGCGGACCGATTCGGGCATCGGCTTGCCCGCCATGACGCCGGCAATGCGCATCATCAGATCGACGACCGCCTCGGGCTCGGTCTCGACCCGAGCATCGCAGTAGACGACGAGGTAGGTCGGTGGCCACTGCTCGTCGAGCACGCAGAGCGAGACCTTTCCGAGCCGTGCAACAGCCTTCGCCTTGGCACGCGCACCCATGGTCGATACGAGGATGTCGTCGCCGTCGGTGACGTAGTACACGATCGATTGGGCCGGGCCGTCGTGCTTGCGGCCGAAGCCAAAGACGGCGGTGCGGTGCTCACGCACGAACTCGCGGCGCTGTTCCTGATTCATGGCTGCATCTCCTTCGCCCGTGGGACGCCTGCGTGTCGGCGCCGTCGGCATCGCCACGCCGGTCGTGGCGCGCAGCCACTCGGAGCCGGCGGCACGATCAAGAGTGCAGCACCTGGCGTCCTGCGGCCCCGTCCCGAACCGTGCAGAGATGAGAAGGCCGCATCTCTTCGGGAGAGAGCCACCACCGAGTAACCGCCCCGGGGAGCCGCGGGAGGAATGCGTCTTGGGCAAGAGCGCCAGCGAGCAGCGGGTAGGTCGATCTGGTCGAGCTTGCGAGTGGTGCCGGGAGGGCCTCTACCGGGGAGCACTATGATGAAAGTCATATCTGTATGACTTAGTGACCTGTATACATTACATCCATTCGAGCAGGAGACGCACGGATGGAGAACGGGGTTCGAAGAGCACGCGAGGCGGCCGGCCTCACACAACAGGCACTTGCGGAGAGGTGCGGCGTCACCCGCCAGGCCGTGAACACCCTCGAGGCAGGTCGCTACGTCCCCTCGACGGCCCTC
>JADLGR010000023.1 GCA_020849175.1 Deltaproteobacteria bacterium
GCCCGTGTGCGCGACTCGCGTGAAGGCAGGGGCCTCGCCGGCTCCTTGCTCCGCGGCCGCACGCGGGTCGCGGAGAGGGGGAGCGATGAGCAGCTCGGCGATCCCGACCCGAGGACCGCGAGCGCTGCCGGGAGAGCCGGCGCCGCGGTCGCGCCTCTCGGTCCGCGTCTGGCGCGCGCTCACGCCGAGCGCGATTGGCCCGGCGCGTGGCCGCAGCTTCGAAGCGCTGCGGCGTGCGATGGAATCGCGACTCGACGCGCGCCGCTTGCGCGAGCGGCTTCCCGAGCTGCTCGCGCCGCTGCGAGCGCCCGATGCACGCCGGGCCTCGCTCCTCCCACTCTACCGTCGCTTCGTCTCGCGTGTCGCACCGCCCGCTTCGGCGATGTCGCTCGAGGTGGCCGGCTTCCTCGTCGAGCTGTGCGAGCGCGTGCGTCCGCGCAGGATCCTCGAGATCGGAACGGGCTTCGGCTCGGTCGCGCTACGGCGCACGGAATCGGTGCGGGACGGAGCCTCGATGATCTGGTCGGCAGACGACGATCCAGCGCGGCTCGCGCGAACGCGTGCGTTTCTCGCGCAGGAGTCCCTCGCGACGGAGCACCTGCTCTCGTGGCGCGAGCTGCGCGAAAGCTCACAGTGCGGATTCGATCTCGCACTACACGAGCTCGTGTTGGATGGAGATGCGGTCCTCGAGGACCTCCTCGACCGAGTCACTCCGGGAGGCCTCGTGCTGCTCGACGGCGCGCAGCGGTCCACGGTCGAACGCAGGGCGCGCCGGCTACTCGCCGAGGCCGGCGCCGAGCAGTTCAGCCTCCGCGCACTGACGCGCGACTGCTTTGGGCGTCACGCCCTTCTCGCGCTTCGCTGATGCCCGACTTCACGCTGTCGCCCGATCTCGTCCTGCTGCAAGAGACGGTGCGGTCGTTCGCCGCGCAGGAGCTTCGGCCGCGCGAGCGGGCCGCCGAGGCTGCGCGTGGCATCGACGGCGGCGTCGCGAGCGCCTGCGAGACGATCGGCCTTGCGCGGCTCGAGCTTCCGGAGTCGCTCGGCGGCGCCGGTCTCGGGGCGCTCGCGGGCGCGATCGTTCGTGAAGAGCTCGGCGCCGGCGATGCAGGCGCCGCGCTCGCGCTCGATCCGCTCGGGCCCGTGCTCTACGCGCTGCGCGATTTCGGCGGCGAGGACGCGCTCCGCGCCTTCGCGCTGCCCGTTCTCGAGGCTGCGGGCGCGCGAGCGATCCTGGTCTTCGACGCGATGCCGCGCATCCACACCGAGGGCCGGCGTGCACACGGTACGCTGCCGTGGGTTCCGGCGGACCGTGCAGACCTGCTCGTCGTGCTGGAGCGCGAGCGGGCGTACGTGCTGCGGGACAGCATCGCCTGCGAGCCCGTTCGCGGCACGGGGCTGCGCGCGGCGGGCGCCTCGGCGCTTCGCATCGAAGGATCGCCCGTTCTGGCCGAGTGGGTGAGCACGCCCTGCGCGCGGCGAACGCTCGCCCATGCGCGGCTCCACGCGGCCGCCTTGCTCGTGGGCGTGATGCGGCAGGCCGCCGAGTTCTCGCGGCGCTACGCGCGTGACCGTGTCGCCTTCGGTCGGCCGATCGCACACCATCAGGCGCTCGCATTCCTGATCACCGACATGGCGGCGGCCGTCGACGCGGCGCGGCTGCTGGTCTGGGAGGCGGCGTGGCGGCTCGACAGCGGCCTCGCGGCCGACGAGGCGTGTGCGTCGGCCTTCGTCGAGTGCGCCGAGGCGTCCATGTTCGTCGCGCCGAACGCACTGCAGATCCTCGGCGGCCACGGCTTCATGCAGGACCATCCCGTCGAGAAGTACCTGCGCGATGCGCGCGCGCTCGGCCTGCTTCTGGGCGGCATCGACGCTGCGCGCGACGACGCAGAGCGCGATCTGCTCGGGATCGCCGGCCCGGTGGATCTCGGCGGTGACGACCCGCAGGGCGAGCTGCACGCGGCGTCCTCCTGATGGACCTTCGCCTCGATGCCGGGCTTCGCACACGCGTGCTGCGTGTTCGCGCGCTCGGCCGCGAACGGATGCGGCCGCTCGGTCTCGAGGCCGACCGGCTCGGAAGGCCGATACCCGCAGACCACCCGTTCTTCGCGGAGCTCGTCCGGCTCGGCCTCGGGCGAACGCGCTGGTCGGGCGAGGATGCTGCGGAGCCGGGCGGCTTCGGAGCACGTGCGGTAGTCGTCCTCGCTGAAGAGATGGCGTACTGGGACCGCGGCGTCGCGGTGGCGTTTCCCGGTCCGGGGCTCGGCGAGGCGCCCCTCCTCTCGCTCGGCACGGCCGAGCAGCGCGAGCGGTTTCTCGGTCCGTTCCGAACACCGGATCGCCCGCGCTGGGGAGCGCTCGCAATGACCGAGCCCGGCGCCGGATCGGACGTCGCGGGCATTCGCACGGCGGCGCACCGCGAGGCCGGCGGCTGGGTGCTCTCCGGCGCGAAGTCGTTCGCCGCCAACGCGAGCCGCGCCGACTGGATCGTCGTCTTCGCGACGGTCGATCCCGGCCTCGGGCGCGACGGTCACCGCGCATTCGTCGTCGAGCGGGGCGCGCCAGGCCTCGGCGACTTCCACGTCGAGCACAAGATGGGCCTCAAAGCGTACGAATCGACGTCGTTCACGCTGCGTGACTGCTGCGTTCCCGACGCGAATCTCCTCGGCGGCGAGAGCGCCTACGACCGCCGCGCAGGCTTCAAAGGCGCGATGCGATCGTTCAACGCGACGCGGCCCGCAATCGCCGCGATGGCCGTCGGAATGGGGCGCGCGGCACTCGACGAGTCGCACGCGTTCGCGCGCGCGAACGGCCTTCTCGGGCGGCCACGCATTCGCGATCGCCTCGCAAACGTGCGGCGGCGGCTGCGAGCCGCGCGCCTGCTGTGCTGGCGCGCGGCGCAGCTCGCGGACGAGCGCAGGCCGAACGCGCTCGAGGCCTCGATGGCGAAGGCCGTGGCTCCGGCCGCCGCGTTCGACGCGGCGATGCTCGGCATGGAGATCCTCGGCGAGGTCGGCGGGCGCGGGGATTCGCTGGTCGAGAAGCTGTTCCGGGACGCGAAGGCGATGGACATCGTCGAGGGGACGGGTCAGATCCAGCGCATCGTGATGGCCCGCCAGCTCGTCGATCTGCCGCGTGACCGAGAAGGCTGAGGCTGGATCGAGGCCGAGATCGTCTCCGCGATCGTCTCGCCGTTCGCGGCGCTCTATGCTCGAGTGACGATGCGCGCTCTCGCAGCACCGCGACTGGAGACAACGGGAATGCGTCGTCTGGCCCTCGTCCTCGTTCTCGTCCTCGTCACCGTCGTCGCCGTGCCTCTGCTCGGCGCGCACGTGTTCGGCTGGGACCAGCATCCCGATCGCGTGCCGGCGCCCGCACGCCGCGTCGAGATCGGCGGCGGCCGGGCGCTCAATGTCCTCGACGAGGGCGAGGGTCCGCCCATCGTTCTCGTCCACGGCCTTCCAGGAAACCTGCAAGAATGGGGCGACGTGCCCGAGAAGCTCGCCGCGATGGGGCATCGCGTGATCGCGTACGACCGTGTCGGCTATGGAAGCTCGACGCGCGATGCCGGTGCGCCGGGCGAATACACCTACGCGTCGAACGCGCGGGACCTGCTCGCGCTGCTCGATACGCTCGGCATCGAGCGCGCGGCGCTCGCCGGATGGTCGTATGGTGGTGGCGTGGTGCAGACGTTCGCTGCGGAGCACCCCGGTCGCGTGTCGCAGGTGGCGCTGATCGGGGCGGTGGGTCCGGCGTTCGCACCGAGCGAGTCCGATGTGCTCGATCTCGTCATCGCGTCCGGTGCGGGAGAGGAGATCCTGCGCTGGGTCGGGACCGTGCCGCCGGTGAGCAGGGCCTTCCTGCACGAGAACCTGGTCCCGGCGTTCTCGAAGGCGTCGGCGATCCCCGACGGCTACGCGGAGCGCACGCAGGCGATGCTCGCGCTTCCAGGAACGCTCACCGCGTTCATCGTGGAGGGACAGCGCAGCGAGCCTGCCGCGCTCCGACCCGAGCAGATCCGCGTGCCGGCGCTCGTGCTGCACGGAGCCGACGACCGACTCGTCCCGGTCTCCGTGGGCGAAGACCTCGCGAAGCGCCTGCCCGAGGCCGAGCTACTCCGCCTTCCGGGCGGCAGCCACATGCTACCCCTCACTCACCCGGATCTCGTCGCCGGCGCGCTGCACGCGCTCGTCGCGCAGCACGGCGCAGCGTCGCCGGAGGGCGGAGCTCAGGCCGCGGACGAAGGCTCCCGCCGCGAGCCGTAACGACGCGCGTAGACCTCGGTGAACTCGGCGCCGACGAACAGGAGCTGCGCCGAGTAGTAGATCCACAGCAGCACCAGCACGAGAGATCCGGCGGCGCCGTAGACCGACGTCACGCCGGCGCGGCCGAGGTAGATCCCGATCAGGCTCTTACCGATCGAGAACAAGACCGCCGTGATCGCTGCACCGACCCAGACGTCACGCCATTCGAGCCGAACGTCGGGAAGGATCTTGTAGATCATCGCGAACAGCGACGTGATGATCAGGAACGAGAACGCGAAGTTGATCGGCGGGACGACCTCGGCTGCGACCGGGAGCTGCGCTGCGGCGAGGTCGTGGAGGGCCGAGAGAGCAGCCGAGATCACGAGCGAGACCAGCAGCAGGAACCCGACGCCGAGGATGAGACCGACCGCGACCGCTCGGCGCCGCAGGGCGCTGCGAACGGCGTTCGACGTTGGCGGCGGAGGCGGAGCTTTCCAGATCTGGTTGAGCGAGCTCTGGAGCTGACCGACGACACCCGATGCGCCGAAGACCATCGTGGCGAGGCTTGCGATACCCGCGACGAAGCCCGTCGTCGGCGCGCTCGCACGGGCGACCATGCCCTCGATCATGCGCGCGCCGCTCTCGCCGACGAGGTCTGCCATCTCCGCGACGATCTCGCCCTGCGCGGCGGCGCGGCCGAGGGCGAGGCCCGCGACGGCGATCACGAGAACCAGCAGAGGCGCCAGCGAGAACAGCGTGTAGTAGGCGAGCGCAGCGCCGTGCGTGAGCGCGCGGTCTTCGCTCCAGCAGGCGTAGACCTCGCGTAGAAAGGCCGAGAGATCGCGCAGGAAGCTCACGCAGCGAAGCTTCTCGCGAAGCCTAGCGGGCGGCAAGGCGGGCCCGGGCTCCTGCCGGAGCCCGGGCCGGGCGACTAGCGACGCGGCGGACGGTCCGGGCTGGCGCCGGGGCCGCCGCGCGGGCCGGGGCGGTTCTCCCAGTTGGTGCCGGGTCCGCCGACGTGGCCGGGCGGGTTGTTGTCGCGGTCGCGGTGGAAGTGCCGGTCCGGACTGGTGCCGGGGCCGCCGCGCGGGCCGGGGCGGTTCTCCCAGTTGGTGCCGGGTCCGCCGACGTGGCCGGGCGGGTTGTTGTCGCGGTCGTGCGCGAAGGCCGGGGCGGCGCTGCCGGCAAGCGCCAGCGCGAGCGCCGTGGCCGCGACCCTGCGAAGCGTGCGCTTCGAGGACGTCGATCGAAGGCCAGGATGCATGATTCCTCCGGTTCGTGGCGGC
>JADLGR010000024.1 GCA_020849175.1 Deltaproteobacteria bacterium
CGCGGCGCGAGAACCGAGCGACCCGCGATCTTGCGTTCGAGGTGACGTTCGCAGGCGTCCACGAGCTCGATGTGCCGCTCGTAGCTCTCGCGTGCGCCGTCGCCGAAGGTGAACAGTCCGTGCTTCACCAGCACGATGCCCGTGACGCGCGGGTCCTTCTCGAATGCCTCCGCGACCGCCTTCGCGAGCGGAAATCCCGGCATGATGTACGGCAGCACCGCGACACGGTCGCCGAGGGCCTCGCGGATGCGCGCCGCGCCGTCGGGCTGGTTGGTGAGCGCGAGGACGGCGTCCGCGTGGCTGTGGTCGACGTAGCGGTGTGGAAGGAACGCGTGGAGCAGCGCCTCGACGGAGGGATTGGGCGCGCTGGCGTCGAACAGGTGCGTGCGGAGCTGGTTCACCATCTCTTCGTCGCTGAGTGACGGCAGCTCGCGCAGCCGGCGCAGCCAGGCGAGATCGACTGCCGGCAGGTCACGCGGCTCGACGCGGTCGAGGCTCGATCCCGAACCCTTCACGAAGAGCGCCTCGACGCGGTCCCCGAGCAGCGTGCTGACGGCGTCCTTCACCGACGTGTTGCCGCCGCCGTGCAGCACGAGGTCCGGGTCCTGGCCGATCAGCCGCGACGTGTAGACCCGAAGCGCGACGGCTTCGCCGCAGGCGGGTCCCCAGCGCTCGACGGCGGCGCGGGCGTGATCGTCGTTCCAGAGGCTGCGCACGGCCCGCGGAGGCTAGCAAGCAGCGCCCGCGCAGCGAGGCCGTCTTCGGGCTTCGCCATGGCGCTGCAGGGGAGGGACGAGCCGATGTGGCAGATCCTCCCCCGCGGCGCTGCGAGGGCGGGCACGCCATCCTGCCGGCGGGATGAAGCGCTCCGCGACGAGCCTCCAGGTGGCGCCGCCGGCCGTTCGGCTCGCGCTTCGGTACGACCCGCGACCCGAATCGGGTCCGGGCGAGGCGGGCGCCCTCTACGACGCGCTCCTCGCCCACGCTGTCCAGGCGGAAGCGTGTGGCGTCGATCTCGTCTGGATCTCCGAGCGTCCGCTCGCTCCCGGTGCGCGCCTTCCCGCGGCGCTTCCGCTGTGCGCCGCCCTCGCAGCACGGTCCACGCGACTTCGCATCGGCGCGGGCCCGCTCGCACTCCCCCTCTACCATCCGCTCCGCGTGGCGGAGGACGTGGCGACGCTCGACGGCCTCTCGGGAGGGCGCGTCGAGCTCGCTCTCGGACTCGGCGGCGCCGCAGAGGCGTTCGCCGGGTTCGGGGTCGAGCGCCGTGGCCGCGGAGACCGGCTCGAAGAGGGCATCGCGCTGCTGCGCGCGGCGTGGACCGGCGAGAAGGTCGTGTTCTCGGGTCGACACTATATGGTGTCAGGTGTCGGCATCGCGCCGCGCCCCGTCCAGCAGCCGGGCCCTCCAATCTGGGTCGGAGCCTCGGCGGGCGCCGCCATTCGCCGCGCGGCTCGGCTCGGCGCAGGGCTCCTCGCGCAGGACGACGCGGCCGTCAGCGTCTATCTCGCAGCGCGGCGTGCGCTCGGCGCTGAGGCGCCGGCGCGGGTGGCGATCGCTCGGGTCGCCGGCGAGATCCTCTCGATCTCGGGGCGCGATCTCCTTGCCCGGCTCGTCGAGACGACCACCGGGGCGCAGAGCGTCGACGTCGTCATCCGTGCCGAGACGGGGGCGGGCTCTGAGTGGATCTCCCCGGGGGAGGTCGAGGACCTTGCCGGGGTGCTGGCGCGCTTCGGGAAGGGATCCTAGCCTCCCCTGCCGTCTGGCCTCATCCCGCGCGCCCTTCTCGAGAGGACCTCCACTTCGTGCTGCGCAAGCTGCTTCTGCGGTGGGGCGCTGCCCTGCTCTGGGCCGCCGCGAGCCTGCCCGCTCCCGCGAACGCGGAGCTGGCCAGTGCGTTCGTGTCGCCGGAAGGCCGCTTCGCTGCGGTGTTCCCGGCCGAGCCAATGCACGAGCGCTCCGGCCGCGATACCTGGGCGGGACGGGTCGAGGAGGGGAGCTTCGATCTCACGCGCGACGGGCTGCGCCTTCGGGTCGAGTACCACGACGTGCCGCGGATGGCCGTCGCGATCCTTCCGCCGAGCCTCGTCCTCGATCTGGCGAAGCAGGGCGTCCTCGACGACATGGGGGCGAGCGGTGCGTCCGCAGAGCCGATCTCGCTGCACGGCCATCCGGGCCTCGCGCTTCGGTACGTGCCGGCTGCGTACCCGGGTGTGACCGAGGAGACTCGGCTCTTCCTCGTCGGATCGCGGCTCTACGTCGCCTTCGCACGGGCCGAGCAGCCGGGCACCGCGGAGCAGGCCGTCGCACGCTTCCTTGCGTCCTTTGACGCATGGGAGTCTGGAGGGACTGTCGCCAGCGTTGCGGGTGGGTCGAGCGGCGGCATGTAGACTCGCGGGAAGCGCCCCGCTTCGGGGCTCGCGCCCGGAGGCTCCGATCGATGCCGGCCCGGCCTCGTCTCGTCCTGGTCACGTGCCTCGTTCTCGCTGCCATCGTCGGCTTCGCCGCTGCGGGCCCCATCCTCTACCGCGCTGCCATCGGCCTCGCACCGCAGGCGTTTGCGGCGGGCGACGTCTTACAGGGGATCGGTCGCGCGATTCTCCCGGGGCTCGGCTTCACCGTCGCGGGCGTCGTCCTCGCGATCGCCGTGCTGCTCGGTGTCGCACTCGTCAGCTTCTTCGCCGTGCGCGCGGCTTCACGCGCGAAGCGGATGGACACCGATCCCGCTCGCCGCGGCTTTCTCGCGGGTGCCGCCTCGGGCGCGGGAGCAGCCGTGGCGGCGCTCACGGCGGGAGGCGCAGCAGCGTTCGCGCGCGCGTTCTACGGGATCGGCAACGGGGGCCGCGGCTGGTCCCCGGTCGGAACCGAGATCTTCGGCGCAACGGTCGTGACGACGGATCCCGACCCCAAGCCTGCATGGCAGGGAAGCCGCGTACGCGCCTGGAGGCGTCTGGGTCGGACGGGCTGGCAGGTCTCCGACATCGTTCTCGGTACGGGTCAGATTCGCGGAGACACGGGAGAGCAGGTGGCGCGCCTCGCCCTCGAACGCGGCGTCAACTACTTCGACACGGCGCCCGACTACGCCGGCTCGGGTAGCGAGCAGGCGATGGGCCGTGCGCTCGCGAGCGTGCCGAGAGACTCGGTCTTCGTCGCGACGAAGTTCTGCACGCCCGAGGGCCATCTTCCCGCGGACGCACCGGTGTCGGCGTACGTGGACGCGATCGACGGCAGCCTGCAGCGGCTCGGCACCGAATACGTCGACCTCGTCCACATCCATTCGTGCGACGAGATCGAGCGCCTCATGTCCGAGAACGCCCACGAGGCGTTCGATCGCCTCCGGCAGCAGGGAAAGGTTCGCTTCCTCGGATTCTCGAGTCACACGCCGAACCTCGTGCAGGTGGCGACCCGCGCCATCGAATCGGGTCGCTTCGACGTCATGATGCTCGCGTATCACCACGGCATCTGGCCGCAGATCCCCGAGATCATCTCCCGCGCGCGAGTGCAGCAGGACATGGGCGTCGTCGCCATGAAGACGCTCAAGGGCGCCCGCCATCGCGGTCTGGCCAGGACGCGCGACGCGGCCGACGCCTACTCGCAGGCGGCGCTCGAGTGGGCGCTCTCGAACCGCGACGTCTCGTGCGCGGTGATCTCGTTCTCACTGCCACAACACGTCGACGAGTACCTCTTCGCGTCGGGGCGCGAGCTCACGAAGGACGACGTCGCCGTCCTGGAGGCGTACGATCGCGGGATTCGGGGCACCTACTGCGCACCGCACTGCGGCCTGTGTCTCACGAGCTGCCCCGAGGGTCTGCCGATCCACGACGTGCTGCGGCATCGGATGTACTTCGAGGATTACGGGCAGGAGAAGGAGGCCATGCGGCTCTACGCGTCGCTCGCCCGAAATGCAGCGGCGTGCGCGACGTGCAGCGCGCCGTGTCTCGGATCGTGTCCGCTCGGCATCGCGATTCCGGAGCGAATGGCCGGTGCGCACCGGCTGCTCTCACCAGACGTGTCCTAGAACGCGACCTTCTTCACGAGCTCGAGCTGCATCTCGCGAATGGTGCCATCGGCCTTGCGGAGGACTTGCAGGCCGATGCACGAGAGCGTCTTCGCCGTCGCGCTCACGCGTGCCTTGCCGTGTGCGACGGAGGCGAGCCCGGCGGGCACCACGAGACCCGGTCGCGATGCGTCCGCCGACGTTCCGAACGCGACGTCCGATCCCGGCGCAACCTCGGCGCTCGTGGCCTGTGCGATGCGGCGGTCACCCGCATCGAAGACCTCGATGGCGACCGCGATCGAGAGGTCTCCGGTGTTCGTGCAGCGGACCACCGTGTCGACCGCACCCGGGTCGAAGTACACCGGCCCCATGCGGTAGACGACGATTCCGGGGGCGCCGCCAGCGAAGGAAGGGGCGGGGCTATCGAGCAGGCCCGCCGCCACCTCGCGCGATGCGAGGGCGATCAGCAGGGCGGTGAATGCAGACAGACCTCGTCTCACGGTGTCCTCCACGCGCGTACGGCGCGGCGGGTGGTCCGACGACCACGAAGCGCGAGGACGGCCGGCAGCAGCGCCTCGATCCCGAGAAGCCCACACAGGCCGCCCTTCTCGCGCGGGCTCGACGGCGCCGCACACTGGGTGTCGGCCGGGTGGTCGATGGCTCCATCGCCGTCGTTGTCGACGCCGTCGCTGCACTCCGGGTTCTCGCGTGCGAACGGGCTGGTGCTGTCGCAGCCTGCATCGGCCGGGAAATCGATCGCGCCGTCGCCGTCGTTGTCGAGGCCGTCCGCGCAGTCGGGCAGCTCCAGGCCGTCGGCCGGCGACGCGCAGCCGTTGTCTCCCTGGTAGTCGATCATGCCGTCGCCGTCGTTGTCGACCGTATCACTGCACTCCGGCTGCTCCGAGGCGTCACTCGTGCTCGTGCATCCCGTGTCGGCCGGGAAGTCGATCGCACCGTCGCCGTCGTCATCGACGCCATTGGCGCAGGCCGAGAGCGGCGTGGGCGCCGTCACGTTCAGGCGGAAGGCTCCCGCTCCGCCGTTCGCGCCGTCCACCACGACGTTGTACGTCTGTCCCGCCACGACGGACAGTGAGACCCGCGAGCCCTTCTCTCCGACGGCGGTGTTGCAGCCGGTCGCGTTGTCGTTGCAGGCGACCTGCGCTCCGCCGCGGCACGCGCCCTCGCGAACGTAGAGAACGGTGTCGAAGGCCGTCGCCGACGCGTCGCAGGTGTCGAGCGTCGCTTCGCCCGAGACGTTCGGCGTCCAGACGAAGCCGACCTCGGGTGACACGTTCGTCGAAGCACCGCATCCACCGCTGAGCGTGCTCGTTCCCGCGGTCGTTCCGGTGAGCGTCCCGCCGTCGGGCGGGACCGTCACCGGGTTCGAGCACGCGTGCGGCGGGATCGTCACCGTGACTGCCGATGTGTTGTTCGTCTTCGTCAGCTCCGAAATCCGATCGAAAGGATCGACGATCGCGCGCAGCGTGTACGTCCCGGCCGGTACGCCCGTGATGTCGAGATACTGGCAGCCGAGGGTCGACTCGTAGAGGTCCGCGCAGCCCTTGGAGATTCCCTGGTCGTTGCAGTCGAACTGGTGGTTTGGACACGGGCCTGCGTCGTAGCCGTCCTTGAGGCAGAAGCCCTGCTTGTGCCCGACGACGACGGTCTGGTCGTTCGCGTCGATCAGCTCGTAGCGCGCGTAGTCGGTGTAGTGTCCATGGTTGTGTCCCTGCGCGGGGCTGCAGATGAAGGCCGGGTTGGCGCAGACCTCGAGCGGGTGATCCGTGCAGGGGCTCGGGCAGCCCGGCGGTCCGATCACGAAGTCGGCGGTCCCGACGTTCCGGCTCTTCACTCCGAGCCGCAGCAGATCGACGCCGGTCTCGGCCTCGGCACAGCCTTCTGCCACGTCGCCCCAGGCGACGGTGGCGTCGAAGTCGAAGAACCAGTCGGTGATCTCGGACGAGAGATCGGGGAGACCGCCGGGAGGTGTCGTGCAGGTGCAGCTCTGCGTACACTGTCCGGTGGCGCAGCCGCCGGCATCGGGTCCGTCGCACGCCTCTTCGCCCTCGCGGACGCCGTTGCCGCAGACCGTCGGCGCGACGACGGAGAGCTCGAACTGGCCCTGCGCGCCGTTCCAGCCGTCGACGACGATGTAGTAGTCGGTTCCCGCCGTGACGCCGAGCGTTGCGCTCGACGCCTCCGTTCCCGACACGCCGCTCGCGCAGGGTCCGTCGTCGTTGCAGAGCGCCTCCGTGCCGTTGCCGCAGCTCGACGTGCGGACGTGGACGATGGTGTCGAAGAGCGTGCCGAGGCCGCACGTCCGGATCGTCGCGACACCGGACGTCGACGGCGTCCACCGGAAGACGCGCTCGGGCGACGCTCCGGCCGGATCGCAGCTACTGGCGAGATCGCTCGCTCCGCTCGTCGTGCCGCGCACGACCGTACTCGCGGCGGGGAGGGTGGCGACGGCGTCACACGCTGCACAGCCGGCGGCGCGGTCTCCACCGATGCAGACACCACCGTTGCAGGCGTCGTTCGTCGTGCAGGCATTGCCATCGGTGCAGGGCAGCGTGTTGCTCGAGTGGACGCACCCGAGGCCAGGGTCGCAGATGTCGTCGGTGCAGGGATTGCCGTCGTCGCACCCGGTCGGACAGTCGGCGAGTGCGGGCGCCGGCCCGACAGCGAGAGCGACCACGAGCGCGACGATCGCGAGGAGGCTGTGCTTCACGACGTCTCCCAGGGGCGGCCGGTCCGTGCTGGCTGGGTCGCTGCGAGCCGTCGACGGGTCGCGCTCGAAGGGAGTGTATCTGCCACGGCGCAGCCGCAAGGAGCCGGCAGGAAGGTGGCAACTCTCCAGGACCGTGCAGAAACCAGCCCGATTTCGAGCGGCGAGCGGCGCCGGGGCGCCTCGGATCAGCCGACCGCTTGGGCCAGCTCGCTGATTCGCCGCGCGAGCGTCACGTCGAGCGCCGTGATGCCGCCGGCGTCGTGGGTCGTGAGGTCGATCTCGACCACGCTCCACACGTTGCGCCACTCGGGGTGATGGTTCATCGATTCCGCGACGAGGGCCACGCGCGTCATGAATCCGAACGCGGCGCTGAAGTCGGCAAAGCGGAACGTGCGGTGCAGCCTGCCGTCGCGGATCTCCCACCCGGGCATCGCGCCGAGCGCGGCGTGCAGCTCCGTATCCGTGAGCCGAACCGGCCCTGACACGGTCAGCTCTCCTCGCGTGCGACGTCCTGGCGCGGGATCTCTTCGCGCCGGATCGCCGCGATGAACGCCTGCAAGAGCGCGCTGCGGACGACGGCGTGCGTTGCACCGCCGTACACCTTGCGGAAGGCCTTCAGCGGGATGATCCCCTTCGCCATGGAGCGGTGTCCGCCTCCGACGCCGACGCCCTCGACGACGGCCCGGACGACGTCGCCCGCGGCGCGGACGTGCCCGACGTTACGCACGGAGAAGACGAGATCCGGGCCGACGAAGCCCGCGGCGACGGCCCAGTCGGCGCCCTCGGCCTGGAGCGCGAGATCGGCGACCTGCGGGATCACGTCCTCGCGGACGCGCCCGAGCACGAGCAGATGAACGCCCTCCTCGACCGTCGATCGCGTGAGCGCGCGACCGAGCGCGCGAAGATCCCGCGTCGGGAGGGCGGGTCGCTCGATTCGACGCAGTAGCGCCGGGCTGTGCTCGGAATGCAGGTACGCGAAAGCGTCGATGTCGTGGGCGCTCGTCTCGCGGCCGAGGAGCTGCGTGTCGGTCTTGATGCCGTAGAGCAGCGCAGTCGCGAGCTTCGGGTGCAGCTCGAGCGCCGCTGCACGGACGTACTCAGTCAGGATGCTCGACGTGGCGCCGTACGACGTTCGGATGTCCTTGACCAGCGCATCGTAGCCGCTGCGCTCCGGGTGATGGTCGACGACCACGTCGATGCTGCGAAGTCGCGGTGCGATGCTCTCGCCGAACACCGGCGGCTGTACGTCGAGCAGCGCGAGCGCATCGAACTCGTCGAGATCCTCCGGTGAGATCCTTCGCACTTCCATCCCGAGCGCGCTCACCATGGCTCGATTCTCGGGGCGCGTCACCTCGCCGAACGAAACCAGCGGGGCCGTCGTGCGGTTGCGACCGAGGAGGACGCGCAGCGCGTAGCCGCACGCGATGCCGTCGGGATCCGGGTCGGGCTGGAGGAGGATCGCGATCTTCTGCCGCGCACCGAGCACACGGCGAAGGCTCGTCACGCGCTGCAGATTGTTGAGATGATCGAACTCGTCGTCGACGTCGTCCCGGATCAGCGAGCGTAAGCCCGTACGGCGAAGGCACGGGTGCTCGGGGAGGTCGTCCGTCGCGAGGTCGTCGGAGAGGACGAGGAGCGGAGCCCCCGACGGTCCCGACTGGACGATCGCCGCCACCGCGGCGCGGACGAACGGGGCATCCTCGGATACGAGCGCGAAGCCGTCGTCCTCCTTCGCGTTCAGCTTCTGGAAGGCATCCGGCGAGACCCCGCCGGGGAGCGCTCGGAAGCCCGGTGGCCGAGCCCGCGACTCCTCTTCGCGTGGCACCCAGAACAGCTCCTCGTTGTCGGCTGCGCCGATCCGGGACCACAGGCGAGCCAGCTCGGCGCCGTCGCAGACGATGATCCGGCGTGCCACGGGGGCAGAGTCTAGCGGAGGCTGCGTCCGCGGCTGCAAGTCCGCGTACCGGCGGCGTTTCGAAGCCGTGTGAAGCGGTTCACAGCACGCCCGTGCGGCGCGTGCTTCGCTCTCCTCGTTGGTCGGAGGCCCGCATGCGACTCGTACCCCGCCTCGCCTTCGCTCCCTCCAGGAACGCGCCAGCGCACACCGGCATCGCCGGACCGCAGGCGCCTGCGTGCTCTGCGCCGTGCCCTTCCGCGCTTCCCTACACGAGTGTGTGTCCGCTGTGGTCGCGGCTCTTCGAGGCGATCCGCCTCCCGCCGCTCCTGGTCGGCGCGCTCGTTGCGATCGTCCTCGCGCTCACCTTCTTCGCACTCGACGTCGTCGATGGAAACCTCTCCGCGCTCCTGAGCGGAGACATCGCCGCCTGGCGGCACGTCGAGGTGCGAAGCGCGGTGGTGGTGTCCGCGCTCCTCGCGGGGGTTCTCGTCATGCACCGTCACGAAGAGCTCGGCTCGCGGCGCGACATCGAGAAGCTCGCTCCCCAGCTCGTGCGCGACGTCGAGCCGGACCGATGGCGCCTCGCGCCGCACGCGGCCGGCATCGTCGGCGCCGTGCTGATCGCCGCCCTCGTCCCGATGCTCTACGTCGCCCCGGCCCGCTTCTTGCTCGCGCGGACGTACGCGATGCCTTCCGTCGTCTTCGATCTCGTCATCGGCGCCGTGCTCGGATGGACCACCTTCAAGACCCTGTTCGCCGCACTCCGCGAGGACCTTCGCTTCGCGCGTCTCGCGGGCTGCGTGCGTTCGATCGAGATCCTCGACCTCGCGCCGCTCTACGTGTTCGGTCACCGAGGTCTTCGGCGAGCGCTGCGCTGGCTCCTCCTCGTCTCGATTGCAGCGCTCGTCTTCTTCGACGCCGGTAAAGCGGCGCCGCCTGCCGTCGTGCTGACCGGGATCTTCGCCTTCGCCTCGTTCTCGTTTCTGCTCCCGGTCTGGGGCGTCCACGCTCGAATCCTGGAAGAGAAGCGCCGGGAGCTCGCGACGCTACGGGCTCGGATCGCGGCCGAGCGGGCGCGGCTGCGCTCGGTCGGCTGGCGCCCCGCGTACGAAGGCGGGCACTTCGCAGACCTGCTCGCGTACGAGGCCCGTGTGAGCACGACGAGGACCTGGCCGTTCGACACCTCGACGCTGGTCCGGCTCGCGATCTACGCCTGTCTACCGCTGGGGTCGTGGCTCGGCTCGGCGGTGGCGCAGCACGTCGTCGAGGTGCTGCTGCGCTGAGCCGCGGCGGCAGTGTTCAGGGGCGACGCGGCGTGGCGCCGCCTCGACCTCGACATCAGTTCTCGATCAGCCGCACGTAGAGCGCGGCTTCGAGCGCGGCGATGGAGCAGATCGCGACCACGATGCCGCCGATCGGGCCGAGGCGGCGACGCCGAACGACACGGACGCCACCGAAGCCGGCGAACGCCGCGAGCAGCGCCACGGCGCCGAGGGCGACGAGGCTACGATCGTGGAACGCCAGCACCAGGAGCGCCGCGGCGTTGGTCGCGATCATCCCGACCGCGACCGCGAGCACCGGCCAGAGCGAGGAGTCGTCGACGAACGGGCGAAGCCAGGCTTCGAGGCGCGGCTCGCGAGGGTCGTC
>JADLGR010000025.1 GCA_020849175.1 Deltaproteobacteria bacterium
CGAAGCGGTTCGCTCACGGACCGGTATATCACGCGAAGCTTCGCCTGCGTGGACCTTCTGCCCGGGTGGACCCCGCGGTCACGCCAGCGGATAGCGCCGGAACGCCGCCCAGCCTGCGAGGCCGAGCAGGCCGGCGGCGGGACCGCAGAGCAGGATGCCGAGCGGGCGGTCGGCGGTGTTTCCGAAGATCGTGAAGAGCTGCGTCGCGATCAGCGGACCAACGCCGAACGAGACCTTCGTCATGAGGCCCTGCATGCCGAAGTACATCGCCTCGCGACGAAGCCCGGTGCGCTGCTCGTCGAAGTCGATCACGTCGGAGATGAGGACGCGCCCGAGAACGAGCATCGCGCCGACGGGGACTCCGATGCTCGCGAGCAGCACGAGGTAGGTGGCCACCGGCCACGGCGAGATCGCGATCACGGGCAGCGCGGCGAACTGACACGACATCACGAGAAGCGAGAGGCCGTAGAGCTTCTTCTTGCCGTGCCCGTCGACGAGGCGGCGCAGGAACGGCAGGACGAGCGCCGCGACCAGATAGACGAGCGCGGCGCCGACCGAGGCGACGGCCTCCGTCGCGTGCAGGATCGAGCGTCCGATGTACGGCACCGCCGTCACCACGACGTTGGTGCCGATCAAGAAGACGCTCAGCGGAACGACGAGCGGTAGGAAGGCGGGATTGCGGACCGATTCCATGACGGCGCTGCGAAACGAGAGATGCCCGCCTTCGGGAACGTCGATCGGCCGCTCGCGTACCGCGCTCATCGCGACGCCGACGAAGAAGAGAATGAGCGCGCCGGCCGCGACGGCCTGCGGCTCGAAGCCGTTGCGGAACGAGACGCCGAGGATCTCGACGCCGTCACGCCAGGCCGCGACGAGCGGCCCGAGGACGAGGTTGCCGGTGACGATGACGAGCACGGAGAACGCGGTCATCAGCGAAGCGATCCGTGTTCGCGTCTCGGTCGTACGTGCGATCTCGGGGAGGAGCGCGAGGTACGGCGCTCCGACCATCGTGAAGGCGCACCAGAAGATCGTGCTGAGCGTGACGAGGTAGATCGACGTCTCGAACGGATGGCCCGGGCCGAACGGCGGGAAGAAGAGGCCGAGCAGCGTCAGGACGAGAATCGGCGCGCCGGCCGCCATGAACGGCCTGCGCCGCCCGAAGCGCGTACGCGCGCGGTCGGAGAGGAAGCCGACGACGGGCTCCGCGAAGCCGTCGACGACGCGGCCGACGAGGAGCAGCGCGCCCACCGTCGCGGCGGGAAGCAGCGCGACCGCACCCGGCGCGTCGGCCGGCGGGGCGTAGAGGTACGGCAGCCACGAGAGCAGCGGGCCCGCGACGTCGAGAGCGACGTTGCCCGATGCGTACGCGACCGCACGCGCGGGCGAGATCTCGCCCGCGGCGGAGTCCGGTGCGCCGTGCGGCGACAGAGGAACAGCCCCTTCGTCGTCCGGCGCGGCCGGGGTCAACGCCCTGGCGCGAGCGTCGCCCGCTTCTCCTTCACCGTCGCGAGGAGGGCCTTCTGGGGCTTCACGAACTTCTCGACGCCCTCGCGCATCAGCACGTCTTCGAGCTTCGCCGGGTCGACCTTCTGCTCGATCTCTCGCACGATGGCGTCGGCCGGCATCTGGTCGACGCGGCGCACGTAGCGCTTGCCGAGCGCCTCGACGGCATCGTTGGTCGCGGGCGGATTGGTCTGGATGTCGCTCCCTGCGAGCGCGTCGACGTACTTGTCGGGCGGGTCCTCCTTCTTCTTGGTCCCGGTGCTCGCGAAGATGATCTCCTGCCGGAGTGGAAGGGCCTTGTCGCGCCAGAACTCCTGGTTCTCGCGCCAGAGCTTCTTCACGTTCACGATGCCGACCTGTCCCTGTGCCTGCGGGCCGAGATCGGAGCAGTGCTCCTCGGTGTAGACGTCGACGCGGGAGACGAAGATGCTGTAGACGCTCTTGAAGCCCTTCAGGTCGGGCCGCCGCTGCGCGCCTCGCCAGACCGCCTCGCGGGCGATGCGGTACTGCCGCTCGGTGAAGATGAGCGTCACGTTGATCGTGACGCCCGCTGCGGCCAGCTCTTCGAGCGCAGCGAGGCCCGCGGCCGTCGCCGGCACCTTGATCATGCGGTTCGCGCGCCCCGCGGACCACTTCTTCCCCAGCTCGACGTAGCGCGCGACGCGCGCGGCGTGCGGTGGCCCGGTCTCCGGGTCCTCGAGCAGCGGGTCGAGCTCGAAGCTCACGTAGCCGTCGTCGCCGCGCGTCTCTTCCCAGACCGGGAGAAAGACGTCCTGCGCCTGCTTCACGAGTTGGTCCGCCATCTGCCAGCAGATCGCGGCGTCGTCGAGGCCGTGCTTGATGCGGTCGGCGAGATCGGCGTCGAAGCGGCCGGTGCGAATGAGATCGGAGATGATGATCGGGTTCGACGTCGCGCCCGTCGCACCGAGCGCGCGGTTCTTGCGGACCAAATCGGGGTCGATCGAGTCGAGCCAGAGCTTGGTGCCGCAGTCGATGAGCGAGCGCAGTCCGGAAGTCATGGTTCCCCCTCGTTGCGCAGAGCGTATCGCGCGCGGCCGGGAGTGTCCGGCGCCGCTCCGGCTACGCCACGGACTCCGCGAGGAGCCGCAGCGCGGCGGGATCGCGCGTTGCTGCAAGGAGCGTCGTCACGGGGCTCTTCTTCCAGGCTTCCAGCCGCTCGCGGATTCGCGCCGGCGGGCCGCACAGCGAGATCTCGTCGCAGAGCGCGTCCGGCACCGCCGCGATCGCCTCGGCGCGCTTTCCCGCGAGGAAGAGATCTTGCACCCGCAGCGCCTCCTCCTCGAAGCCCATGCGCTTGATGAGGTTCAGGTGGAAGTTCTGGTCGCGGGCGCCCATGCCGCCGATGTAGAACGAGAGCGCCATCCGAACCGGCGCGAGCGCCGCGTTCACGTCGTCGGCGACGTTCACGGTCACGGTGCACGCGATCTCGAAGCCCGGCTTCGCGTCCTTCAGGGACTCGGCGTAGAGGTGGTGGCGGTACGGCGAGTAGAAGATCGGGAGCCAGCCGTCGGCGATCTCGGTCGCGAGCGCGACGTTCTTCGGACCTTCGGCTCCGAGGTAGATCGGGATCCGCGCGCGGCGCGGATGGACGATCAGCTTGAGCGGCTTGCCGAGGCCGGTGCCGCCGGGGTGGGGCAGCGGGTAGTGCTCGCCCGTGTTCGTGAGCGGCGCTTCGCGCGCGAGCGCCCTGCGGACGATCGAGACGTACTCGCGCGTCCGCGCGAGCGGCTTCGGGAACGGCTGTCCGTACCAGCCTTCGACCACTTGCGGGCCGGAGACGCCGACGCCGAGGATGAGGCGCCCCTGCGACAGGTGGTCGATGGTAGCCGCCGTCATCGCGACACACGCCGGTGTTCGCGCCGAGAGCTGCATGACGGCCGTACCGAGCTTGATGCGCGACGTGCGCGCGCCGATCCAGCACAGCGGAGAGAAGACGTCCGACCCGTACGCCTCGGCCGCCCACACCGAATCGAAGCCGAGACGCTCGGCCTCGAGAACGAGATCGATCGGATCCTGCGGCTGTGCGCCCCAGTAGCCGAGCATGAGACCGAGCTTCATCGGGAACCTCCGCTTCCCGCGGACGGTATCCGACGCAGCGAGGGGCGTCCGCCGGCACGGCCGTTCGCGGGACACGCCGGCCGTGGTGAGGCAGAGTCCGCAGGTGCCGGACGGGCGGCGCCGTGCCGCGTGACGAGGAGCCGGCCCTCGGGATGGGTCTCCATGCGACGAACGCGTTCTCTCTTCGGCCTGGGTCTTCTCGTTGCCGGCTTCGCCGTCGCAGCGAGCGCCGGAGCGCCGCCGCCGGCCGACCCCCGGCCCTCGCGACGGGATGCCGGAGATCTGATCGTCCTCGAGGTCGCCGGGAGCTACGAGGCGATGGGTCGGCAGCAGGCGGAGCTGCTCGGTGACGATCTAAGGCGCGTCTATGGGCTCCAGAAGGCCGACCACGATCGTGCGGTCGCGCAAGGCGGCGTGGGCGCGGCCGCTCTCGACGTCGTCGGGATTCCGGTGTGGGCCGCAATCGGCGGCAGCTTCGACGACAGCTCGCTCCACGACGAGCTCGCAGGGATGGCGGCGGGGCTCGGTGTCTCGCGCAGCGACCTCATGCGTGCGCTGCTCTCGCTCGGCGGGGGTTCGACGGTCTTCGCCGCGACACGTGGAGCGACCGCCGACGGCGCGGCGCTCATCGGCCGCAACGTCGACTGGGACGACGGGCTCGGCGTGCGGCGGCCGGTCGTCGTGCACTATCGCCCGGACAACGGTGATCTAGAGCACCTGTTCGCCGGCTGGCCGCTCGTGGGTCTGCCGACCGTCGGCGTCAACGCAGCCGGCTTCGCGCTCTCGTTCAACTACTTCGAGACCGATCCGCAGGTGGGCATGCTGCTCCCGCAGTGGCCCCATCGGCGCGCGCTGCAGAAGGCGCGTAGCGTCGCCGAGGGGATCGAGATCTTCGAGGCGGCACGCGAGCGCGGCATCTCGACGTTCATGGTGATGGCCGACGCCGCGGGCGACATGGCGATGGTCGAGTGTACGCCGAAGCGGTGTGCTGTGTTTCGTCCGGACGGTGACTGGTTCGCACAGAGCAACCACGCACGAACGCCGGAGATGATTCCATTCGATCGCTATCGGTCTCCCGATTCGTTCGATCGGCTCGCGGGGATGGAGGCGGCGGTGCGAGCCGCCGGCGTCGGGCGGCTCACACCCGCCGCCGCCGCTGCGATCCTACGCGACCGCAGTACGCATCCGTGGCCGAACGCGTCGAACGTCGCGAACCTCTACGTGCTCAATGCCGCGATCGTCCACCCGGCGTCGCGAACACTGTGGCATGCGACCAGCATGGAGCCCTTCGCTCCGTTCGGCGCGTACGAGGGCTTCTCGCTCGCGCCGGACACGACTTCGGTGGCGATCGCGGCATCGGCGTTCGCCGGCAGCGTGGCGCAGGTGCGCGAGCGCGCGTCGATCGATCGCGCGCGGCGTGCGCTCCACGCGGCGAAGGACGGGCGCACGGGCGAGGCCGTGGGGCTGTTCGACGAGCTTCTCGCGGAGAGTCCACCCGTCCTCGATCCGACCCGCATCGCGCTCGGAGCCGGCCACGTGAAGCTCGCGGCAGGCGACGCGGCTGGCGCGCAGGCCGTCCTCGCGCGCGCGCGTGCAGCGACCGCATCCGACGACGTTCGGATCGACGCGCTCTCGCTCTCCGCGATTGCTGCCGACCGTCTCGGGCGCCGCGACGAGGCCGCGGCGCTGCACGCTGCCGCCCTCGCTCTGATCGAGGCGCATCCCGAATGGAACGTCTACGGGCCGCAGGCCGAGCTGGCCCGTCGCGGGACGAGCGAGGCGATCCCGGCGGATGTAAAGCCCGTCACGAGCCCGTACGTCCTGCGCGTCCCCTTCTGAGCGGGCGCGTTCACGTGGAGACGTTCCTGTTCGACATCGGGAGGAAGCCAGCGTGCCGATGAACGTCCAGTCGATTCCCAACGTCAGCGATCGCATCAACCAGATTCGCCTGCTCACGGCCGAGATCGTCAACAAGGAGATCCTGCCGCACGAGAACGAGCTCTGGGCGGCTCGTCGTCCGGGTGCTCCCGAAGCGACGCGACGACGCGCACGGGAGCTGCGCGAAGGCGTGAAGGCGAAGGTGAAGCAGGCGGGCCTCTGGGCGCCGCATCTTCCGGAGACGTACGGTGGCTGCGGCCTCAGCTTTCTCGAACACGCGTACATGAACGAGGTGCTCGCGTACACGCTCGGTGCGGCCGCACTGTTCGGCGTCGTCGCGCCGAACTCGGGCAATCAGAAGATCCTCGCGCAGTACGGAACGCCCGAACAGATCCACAAGTGGCTGATTCCGCTCACCGAGGGGAAGCTCGAATCCGGGTTCTCGATGACCGAGCCCGATACCGCCGGCTCCGATCCGCGCTCCCTGCGCACGACCGCGCGGCGCGAAGGCGACGAGTGGGTCATCAACGGCCTCAAGTGGTTCACGTCGAACGGGAAGCGTGCCGACTTCTTCATCGTGATGTGCCGTACGGAGGATTCGTCCGGTCCGGCGGAGCAGAACGGCAAGATGACGCAGATCATCGTGCCCAGAAGCACGCCCGGAGTGAACGTGCTCCGCAACATCGAGGTCTGGGGACAGGAGAGCGACCACTGCGAGATCTCGTACGAGAACGTCCGCGTTCCCGTGGAGAATCAGCTCGGACGGACGGGATCCGGCCACCGCGCCGCGCAGGACCGCCTCGGCGCGGGTCGCGTGTATCACTGCATGAACTCGGTCGGGCAGATGTGGCGCGCGTTCGACCTCATGGTGCAGCGTGCAGCCGAGCGCGAGGTTCACGGAGGAAAGCTCGAGACCAAGCAGTTCGTTCAGGGCTTCATCGCCGACTCGTACATCGACATCCAGGCGGCCCGCCTCATGACGATCCACTGCGCCGAGCGGATGGACAGCGGGCTCGACGCGCGAACCGAGATCTCGGCCATCAAGATCTTCGTTCCGGCGGCGTACTCGCGGGTGGTCGACCGGGCGATCCAGGTCTGGGGCGCAGCGGGAGTCTCCGGCGACCTGCCGCTCGCCGCCATGTATCAAGGCGCTCGCACCCTGCGTCTGGCGGACGGTCCCGACGAGGTACACAAGATCCTGATCGCGAAGAACGTCCTCCACCGCCACCACGCCGGTGAGAGCTGGGACTTCGGGAACTAGGGAAGCTCTGCAGAAGTCGCCTCCGGCATGGTAGAACTGCGTGCGGGGGGTGAAATCATGGCCAAGCAGCAGACGTTCGCGTCCCCCGCGCCGCGAGGACGGCCCGTGCAGAGCTTCCCTAGCGCTGGATCAGCTCGATCTTGTAGCCGTCGGGATCCTCGAGGAACGCGATCACGGTCGTTCCGTGCTTCATGGGCCCCGGCTCGCGCGTGACTCGAGTGCCGGCGGCGCGCG
>JADLGR010000026.1 GCA_020849175.1 Deltaproteobacteria bacterium
GCGCAGGCGATGTGGGACATGCGCAGGATCCTGTCGTGGGTGCGCGCACAGGGCGCGACGAAGGTCGGCGTCTACGGCCTCTCGCTCGGCGGCTACAACACCGCCGTGCTGTCGAGCCTCGCGCCTGGCCTCGCGTGCGCGATTCCGGGAATCCCGGCGACGGACTTCGCGCGCCTCGTCTGGCGCCACGGTCCCACCCTGCAGGTCCGCTCGCTCGAGCACAAGGGCATCGCGCGCGACGCCGTCGACGAGGTGCTGCGCGTGGTCTCCCCGCTCGCGCTCGAGACGCAGGTGCCGCACGAAGGGCGCGCAATCTTCGGTGGTGTCGCTGATCGACTCGTACCTGCCGATCAGGTGCGCGATCTGTGGGTCCACTGGCGGCGGCCGCGGATGCTCTGGTACCAGGGGAGCCACATGAGCATCGCCTTCGAGCCGGAGGTGAGGGGCTTCGTCGAGGACACGCTGCGCGGAGCAGGGCTCGTCGCGGCCTAGAGCGCTCCGCGGCGGCGTTCGAGCGCGCGCCGAACCTCCGCGTGCCGCTCGCGTGACATCGGATAGCCTCGGGCGAGCACGATCCCGAGCACGATGAAGAGGGCGGGCGCCGCTCCCGTGAGCCAGCGGATCGCTTCGAGCGCCGTCGCCGACTGCCCCTTGCCTCCCTCGTAGCCCGCGAACTCGAGCGCGAGGCCCGCGAGCGCGACTGCGGTCGCGCCCGCGAGCTTGCGCAAGAAGGTGAAGAAGCCGGCGTAGATGCCTTCGCGCCGCTCCTCGGTGCGCAGCTCGTCGGCGTCGACGACGTCGCCGAGCATCGACCACGGCATGAGGTCCGCGACTGCGTAGCCGATGCCGGCCAGCACGCCGAGCCCGAAGATCGCCGACGCCGGCCAGGCTGGCGTCGCCACCACGAAGAAGATCTGCGCGACCGCCCACCAGCACGAGCCCACGATGAAGAGCGTTCGTTTGTCGGTGCCGACCGAGGCGCGCAGCCAGAACGGAAGCGAGGCGACGGCCGCGACCAGCAGCAGCCCCATCGCGACCTCGAAGTCGGCCGGGCGACCGAGCCAGTAGGTGAAGTAGAAGATGAGCATGGCGCCGACCACGTCCATCGCGATGCGCGAGCAGAGATAGAGCGCCATCAGCGTGCGGTACGCGCGGTGGCGTGCGACGAGACGAAGTCCCTCGAAGAACGACGTGCGCGGCTCGCGCTGGAACTCAGGACGCTCGCGCGTGCGCAGGAAGACGATGCCCCACGGAATGGCCAGCCAGGCGCCGTAGACGCAGCCGACGAGCAGGAATCCCTGCGCTCCGCCGCCGAGGGCGTCGACCGTCGGCTTCGTCGCCACGGCGGCGAGAATCGTTCCAACGACACTCGCAGCCGAGCGGTAGGTGCTGAGGCTCGTTCGCTCTTCGTAGTCGAGGCTCATCTCCGGCAGCAGCGCCATGTACGGGACCGAGAGAATGGTCGAGGCGATGGTGTGAAGGGCGTACGCGGCCGTGTAGTAGACGAAGCGCGCCGACTCCGATGCCTCGGGCAGCGAGACGAAGAGCGCCGCGAAGCTGACGCCGAAGGGAAGAGCGCCGATCAGGAAATACGGACGCCGACGCCCCATCCGAGAGCGTGTCAGGTCCGAGAGCCTTCCCATCAGCGGGTCGGTGAAGGCGTCGATCGTTCGTCCGAGCAGCAGCACGACCGACGCCAGCGCAGGACGAAGCCCCGCCACCTCCGTCAGAAAGAACAGATAGAAGAGCGAGAGGACCGAGAGCGCGACGTTGAGCGTGTGGTCGCCCAGCGAGTAGGCGAGCTTGGTCGCTTTGGAGAGGCGCACGCGCGCGCAAGATACCCGAGTCGCGCGCGTGCGCCGCCGGATCGACCGTGCGCGGATCAGCCCTTGCGGTAGAGCGTCACCACCGCAGCGCCGCCGAGGCCGAGGTTGTGCTGGAGAGCCACCTTCGCCCCCGCGACCTGCCGCTTCTCGGCGAGGCCGCGAAGCTGCCAGTTGAGCTCTGCGCACTGTGCGAGGCCCGTCGCGCCGAGCGGGTGTCCCTTCGAGATGAGCCCGCCCGACGGATTCACGACGACCTTACCTCCGTAGGTGTTGGCCCCCGAGTCGACGAACTCTCCGCCCTTGCCCTCCGGGCACAGGCCGAGCGCTTCGTAGGTGATCATCTCGTTGGTCGAGAAGCAGTCGTGCAGCTCGACGACGTCGACGTTCTCGGGCCCGAGCCCCGACTGCCGATACACCTTCTCCGCCGCCTTGCGCGTCATGTCGGAGCCGACGAGCTTGATGCAGCTCTTCTCGTCGAAGGTGCTCTTCAGGTCCGTCACCATCGCCTGTCCTGCGATCTCGACGGCCTGCTTCTCGAGGCCGTGCTTCTTGACGAAGTCTTCGCTGGCGAGGATGGCCGCACCGGCTCCGTCGGACGTCGGGCAGCACTGGAGCTTGGTGAGCGGCTCGTAGACCATCGGCGCGGCCTTGATCTGGTCGAGCGTGTACTCGTCCTGGAACTGCGAGTACGGGTTGTTCACCGAGTGCTTGTGGTTCTTCCAGCCGATCTTCGCGAACTGCTCGGCCGTGGTGCCGTACTTCTCCATGTGCTCGCGGCCCGCGTTGCCGAAGATCTGCGGCGCCGGCGGCGCAGCGACGAACTTGCGGAGCTGCATCATGAGCGTGAAGTGCTTGTCCATCGGATTGACGCGGTCGGTCCACTTCGCGCCGAGCGAGCCCTTCTCCATCTTCTCGAATCCGAGCGCAAGCGCACACTCCGCGAGCCCGCCCTCGACGAACTGCTTGGCCATGAACAGCGCCGTCGAGCCCGTCGAGCAGTTGTTGTTGACGTTGTAGATCGGGATGCCCGTCAGGCCGAGCGTGTAGACCGCGCGCTCGCCCGCCGTCGACTCGCCGTAGCAGTAGCCGACCGCCGCCTGCTCGATGGCGTCGTACGGGACTCCAGCGTCGGCCAGCGCGCGCTCGCCCGCCTCCTTCGCCATGTCCGGGTAGTCCCACTGCTTCGAGCCTGGCTTCTCGAACTTCGTCATTCCGACGCCGATGACGTAGACCTTCCTGCCCATGGGTCGAACTCCTCTCTCGATTGGGGGGTTGGGGGATTCGTGGATCCTGGTGCTGCGCGCGACGCGCTCAGTGCGCTGCCGCGGCCGTCTCGGGCTCACGGGCAGGCTCGGGCGCGGCGGGCTCCTCGGCCTCGGCCGATTCCGACGCGAGCGCGAGCGCGGCGTGGCCCTCGGCGAGCTCCATCGTTCGCTCCGGACAGAGCGTGCGAGCGCCATCCGCCAGATGGTCGTAGACGGCCCGGTACTGGAGGGTGAGACCGCGCACCAGCTCCGAGGTCTTGCTGAAATGTGTCGCCACCTCGTCGCGGTAGCGGGCCGCGTCCGCGCGAGCCCCCGTCAGCTCGGTCTCGAGCTCCCGGCATCGCAGGCGGTCGCGGCTGTTGCGGCGGCCGACGAGCAGGCCGACGAGAGCACCGGCGCTCGCCGCGATGAGCAGGTCGAGGAAGTACATTGGGGGGCCTTTCCGCGGGCTCGAGGGGCCTGCGGAGGGTACCGTACCGGCGGGTCAGCGCGAGGAGGCATCGTGGCCAGCATCTTCACCCGTATCATCCGGGGAGAGCTTCCCGGCCGCTTCGTCTGGAAGGACGACCACGCCGTCGGCTTCCTCACGATCAACCCCATCCGGCCCGGGCACACGCTCGTCGTTCCGCGGCTCGAAGTGGACCACTGGATCGACCTTCCGCCCGAGCTCGCGCTTCACCTCATGGGCGTCGCGCAGCAGGTCGGGAA
>JADLGR010000027.1 GCA_020849175.1 Deltaproteobacteria bacterium
GCGGGCGTCGCACTCTCGCCGGGCGTTGCGAAGATCGAGGTCACCGAGCCGCTGCTCGAGGGCGACGGCGAGTGGACGCTCCTCGCGGTGCCTTCGCCGCTGCTCTACGACGGTCGCGGCGCCAATCTTCCGTGGCTGCAAGAAGTTCCGGACCCGGTGACGAAGATCGCCTGGCAGTCGTGGGTCGAGATCAGCAACGCGACGGCGCAGAAGCTCGGCGTCGAGTTCGGCGACGTCGTCTCGGTCGAGACTCCCTTTGGCCGCTTCGAGGCGCCCGCGGTTCCACGTGGAGCGCTGCGCGACGATGTGATCGCCGTCGGGATCGGGCAGGGGCACACGGTCGGACGCTATGCCTCGCGCGGAGGCGTGACGACGGCGGGTGAAGCGCGCGGCGTGAACGTCATTGCGTCGCTCCCTTCGGCGGCCGACGAAGCAGGCGGCCGCGCCTGGCTCTCGACGAAGGCGAAGCTGTCGAGAACGGGTCGCTCCGAGCAGGTCGCCATCCTGCAGAAGTTCGACAACCAGCGTGAGCGGCAGCTCGCCGAGGCCGTTCCCGTCTCGGCGCTCGCGACCGCGGCGGCCGCGCAGGGGCACGATACGGCGCATGCGGCCGGTGCCGCGCCTGCGGCGGGCGCAGAGCACGCCGCAGGCGGCGACGCGCACGGAGCCGGCGACACCGCGCACGGCGAGGGCGGAGGGCATCACGAGATGCTCGTCCCGTTCGACGCGAAGCTCGATGCCCATCCCGACCTTCCGTACCGCTGGGGCATGACGGTCGACCTCGACCGCTGCAACGGCTGCAGCGCGTGCGTCGTCGCGTGCTACGTCGAGAACAACGTCCCGGTGGTCGGTGAGGAGCAGGTGATCCGCGGGCGCGTGATGTCGTGGATTCGCATCGAGCGCTACGTCGGGCCGGGCGTCGTCGACTACGTCCCGGGCCGGCCCCCGATTCGCGACCACGGCGCGCTCGGCGACGTCGACGTGCGGCACCTGCCGGTCATGTGCCAGCAGTGCGGCGCCGCGCCGTGCGAGCCGGTGTGCCCGGTGATCGCGACCTCGCACAGCGACGAGGGTCTCAACGGGATGATCTACAACCGCTGCATCGGGACGCGCTACTGCGCGAACAACTGCCCGTACAAGGTGCGGCGCTTCAACTTCTACGACTACGCCGCCGAGGAATCGAGATTCCCGTACCCGATGGAGCTCGGACTCAATCCCGACGTGACCGTGCGCGGGCAGGGCGTGATGGAGAAGTGCACCTTCTGCGTCCAGCGGATCGCGCTCGGGCGGCAGACGGCAAAGAACCTCGGCCGTGCGATCGCCGACGGCGAGGTGACGACGGCGTGCGCCCAGTCGTGCCCGACGGACGCCATCGTCTTCGGAAACCTCCGCGACGAGACCAGCCGAGCGGTGCAGCTCGGCAAGGACCCCGCGCGCGGCTACCACGCGCTGCACGTGCTCAACACCCGGCCCTCGGTCACCTACCTGGCGAAGGTGACGCGCGGACCGGTCGAGGCCTAGACCATGACGCCGCCGCCTGCCGTCTCCGTTGCCGAGCTGATGCAACCCGCCTCGTCGCCCGCGGACTCGCAGGCCAACCGCGACCTGCTCTCGGTCATGGACAACCCCGGAATCGGCTACTGGGCGCTGCTCGGTCTGTGCGTCCTGGTGGTTCACGTCGCCGGCGCCGTCTGGGTCTACCAGGTGTACGAGGGGCTCGGGGTCGCCGGATACGCGCACCCGATCTTCTGGGGCGTCTACATCGTCACCTTCGTGTTCTGGGTCGGGATCGCGCACGCCGGGACCCTGATCTCGGCGATCCTGTATCTCTTCCGCTCGAAGTGGCGAAACGCGATCAACCGCAGCGCCGAGGCGATGACGGTGTTCGCGGTGCTCACGGCCGCCCAGTTCCTCGGCATTCACGTGGGCCGGATCTGGAAGTCGTACTTCATTCTTCCGTACCCGAACCAGCGCGGACTGTGGGTCAACTTCAAGAGCCCGCTGGTCTGGGACACGTTCGCGATCTCGACCTACGCCACGACGTCGATCCTGTTCCTCTATGTCGGCCTGATCCCGGACCTCGCGATCGCGCGTGACCGTACGAAGGGGTGGCGCAAGATCCTCTACACCGCTCTCGCGCTCGGCTGGCAGGGAACGTCCCGCCAGTGGAAGGCGCACAACCGTACCGTGCTCCACCTCTCCGGCCTCGCGACGCCGCTGGTGCTCTCGGTGCACAGCGTCGTGTCCTGGGACTTCGCGATGTCCATCGTTCCCGGATGGCACGCGACGATCTTCGCACCCTACTTCGTCGCAGGCGCGATCTTCTCCGGCTTCGCGATGGTGCTGACGGTGATGATCCCGGTGCGCCGGATCTTCGGCCTCGAGCGATACATCACCGACTATCACTTCGACAACATGGCGAAGTTCATCCTGCTCACGTCGCTGATCGTCGGCTACTCGTACGGAACCGAGTACTTCATCGCCTGGTACAGCGGCGTCGAGCCGGAGAAGACCTCGTTCTGGTACCGCGCCTTCGGTCCGTACTGGATCTCGGCGTGGATCATGATCATCTGCAACGCCTTCGTTCCGCAGATCCTCTGGTTCAAGAAGGCGCGGCTCCATCTGCCGACCCTGTTCACCGTGTCCGTCCTCGTGAACGTCGGCATGTGGTTCGAACGATACGTGATCATCATCACGGGCCTCTCGCGCGAGTTCGACCCGGCTGCGTGGAACGTCTACACGCCCGAGGCGCCCGAGCTCGCGATCCTCGCTGGCAGCTTCGCGTTCTTCGGGATGTTCTTCCTGATCTTCCTCAAGCTCTTCCCGGTGGTCGCCGTGGCCGAGGTGAAGGAGATCGTGATCCACGAGAAGGAGCACAAGGGGGAGTTCTGGGAGCACGCGCACGGCTACGGGGAGACGCACTGATGCCGACGCTGGTGGGAGTCTTCGCTCAGCCGAAAGACCTCGGCGACGTCGCCGAGAAGCTGCGGACCCGCGGCTTCACTGATCTCGAGATCTACTCGCCTGTCCCTTCGGACGAGCTCGACGTCGCCCTCGACCCCGGCCCGAGCAAGGTGCGCTACTTCACGCTGATCGGTGGCCTCGTGGGCGCCGTCACGGGCTACGCGATGGCGGTTCTGATGTCCGAGGACTGGCCGCTGATCGTGGGTGGCAAGCCGATCTCGTCGTACGCGCCCTACACGGTGATCTCCTTCGAGCTCACGATCCTGTTCGGTGTGCTGATGACGGTGCTGGGAGTATTCCTCGTCGGCGGGCTTCCCTACGGGAAGTTCGGCAAGACCGACGTGGCGTACGACCCGCGCTTCTCGGCGGAAGATTTCGGCCTCGTCGTGCGCTGCAAGGAGCGCGACGTCGCGGAGATCGACGCACTGCTGCGCGCCGCGAGGGCCATGGAGGTGAGCCTTGTCGAGGCGTAGGGCGCAGACGCTGGCGGCGGCCGGCCTGCTCGCGGTGGCGATCGGCAACATGGGATGCTGGGAGCAGTGGTCGCCGACCTGGTTCCCGCAGATGAAGCGGCAGATCGCGGGGCAGGCGTTCGAGAACACCGGGGTCCCCGGGCATCCGCAGGGCTTCACGCCGCCCGAGGGCACCGTACCGACGGACGGCCTGCTGGCTCCGCCGACGACGGTCATCGACGACACGCTCAACGAGGCGACGGCGATCCCGGACGACGTCGCGAACGGCCTCGTGAATCCGGTTCCCGCCGATCTGCGCTCGCTCGCGAGCGGCAAGAAGCAGTACGAGGTCTTCTGCGCTCCGTGCCACGGACTGACCGGCATGGCCGACGGTCCGGTGGCGAAGGTGTTCCTCGGCGTGCTTCCGCTCGTGGTCTCCAAGGGCCGCTCCGACGGGCATCTGTACGCGACGATCGAGTACGGACGCCGCCGCATGCCGGGGTACGGCCGCCTCACGATGCAGGAGCGCTGGGACATCGTGAACTACATGCGATACCTGTTCCCGACCGGCGAGAAGAGCGTCGCGTCGGTAGCGCCGAGTGGAGGGCGCCCGTGACTGCCTTCAAGGAGCCGCTGGCCGAGGTCGCGCGTCCGCGTCCCATTCCCGGTGCGCTGGTTGCGATGTGCCTCGCACTCACCGCGATCGGCGTGCTCGCGTTCGCCTACGGCCTGTCGACCGACGCCGACACCGCGTGGCGCGCCTACCACGTCAACTTCCTCTACTTCGCAGGTCTCGGGCAGGGCGGCGTCGTGATCGCCGCGATCTTCGTCACCGTTGGTGCGCACTGGCCTGGCTCGGTGCGCCGTGTCGCCGAAGGGCTCGCGGCGTGGGTGCCCGTCTCGTTCGTCCTCGGCGCGATCGGCTTCCTTGGCCGTGATCACATCTACCCGTGGATCGCGGAGCCGGTCCCTGCGAAGGCCGCCTGGCTCAACGTTCCGCGGCTCGTGATCGTCGATCTGCTGATCCTCGGCCTGCTCGCCTTCTTCTCGATCCGCTACCTGTATCACTCCGTTCGCCCGACGCTCCATGGCGTCGAGGCGTCGTCGGGCGCCGCCCGCGCGATGGTCGAGCGCTGGACGCGCGGCTGGCGCGGAGACGATCTCGAGCGGGAGAGCTCGGCGCGGAGCCTGCGGCGCATCTCGCCGGCGCTGCTGCTGATCTTCGCCTTTGGCTTCTCGATCCTCGGCTTCGACCAGGTGATGTCGCTCTCGCCGATGTGGTACTCGAACCTCTTCGGCGCGTACTTCGCCTGGGGCGCCTTCCTGAGCGCCGTGGCCGCGACGGCGCTGCTGGCGGTTCTGCACCGGAACACGCCGGGTCTCGAGGGCGAGATGACGTCGGGGCGCCTTCACGACATCGGGAAGATGATCTTCGCCTTCTCGATCTTCTGGATGTACCTGTTCTGGTCGCAGTACCTGCCGATCTGGTACGGAAACCTTCCCGAAGAGACGTTCTTCCTGGAGGCGCGCCTCGGCTCGCAGTTCTTCCAGAGCACGTGGAACATCGACTGGGCGCGGCTCGACGAGCCGTGGGTCAAGCTCACGCTCGCGGCGTGGATCGGCTGCTGGGTGGTCCCGTTCTGGGTCCTCCTCGGTCAGCGGCCGAAGCGCACGCCGGCGATCCTCGGCTCCGTCGGGGTCGTTACGATGCTGGGCTTCTGGATCGAGCGCAACGTCCTGGTGTGGCCGTCGTTTGCACCGAAGGATCCGACCGCGTGGGCGGGTCCGGTGCAGTTCGGCATCGCGCTCGGCTTTCTCGGGGCGTTCGTGCTGGTCTACCTGATCTTCACGCGTGCCTTCCCCGCGCTGGCGGTGCCTCGACGAAGCTGAGCGGCTGCGGAAGATTCTCCGGGTGAGCGCCGAGAGCCTTTCCCCGGAGGTCGAGTCCTTCGCGCTGCGCGGAGGACGGCGGCCACTCACGCTGCACGCGACCGGCCTGCGCCATACCGCGTCCTGGCTCGCGGGCGGCGAGGGCTTCACGAGCTTCGAAGAGATCACCGATCTCGCGCTGGGCCGGCGCGTCCTGCGTGTCGGTGCACGCCGGGGAGTCGTGATTCTGCCTCGCCGGGTGTTCCGAGACGCCGCCGCGCCGGAGCGTCTCGTGGCTGCGCTCCGACAGCGGATTGCTGCAAACCCCGGCGGCGTCCTCCAGCTCGGCCGCATGACGGCGCTGGCGCAGCTCGCGACCCGTCCGGCCCGCCTGCTCGCGACGAGCGGTGCGATCGTGCTCTGCCTGCTCGCCTATGGACTCGACTGGCTCCTTGGTGCGGGGCTGCAGGCTGAAGGGCATTTTGGCGCCACGTTGTTTTTCGCTGGAGAGCCCTGGCGGATCGTCACCGCGAACTTCCTCCACGCCGGACTCGCGCACCTGCTGCTCAATGTGATCGGCCTCTGGGCCCTCGGTGAGCTCGTCGAGCGCCCGCTCGGAACCGCCCGGACCCTGTTCGTGATGGGGGCCTCGATGCTCGGCGCGATGGGCGTGGGAGCCGCCACCGGGTACGAGTACGCGATCGGAGCGTCTGGCGTCGTGTGCGGCCTTGCCGGCGCGATGGTGCTGCTGGAGATCCGATATCCCGCGCAGATCCCCGCTGCGTGGCGGATCCCGCGCCGGCTGCTGTTCGTCGTGCTCGGCGTCGATGCGGCGATCTCGATCTTCGTTCCGTCCGTGGCAGGAGCTGCGCACCTCGGCGGCTTCGTCGCCGGCGCGCTCGCGACCCTCGCCGTCACCCCGGCCTCGTTGGCCGAAGTGCGGCCGGACGGCTGGACGCGGGCGATGGCCGCGCTGGTTCTCGCGGTCGTCGCGGCCAGCGCCTTCGCGCTGGTGCGCGAGATCGCAGGCGGCCCCGAGGTGCTCGCGCGCCGCGCGGAGCGCCTCCTCGCGCTGCCTGCGGTCCCTGCCGTGATGCTCAACAACACGGCATGGCTGATCGTCACGACGGACGCCCCGACACCGGAGATGGTCGAGCTCGCCTTGCGATCGGCGCAGCGTGCGGTTGCCCAGACCGATCGCTCGGATCCAAACTTTCTCGACACACTCGCCGAGTCGCAGTACCTCGCCGGCATGGGCGACGACGCGCTCGACACCATCGACGAGGCCATCGCACTGGCTCCCGGAGAGTCCTATTTCCTCGAGCAGCGGCGTCGCTTCACGGGCGAACGTGCGTACGACGACCGGCCGGCGCCACCGAACGAGCCGGCGCTCCGTGGCGAGCCCGAGGAGCCCTTTCTCGACGAGCCTCCGCGATGGTTGCCGCCGGGACATCCGCCCCTCGACGACGAGGAGCCCGGGCTCAGCGTGTGAACTCGGCGGCGTCCTCGGCCACGACGACGGGGCCCGAGAACGACTCACGAACGAGTCCGGTGTACTGCCGGTCGTGGAGCGGCGGCGGTCGGAGCCGAACGAGAACGAGCTCGCGGACCCCGGCTCGCTGTGCGACCTCTCCAGAGGCCGCTGCGTGCGTGTGTAGCGCCGCCTCCTTCGCGATGCGCTCGGCTTCGGGCGCCTGCTCCGTAGTCGCGCGTTCGATGGTCGGCGTGTGCATGGCCTCGGAGACGAGCACGTCCGCCGCCTTCGCGAGCGCAACGAGCGCGTCGCGGCCGAAGCCGACGCCGCTCACGACGATCGCCCGGCCGCCGCTCTCGAATCGGTAGGCGAGCGCGGGAAAGGGACCTTCGGGCAGCGCAGCCGCGCGCAGCGTCAGACCGTTCTTCTCCTCGCGCCAGCCATCGCCGATCTCGAGCGCCTCGATGTGCGCAGCGTCGGGTGAGAGGCCGAGCGCCGCTGCCGCAGCAGCGATCGGGCCGGCGTATGCCTGCTCGATCCCGGCGGCGAGCGCCTTCGTCCCGGGAGGGCCGACGAGCCGGAGCGGCGTGCTCCTCGACGCGGCCCAGCCCGCGAGCAGCAGCTCCGGGATGCCGACGACGTTCTCGGGGAGGAGACTCGTCAGCAGGACCGTGTCGACCTGCGCGAGTGGGAGCTTCGCGCGGCGCAGCGCCTCCCCGGCCGCGCGACCCGCGTCGATCGCCACCGCGTGCTGTCCGGCTCCCACGACGATGATCGGGCCCAGCCGTTCGGGGTCCTCCTGCGCCGCGCCGGTGCCGGCCGTGATCAGCGTGAGTCTCTCGAACGTCCGCGGATCGAGCACGCCGACGCGCTCCGTCAGGTCCTGGAGCCTCGAGGCTTCGAGCGAGAGCACCCAGCTCACACCGGCGAACAGAGCCACGAGAACGAAGAGAACGACTCGACCCTTCACTCGAACACCACCGTCTTGTTGCCGTAGACGAGAACGCGGTCCTCGATGTGCCAGCGTACGGCGCGCGCGAGCACCGTTCGCTCGAGATCGCGTCCCTTCCGCACCAGATCGGCGGGCGCATCGCGGTGTGACGCGCGCGCCACGTCCTGATCGATGATCGGGCCTTCGTCGAGGTCGGTCGTCGCGTAGTGCGCCGTTGCGCCGATCAGCTTGACGCCTCGCTCGTAGGCCTGATGGTACGGCTTGCCGCCGGTGAAGGCCGGCAGAAACGAATGATGGATGTTGATGATGCGCGCCGGCCAGCGCTCGATGAACGCGGCGGACAGCACCTGCATGTAGCGAGCCAGCACGACGAGATCGATTCGGTGCTCGGAGAGGAGCGCGAGCTCGGACTTCTCCTGCGCTGGCTTGCTCTCGGCGCTGATGGGGAACGTGTGGAACGCGATGCCGAACTGGCGCGCTACGGGTTCGAGATCATCGTGGTTGCTCACGATGAGCGGGATCTCGCACGCCAGCTCGCCGGCCCGGTGTCGCAGCAGGAGGTCGTAGAGGCAGTGGTCGTAGCGCGAGACGAAGATCGCGACGCGCTTGCGCTCGCTGCCGAGCACCACCCGCCAGCGCATTCCGAATCGCTCAGCCACCTCCGTGACCGCGCGTTCGAGTCCTGCGCGATCGACGCGCATCTCCGACGTGTCGAAGCGAATGCGCTGGAAGAACTGGCCCGCGATCGCGTCGGTGTGCTGGTCGGCGTCGAGGATGTTGGCGCCGTGGCCGTAGAGGAGCTGCGCCAGTGCGGCGACGATCCCGCGCCGATCGGGGCAGGAGACGAGCAGGGTGCCCGTGCCAGGAGGCGTCGACGTGGCCATGGGAGCCGCAGCGTAGCGCCGGGCCAGGCGGCGGGGACCCTCCCGTGGCGCGATGCCCCGACCTTCGGATAGATTGACGGCACAGGGGATCTCACTCGTCCCCGAGTTCCGTCCGGAGCGTCCCCGGGGCCGGAGAGCGGCCAGGACGCGGCTGCGAGAGCGGCTGACGAACGTGGCGGCATGTCGCGTTTCGGTTCGGGCGGGGCGACCCGGGGCGGCGGCCGCGGCGACCCTCGTTCCCGGGACCCGATGGGGGTCTGGGCCTCACCGGGTGTATCCCACGCCGGGATGGAGGTGATTCGGTGGAGAAATGTCTCACTACGGCGAGTGAGGTGGTCGCGTCCTAGGACTGCCCGCACCGAATCGAATGATTCGTCTCGGTGTAGACGGGGACGCAAGTTCCCAGAGCCACCGACCCCGGGGGCGCGGACGCCGTAGCCGCGAAGGAGCCGAAGGCTCCACTCCCGGGGGTTTTCTTTTATGCTGCGCCCGATGCGGGCGCCCGTTCATCTCGATCCGCTGACTCCGCTCGCGTTCCTCGTGCGTGCTGCACGCATCTATCCGGAAAAGACCGCCGTCGTCTACGGAGAGCGGCGCTGGTCGTACGCCGCGCTGATCGAGGAGGTCGGCCGCATGGCCGCCGCCTTCGCGCGCGCGGGCCTCGTTGCGGGCGACCGTGTCGCCTTCCTGACGCCCAACGTTCCGGAGCTCCTCGTCGCGCACTTCGCCGCGCCGCTCGTCCGCACGCCCCTGGTCGCGATCAATACGCGGCTCGCCGCGGACGAAGTCGCCTACATCCTCTCGCACTCGGGAGCCAGGCTGGTGTGCGTCGATCCGGAGCTCGCGCCTCTCCTGAAAGGAGCCCCGAGCGGGCCACTCGTCGTGAGCGTCGAGGACGCCGTGGCGGGCGTGACGGGTGCCTGCGCCGGCGGCCCCACGTGGGCCGAGTTCGCGGACGACGTGGCTCCGCTCCCGGTACAGGCTGGCGTGGACGACGAAGACCGTGTCCTCTCGATCAACTACACCTCGGGAACGACGGGTCGGCCCAAGGGCGTGATGTACACGCACCGCGGCGCATACCTGAACGCGCTCGGCGAGGTGATCGTCCATGGCCTCGGCCGCGACTCGGTCTTCCTCTGGACGCTTCCGCTGTTCCACTGCAACGGCTGGTGCTTCCCGTGGGCCGTCACCGCCGTCGCCGGGACGCACGTCATGCTGCGGCGAATCGAGCCGGCGGACGTGATCCGGCGGATCCGCGAAGAGGGCGTCACGCACTTGAACGGCGCTCCCACCGTGCTGTTGATGCTCGCCGAGACGCCCGAGGCGCGGGGCCTGCGCTTCGATCCGCCGCTGCGGGTCGCGACCGGAGGCGCACCGCCCTCGCCGACACTCCTCGGTCGCATGGAGCAGATGGGCGTTCGCATCGTCCACCTCTACGGCCTCACGGAGACCTACGGCCCGCACGTCACCTGCGAGATGCAGCGGGCGTGGGAGGCGTTCGGCGTCGAGGCCCGCGCCGTGGTTCTGGCGCGACAGGGAGTTCCGCACGTGACGGCGACGCATCTTCGTGTCGTCGACGACGAGATGCGGGACGTCCCGGCCGACGCGACGACGCTCGGCGAAGTCGTGATGCGCGGAAACAACGTGATGAAGGGCTACTTCGAGGATCCGGAAGCGACCCAGAAGGCCTTCGCGGGCGGCTGGTTCCATTCGGGTGACCTCGGCGTGGTCCACCCGGACGGATACATCGAGCTGCGCGACCGGAAGAAGGACATCATCATCTCCGGCGGCGAGAACATCTCGACGATCGAGGTCGAGCACGCGATCGTGAAGCATCCGGCCGTGCTGGAGTGTGCGGTGGTCGCGACGCCACACGAGAGGTGGGGCGAGGTGCCGAAGGCCTTCGTGACCCTGCGGCCGGGAACGTCGCTCGACGAGGCGGAGCTGATCGCGTTTTGCCGCGAGCGACTCGCGCACTTCAAGTGCCCGAAGGCGGTCGAGTTCGGAGACCTGCCCAAGACGGCAACGGGCAAGATCCAGAAGTTCCGACTGCGCGAGCGGGAGTGGGCCGGGCGGGACAAGCGAATCCACTGACGCCGTCTCGCGCGGGCGCAGCCGGCGGCGTCAGAAGTCGCTGAACTCCTGCATGGTGTCGATGTTCCGTGCGACCGTGTTCTGCTCGAAGTTGATGTGCCACGACGCCATGCGCGAGAAGGTCGTGGGGAGCGGAAGCCGGCGGAGCATCGAGCGCACCGAGTAGAACTCGCAGTGCAGGCGCTTCACGGCGTCGATCAGCTCTTCGGCGCTTTGTCGCCGTGGGCGAAAGTGGCAGGTGACGCCCGGCCAACGCTCCATGTTGGGCTCGTCGAGAATGCGTCCCTCGGCCTTCATGCGGTCGTAGAGCGGTGTTCCGTGGAGCGGCGTCATCACGTTGAAGTACGCCGCCGGGACTCTGTGCTGGAGCAGGAACTCGGCGGTCGCCCGGAACACGTCGGGGCCTTCGGTGTCGGAGCCGAAGACGAAGTTGAACGAGTAGCTGATGTCGCGATCGCGGAGGTTCTTCATCACGGTCTCGACGTCGATCCGGTTGAAGTTCTTGGCCATCGAACCGAGCGTGTCACGGTCGATGCTCTCGAGGCCCATGTTGACGTGCAGCAGGCCGGATCGTTTGGCGGCGTCCATGAACCGGGTGTCGAGGCAGAAGCGCGGCGAGAACAGCGCGGACCAGCGAATCCGGAGCGGAGTGATGGCCTCCATGAACTCGATCGTTCGGCGCGGATTGCCCGCGAACTGACTCGCGGCGAAGAAGATGTGGTGGCTGCCGCAGCGCTTCACCTCCTCGACGACCTCTTGCGTCGGGCGGTAGCGGTAGCCGTGGTCACCGTTCAGTCGCCGTTCGGCGCAGAAGTCGCACGTGTAGGGACAGCCGCGGGAATACTGGATGACGTTGGGCCGATAGAAGACGTAGTGCTTCGGGTTGAGGAGCTCCCAGCGCGGCATCGGCATTCCCGCGAGATCCGCCGGCGTGTCGCGGCGGTAGAACTTCTCGAGGCGACCTGCGGCTGCGTCTTCGAGCATCCGAGGGAAGACGTCCTCGGCTTCGCCGATGCAGACGGCGTCGGCGTGCCGTCCCATCTCCTCGGCATGGAAGGTCGCGTGAGGCCCGCCCATGATGACGGTGACGCCTCGCTTGCGGAACTGCGCGGCGATCTCGTAGGCGCGAAACGACGTCACGCTGCGGATGGTGATCGCGACGACGTCGGCGGGTGCGTCGTAGTCGATCTCCTCGACGGCGTCGTCGACGAGCGTGACGTCCCATTCGGCGGGCGCGAGCGCTGCGAGATACGGCAGCACCGCGCCGACGAGCTTTCGCTTGCGGATCTTGTTCGGGATCCGGGTGTGCGGATAGCGGTAGCCGGTCGCCTGGATGATCGTCAGCCTGGGAATCTCGAGGTCCTCCCGGCCTCGCGTCGACGGGCAGGCGCTCCGTGCCCGGCTACTTCTCCGTCTTCGCGCGACCGTAGCGGCGGCGGAAGCGGTCGATCCGGCCGTCGGAGTCGAGCTCGCGGAGCTTCCCGGTCCAGAACGGATGGCTCGCCGACGAGATGTCGAGACGAACGAGCGGGAGCTCCTCACCGTCGACGGTCTTCGTCTCCTTCGACGTGATCGTCGAGCGCGAAACCCACTCGGCGCCGGTGGCCGAGTCGTGGAACACGACCTTGTGGTAGTCGGGGTGGATGCCGGACTTCATGCGCGCTCCTACCAGCTCGACTTGCGAACGCCCGGGAGCTGCCCGCGCAGCGCGAGCTCGCGAATCGCGATGCGCGAGATCTCGAACTTCTGGTGGACGCCACGCGCGCGTCCGGAGATCTTGCAGCGTCGATTGCGGCGCGTGGGACACGAGTTGCGGGGCAGCTTCGCGAGCGCCGCGATCGCGTCGTCCTTCTCGCGCGGCGAGAGATCGGGGTCCTTCACCTTGTTGCGCAGCGCCTCGCGACGAGCAGCGTACTTCTTGATGAGCTGCTCGCGCCGCTCGTCCCGGATGACCTGAGAAAGCTTGGCCAAAGTGCCTCCACGAACCGCGATGGCCCCGGACGGATGCTGCCCGGGCGGAGCCGGAGGGTACGGAAGTCCCCGAGGGGCCGCAAGGCGGTCGGGCGGGTTCGCCGACGGCGCCGGCACGCCTCAGCCGTTGCGCATGAAGACCCCCGCGAGCGCGGTGGCGATCCTGCGCGGCGTGAATCGCATCAGGAAGACGGGAAGGGAGTTCTGAAGGCCCGGAATGCGGCAGCTCTTGCCGGCGAGCATCGCGCGGACGCCGGCCTCGGCGACGGCCCGGCTCTTCATCATGTTGATCCGCTGATAGAGCGTCGGCGTCTGGCCCGCCGTTTCGATGAACTCGGTTGCGGCCACGCCGGGGCACACGACGCTCACCTTCACGCCGGCGCTCTTCAGCTCGGCGGCGAGCGCCTCACCGAAGCTCAGCACGAACGACTTCGACGCGGCGTAGGTCGCGTAGGTGGGTGTCGCCTGGAAGGCGCCGATCGAGCTGACGAAGAGGATCCAGCCGCGGCGGCGCTCGCGCATGCCACGGGCGAACGCGTGCGTCAGGTGCGCGACGCTCGTGACGTCGAGCTCGATCAGCTCCCGCTGGCGCTCCCACGGGTGATCGAGGAAGTCGCCATGGATCCCGAACCCGGCGTTGTTCACGAGTACGTCGACGGGTCTGCCGAGCGCTGCGACGCGATCGGCGAGGACCTGCGCACCGCCGGGCTCGGAGAGACTCGCGGCGATGACGTGCGACACCGTTCCGTGCGCGCGCGCCAGCTCGTCCGCGAGCGTCTTCATGCGGTCCTCGCGCCGCGCCGTGAGCACGAGCTCGCAGCCGTGCGAGGCGAGGATCCGTGCGAAGTCGGCGCCGAATCCGCTCGAAGCCCCCGTCACGACCGCGAGCGCCCCGGCCAGCGGTCCCTGCTTCGGCGCGTTCGTCGTCGCCGTCATGTCTGCCTCCCACCGTGCGGGAAGTGCTCGTCTTCGGTTGCTGCCGCAACCGCGGCACGCCGCGTTTCGGTGACATTCTACCGCTGCTAGCGTTCGCCGCGGATGTTCCCGCTTCGCGACGAGAACCCGAGCGTTCTCACGGCCCTCGGCACGTTCTTGATCGTCGGCCTCAATGTCGCCGCCTGGCTCCTCGTCCAGGGTCTCGGCGCCGAGCCGACGCTCACGCGGTCGGTGTGCGAGTACGGCCTCATCCCGGGCGAGATCCTACACCGCCTTCCGGCAGGGACGCGGGTCCCGCTCGGCGATCATCTCGCGTGCATTCTCGGACAGGGCCCCACGTGGCTCACGCCGCTCTCGTCGATGTTCCTGCACGGAGGCTGGCTCCACCTCATCGGCAACCTCTGGTTCCTCTGGGTCTTCGGCAACAACGTCGAGGACGCGATGGGCCACGCGCGCTTCCTCGCCTTCTATGTCGTTTGCGGGCTCGCCGCCGCAGCGGCGCAGACGCTCGCCAACCCCGCGAGCGATCTTCCGATGGTCGGCGCATCGGGTGCGATCGGCGGTGTGATGGGCGCGTATGCGGTGCTCTATCCGAAGAATCGCATCGACACGCTGATCATTTTCGGCTTCTATGTCCGCACCCTCGCGGTTCCCGCCTACGTCATGCTCGGCTACTGGTTCGTGCTGCAGGTGCTGGGGGGCCTGCCGTCGCTCGGCGGCGAAGGCGCGGGCGTCGCGTTCTGGGCGCACGTGGGCGGCTTCGTCGCGGGTGCGCTGCTCGTTCGCGTATTTCGCGACCCCGAGCTCCTCGCGCGCCAGCGCGCACGGGCCACCGTCTTCGGCTGAGCGCGGGGAGCCGAGCGCGGGCCGAGCCAGGATCGCCGCTCTCCGTGCTCAGCGGCCCTTGAACGTCACCGGCTTCTTCGCGAGGAACGCGAGCGCACCGTTCATGAAATCTTCGCTGCGACCGGTGCGCATCATGGCCTCGGCTTCGAGGTCGATGGCGCTGCGCAGGTCGATGCCGCGTTCCGCGAGGTTCAGGTTTCGCTTCATGTAGCGGTACGCGATCGGTGGACCTTCTGCGAGGCGCCGTGCGAGTGCGCGCGCCTCGTCGCGCAGCTTCTCCTTCGGCACCACACGGCTGACCAGCCCGATGCGAAGCGCCTCGTCGGCCGGGAAGCGCTCGGGCAGGAAGTAGAGCTCGCGCGTCTTCGCCGTCCCGAGGATCTTGGTCATGAAGTACGAGCCGCCGAAGTCGCCGGAGAACCCGATGGCGGCGAAGGCCGTCGTGAAGACCGCGTGATCTGCGGCGATGCGAAGGTCGCAGGCCAGGGCCATCGAGAGCGACGCGCCGGCGCACGCTCCGTTGATGACGGCGAGCGTCGGCTTTCCCATCTCGTGGAGCAGGAGCGAGGCCTCCTGGCTGCGGCGCAGCGTGTCGATGGTGTCTTCGAGCAGCGGAAGGCCGTCTGCCCCCTTGGGCCGGCCGGCCGCCGCCGCAGATGCTGCGCTCCCCATCTGGCTGATGTCGCCGCCGGCCGAGAACGCGCGCTCGCCGGCGCCCGTCAGCACCACGCACCGTACCTCGGGATCCCACGCCAGCTCGCGGAGCCTTCCCGGTAGCTCGGACATCAGCTCGGGATCGAGCGCGTTCATCTTCTCGGGGCGGTTCAGCGTCACCGTCGCGACGCCGCCGTCGCGCTCGACCAGGACGGTCTTCGAGGTCACGTGTTCTCCTTCACGGGTTTCGCCAGCGGCACTTCGCAGCGGAGCTGCTCACGGTGCCGGACGTTCGTCGCGTTCAGCGCCGGCCGAGCGCGCGCAGTCGCTCCTCGACACGCGGCACATCGGCCGGAACGTCCACGGCCGCGCTTCGCCAGCCTTCGATCACCGCGACCTGGATCGGAAATCCATGCTCGAGTGCGCGGAGCTGCTCGAGCGATTCCGCGCACTCGGCCGGGGTCGGAGCGAGGCCGACGAAGCGCAGCAGGAACTCGCGCCGGTAGGCGTAGAGGCCGACGTGCTGCCAGACTGGAGCTGCGGGCGCTGCGTCCCGCTGGAACGGAATCGTACTGCGCGAGAAGTAGAGTGCGCGTCCCCGCCGGTCGAGCACGACCTTCACGCGATTCGGATCAGTGAGGGCGTCGGGGTCGGCGGTATGTACGACGGTGGCCATCGGCGCTTCGGCGTCCGCGGCGAGCGCATCGACGGCGGCGTCGATCACGAAGCCCTCGATCAGCGGCTCGTCTCCCTGCACGTTCACGATCACGGGATCGCAGAGGCTTGCGGCCACTTCCGCGATGCGATCCGTACCGGTCGCGTGCGCGGAGGAGGTGAGGATGGTCTCGGCACCGAAGCCCGCACAAGCCTCGGCGATCCGCGCATCGTCGGTTGCAACGATCACGCGGTGGAGGCGCTTCGCCGCGTGTGCACCCTCCCAGACACGGCGGATCATCGGCACGCCCGCGATCGGAGCGAGCGGCTTACCCGGAAAGCGCGTCGCGTGGAAGCGGGCCGGGATCACGCCCACCGCCGTCTCCGCCGGCCTTCCGGACATCGCCCCGTGCCGCGCCGTCACGATGGCCGCGATCCTACCCGATGACTACAGTCCCCGCCGTGGCTGCTGCGACCCCCCCGAGCGCCGGAGGCGCCCGCGTTCTCACCGTCTCGTCGAACAAGGGCGGCGTGGGCAAGACCACCGTCGCGAGCAACCTCGCGATCTACTTCCGTGCGCTTCGCGAGGAGCTCCCGGTGCTGGTGGTCGGACTCGACGACCAGCACACGATCGATCGCATGTTCGCGCTCCGAGAGCCGCGCCCCGGAGACGGAAACCTGAAGCACGGCTTCTCGGAGCGCAGCTTCGACCGCGTCGCGCAGCTCGGGCAGTACGGTGTCCACTTTGTTCCATCTCCTCCCGACCTGATCGGCCTCAAGGCGCGCGCCGAGGACATCGGGACCCTGCGTCGCATCGTCGACCGTACGGTCTGGGACGGGGTCATCCTCTTCGACACCAAGAGTGATCTCGAAGCTCTGACGCAGAACGCGCTCGTCGCCGCCGACCGCGTCCTCGTCCCCGTGTCGGACTGGGCCTCGCTCGAGGAGGCGACGAAGATCTTCGGCTTCCTCGAACGCGTTCGTCCCGGAGCACACAAGGCGCGCGTGCTGCTCACGCTCGCCGACCTGCGCACGCGCATCGACGGCCCTGCGAGCGATCTGCGTTCCCGGCTCGAGACCGAAGTGAAAGCGCGCGGCTGGCCGCTCCACGGCACGATGCTCTCACGGAGCCCGCGCGTCGAGGCACTCAACTCCGCGACCGAGCGCCCGCTCTCGATCCTGCACCACGCCAGAGGGACGCCGATCCATCGCCAGCTCAAGGATCTGGCCGAGGAGGTGCTTGGCGACCTCGGGCTCGGGGCGCAGACGCCATACGCGCCGCCGCCCGCTCCGGCGAGGCGCGTCGTCGTCTCGCGCGGACGCGAGCCCGAGCGCGTAGCCGACTGGAAAGAGCTGTTCATGCGCAGCCTGCGCCGCATCCAGCGCTAGCGCAGGGCTTGCAAGGAGATCGGAGGAACCATGGCGACATTCGGCATCGTGGTGGGTGGAGGACCGGCCCCGGGGATCAACGGCGTGATCGGCGCTGCCGCGCTCGTGGCCGCGCGCCGTGGTCATCGCGCGATCGGCCTCATGGACGGCTTCTCGCACCTCATGGAAGGACGGACCGACCGCGTCCGCGAGCTTCGTCCCGAAGACGTGGCGACCGTCCACTTGCAGGGCGGCTCGATTCTGCACACCTCGCGTGCAAACCCGACGAAGAAGCCCGAGCACCTCGAAGCGGTCGTGAAGTCGCTCGGTGCACTCGGCATCGATCATCTCATCACCATCGGTGGCGACGATACGGCCTTCTCCGCGAAGCGCGTCTGCGACACGGCAGGCGGGCGAATCCAGGTGGTGCACGTACCGAAGACCATCGACAACGACCTGCCGCTGCCCGATGGCATCCCGACCTTCGGCTTCGAGACGGCACGCGAGCACGCAGCGCACGTGGTCGCAGCGATGATCGAGGACGCGAGGACGGCTGGCCGCTGGTACTTCCTCGTGCTCATGGGCCGGAAGGCGGGATTTCTTGCGCTCGGCGCAGGGAAGGCCGCGGGCGCGACCGTGACGCTCATTCCGGAGGAGTTTCCCGCCGGCCCGATCCATCTCGAGGACGTCGTTCGCACCCTCGAAGGCGCGATCGTGAAGCGCCGCGCCGAAGGGCATGGCCACGGCGTCGCGGTACTCGCCGAGGGAATCGCGGAGCGCTTCGATCCGGCGGAGCTCGACTTCATGAAGGACGTCGAGCGTGACGAGCACGGGCACGTGCGCCTCGCCGAGGTTCCGCTGGGCAGGCTCCTGCGAACCGCGGTCGCGAGCAGCCTCGGCGCGCGCGGCGTGAAGGTCACGATCGGCGACAAGGACGTCGGCTACGAGCTGCGCTGCGTGCCGCCGACGGCGTTCGACCGCGACTACACCCGCGACCTCGGCGTCGGAGCCGTGACGACGCTGCTCGCGGGCCAGTCGAGCGCGCTCATCACCCGGCAGGGGGCCCGGATCGTGCCGATCCCGTTCGCCGACCTCATGGACGCGAAGACGGGAAGGACGCGCGTGCGCGAGGTGGACGTTCACACCGATTCCTTCACCAGCGCGCGCGCGCTGCAAACGCGCGTCGAGCGCGGCGATCTCGAGGACGCCGCGAGGCTCTCCGAGATCGCGAAGGCGGCGAAGCTCTCTCCAGAGGACGCCCGCCGGCGGTATGCACCGATCTCCTGACGATCTCGACACGCTCGTGAGCGGCGCGGCGCCGGGACCGGCGCCGGCGCCGTGCTGCTCCTGCTCCCCGAGACGGGGCGCCGCGAGCTCGAGGCGATCAGGGGCGAAGGGACGTGACGAGTGGCACTCCACGCGGCACGCTTCCGAGAGGGAAGGAGACGGTCATGGACGAGACGAGAGAGCCGGCCAGCGGATCGGAACGCGAGAAGCGTGCGCTCGACTGGATCACGAAGCTCGCCGATCTGCCCGAGCGCGCGGCCGGTGGTGCGTCGGAGCGTGAGGCCGCCACACGAATCGCGAGCTGGATGGAGGAGCTCGGGGTCGCGGAGGTGAGACTCGAGCCGGTGTCTTCACGGCCGCGCTCGGGATGGGGTCTCGCCGTTCACGGCGCGGTGGCCGCGCTCGGCATCTTCGTAGGCGGATTCGTCGGGGCGGCGCTGGCGGTGCTGGCAGCGCTCTCGTTCCGGGTCGAGCTCCGCCGGCGCGGCCGCTGGCTCTCGCGGCTGCTTCCCGCGCCCGAGTCGGTGAACGTCGTCGGTTGCGTTCGTTCCGGCGCGGCGCGTGCGCGCGTCGTGCTCTCGGCGCACATCGACGCGGCGCAGGCCGGCTGGCTCTTCGCCAAGCCGCTGGCCGACTTCTTCGCGACGCGCGCGCAGCGAGCGCGTCGCTCGGGCGCACCGCCGTCAGGGCCGAACGCGCTGCCCGAGGCGGTGCTGATCGGCGCGGCGCTCGTCGCCGTCGTGTCGTTTCTCGGCGCGTCGGGCTTTCTCATGAGCCTCGCGACGACGGTGGCCGGAGCCGCCGCTGTGCTGGTCGCGGCGCTCGGGCTCCAGTGGGCGATGGCGCCGTGCTCGCCCGGCGCGAACGACAACGCATCCGCCGTCGCGGCGATGCTGACCTGCGCCGAGCAGCTCCTCGCGCAGCTTCCGCCGGACGTCGAGGTCTGGCTGGTCGGGACCGGCGCCGAAGAGGTCGGCTGCTGTGGCATGCATGCGCTGGTCGAAGCGCATCCAGAGTGGCGCTCCGACCGCACGTTCTTCGTAAACTTCGAGTGCGTGGGCGGTGGGGCGCTCCACTGGATCCGGAGCGAAGGAACGCTCGGCAAGACCGGCTATCCGCCGCTTCTCGTCGAGCTCGCGAGGCGCATTGCTGCGAGCGGCGCCTTCGGAGAAGTGACCCCCACCGATCTGCTGGCGGGCACCGATGGACACGTTCCGGCGCAGCACGGCCATCCGGCGCTCTCGCTGATCTCGCTGGACGAGAATGGCGTTCCGCTCAACTACCACCGGGCCGACGACGTGCCCGAGGCGATCGATCTGGCGATGGTGGTGCGCGCGGCGGATTTCGGCGCTGCGGTCGCTGCCAGCGCCGTTCGCGGAGACGCGGGACCCATCGCCATCGTCTGAGATCCGTCGTCACTGCGGCCTCGCCGCACCGGAGCCGAGCCCGTAGCCTTCGCACCCAGGAGATCCGTCGTGGGCCACGATCCGTCCGTGTATCCCTTCGTCCCGCACGGCGGGTCGCCGCTCACCGTGGCGCGCACCGAGGGCGTGTGGCTCGTGACGGCCGATGGCCGCCGCATCCTCGATGCGGCGGGTGGTGCGATCGTCGCGAGCATCGGCCACGGGCGCGCGGAGGTCGCCGACGTCGCTGCGCGCGCGCTCGCGGAGACTACGTTCGTCGTGCCTCCGTTCGCGACCGAGAGCCGCGTCGCGCTGGTCGAGCGACTGCGCGCGCGCTGGCTTCCGCCGGGGATTACGCGCGCGATCTTCGCCTCGGGCGGCTCTGAGTCCGTCGACCTCGCGCTGCGCATCGCCCGCCAGCACCACGTGTGCGCCGGCCGCAGGGAACGCTGGAAGGTGATCGGCCGCGACCTCTCGTACCACGGGACGACCCTCGCAACGCTCGCCGTCGGCGGCCATGCCGCGCGGCGCGCCGGCTTCGAGCCGCTTCTGGCGCCGCACCCAAAAGCGCCCGCCGCCCATCCGCTTCGCTGCGCGACGTGTCGGAGCGAGGGCGGCTGTACGCTCGCGTGTGTCGACGCGGTGGAGGAGATCATCGTTCGCGAGGGTCCCGAGACGGTCGCGGCGGTGATCGCGGAGCCGATCTCCGGGTCGACGCTCGGTGCGGTCGTCCCTCACGACGGCTACTGGCCTCGGCTTCGCGACATCACGCGTCGCCACGGCGTGCTGCTGATCGCCGACGAAGTGATGACGGGCTTCGGACGCACGGGGCGCGAGTTTGCCGTCGATCACTTCGGTGTCGTCCCCGATCTTCTGGTCGGCGGCAAGGGGCTCGCATCGGGCTACGCGCCGATTGGCGGCGTCTACGCCTCGAAAGAGGTCGTCGCACCGATCGCCGACCGGGGTGAGGACGTCATGTTCTACACCTACGCGGCGCACCCTGCGGCGTGCGCGGTCGCAGACAAGGTGCTCGAGATCATGGAGCGTGAAGATCTCGTCGCACGCGCAGCCGAGCAGGGAGCGTACCTCGCCGAGCGTCTCGGCGGGCTGCGCGACCACCCGAACGTCGCCGAGGTGCGCGGTCGCGGCCTGCTGCAGGCCGTCGAGATCGTCCGCGACCGAGAGACGCTGGCTCCGTTTGCCCCCGAGCAGCGCATCACGACACGCGTGGTGGTGGCCGGGCTCGCGCGCGGCGTCTTCTTCTATCCTGGCGGCAGCAAGCCCGGACCCGACGTCCTGTGTCTCGGTCCGCCCTTCATCGTCACGAAGGACGAGATCGACCGCATCGTCGACGTACTCGGCGAGTCGATCACGGCGGCGGTCGCGGCGACGTAGCGGTTCTGTCCGGCGTCTCCACCGCCGCAAACGCTACGCCGTGCTCCGCCGGCGAGGCTACGCCACGGCGTGGGACTGGAGCTCGACGAAGCGGCGGTACGCTCCGCCTTCGCGGGCCATCAGCTCGTCGTGGGTTCCGCGCTCGATGATGCGTCCCTCGCGCAGGAAGCAGATCTGGTCCGCGCTGCGAACGGTCGAGAGCCGGTGTGCGATCACGAGAACGAGTCGGCTGCGGCTCGCCTCGCGCAGAGCGGCGACGAGGCGCTGCTCGGTGTCGGGATCGAGCGCCGAGGTCGGCTCGTCGAGAACGAGGATCGGCGCGTCGCGAACGAGCGCCCGTGCAATCGCGAGCCGCTGCTTCTGGCCCACGGAGAGCTTGCCGCCTCCGCGTCCGAGGCGCGTGCGGTAGCCGTTGGGAAGGCGCTGGATGAACTCGTCGGCGCCCGCGAGCGTTGCGGCCTGTCGCACCTCGGCGTCGGACGCCTCGGGCCGCCCGATCCGGATGTTGGCCTCGACCGTATCGTCGAAGAGCAGCGTCTCCTGGAAGACGAACGAGACCTGCGGGCGAAGCGATTCGAGACACACCGTCTCGACGTCGGTTCCGTCGAGCAGCACCCGGCCCGACGTCGGCGAGAGGAAGCGCGGAACGAGGTACGCGAGTGAGGTCTTCCCTGCGCCGGCCGGGCCCACCAGCGCCGTCACGCGGCCCACGGCCGCCTCGAGGTCGATGCCACGCAGCGCGGCCGTTCCGTCGGCGTAGTCGAGGCTCACGTTCTCGAGCCGCAGGCCCTCGCGCACGGGCGGGAGCACTCCCGCTCCCGGGTGGTCCGTCTCTCCCGGCAGATCCATGAGAAAGAACACACGGTGCAGGCCGATCGACGACTCCTGCACGCGGATCCAGAGCGCGCCGAGGTCGACGCACGCGCCGACGATCAGCAGGAAGTAGGTGAACAGGACGGCGAAGTCTCCCGGTGAGAGTGCGCCTTCGATCACGAGATCCGTCACGTACAGGAAGACGAAAGCGCCGAGCAGGACGCCGGGGACGGCACCGGCGAGCGTCGCGAAGATGCCGACCCGGAGCAGCTCACGGAAGGTCGAGAAGCCAGCGGCGCTGTCGTCGTCGAAGCGCCGTCGCTCGCGGCCTTCGCCTCCAAGGCTCTGCACCGCGAGAATGTTCGCGAGGCTCTCCTCGGCGGACGACGTAGTGCTCGCGCCGGCCTTGCGCGCGCGTTCGGCGCTTCGCCGCACACGGCCGGTGAAGGGCAGCGTGGCGACGAACACGATCGGAATGAAGGCCAGGCCACACAGCGCGAGCAGCGGATGGTCGCCGTAGACTCCCGCGATCGTCCCGGCGACGAGCGCCACGCTGAGCGGAGCCGCAACGGGCGTGAGCAGCAGCCGGTAGCAGGCCTCCGTGATGGATGGCGTGTCGTACATCACGCGGTACACCGCGTCGCCGATGCGTTCGTCGTCGAACGCGGTCATCGGCAGGGAGTGAATGCGTTCGAACAGCCGAGAGCGGTAGTGGTGGTTGAGATCCTGCGTGAGTCGGATCGTCCAGCGGAAGTCGAAGTAGCCGAGTAGTCCGCCAGCGAGGCTGAAGCCGGCATTCGCCTGGTTCTCGGTCCGTGTCGCGATGTCCTGGCCTCCCGCGAGGTACGCGTCCATGCGGTCGTTCTCGCTGGCGCCGGCGCCGATTGCGCCGATCAGGAGGAGCAGGAGCGTCTGCGCCCCGATGGTCCAGAAGAGGATCGTCTCGGGCGTAGCACCCGCGAGCGGTGCGAGCAGAGGCCTGACGAAGAACGGGTAGGGCGTCACGGCCTGGCCGATCGGGGTCGCCTCGATCACGTGATCGATCACGATCTTCACCGGCCAGGGCAGGAGCAGGAACGGAAGCAGGCTGACGACGACGAGCCCGAGCTTGATCACGAAGCGACCGCGCAGCGGTCCGACGTAGCGCAGCGCTCGGCGCAGCAGGAGCGCGGACTCCCGGCCGGAGATTCGCTCGCGCTCCTCGAAGTCGGCTCTCACGAGATCGCCCCGGCGCGCGTACTCGCCGTCTCCGCCTCGACGAGCCTGCGGTACGCGCCGTCTACCCGGGCCATCAGCTCGTCGTGCGTTCCGCTCTCGACCACGCGCCCGTCGGCCATCGAGACGATGCGGTCGGCGCGGCGGATGGTCGAGAGGCGGTGGGTGATCAGGAGAATCGCTCGCTCGCGGCCCCACGCGGCGAGGTTCTCGAGCACGCGCATCTCGGTCTCGGCGTCGAGCGAGGCCGTCGGCTCGTCGAGGACGAGGATCGGCGTGTCCTTGAGCACCGCGCGCGCGATCGAGAGGCGCTGGCGCTGACCCGTCGAGAGCTTGGTGCCGCGCTCACCGAGCAGCGTGTCATGGCCCTGCGGCAGGCGCTCGATGAACTCGTTCGCGCACGCGATGCGAGCGGCCTCGCGGACGGCGGCGTCCGACGCGTCGGGAACCGCGTAGCGGATGTTCTCACGAACCGTCGTTCCGAAGAGCAGATTCTCCTGTAGCGCGATCGCGACTCTCGCGCGAAGACTCGCGAGGGTGAGCTTCCGAACGTCGCTGCCGTCGATCTCGATGCTGCCCGCCTCGGGGTCGAAGAGGCGCAGCAGGAGCGCCATCAGCGTGCTCTTGCCCGATCCGGTCGGCCCGACGATGGCGGTGATCGTCCCGACCTTCGCCTCGAGGCTCACGTGGTCGAGGGCGAGGCGGTCTTCGCGGTAACGGAAGCTCACGTCGCGGAACACGACGCCATGGCGGACCGTCTCGAGCGGGAGGGCGCCGGGGGCGTCGCGGACGTCGGGCTCGAGATCGAGCAGCTCGAATACGCGGTCGAGGCCGATCGCGATGTCCTGGACGCGACCCCAGGTCGTGAACATCCGTCGCACCTGATCGGCGCCTCCGGCGAAGTTCATCTTGATCCCGTTGAACAGGCCGAGGTTCCAGGCCGTGAAGCCGAAGGCCGCGAGCAGGCGCCGGGCGAAGAGGGGATCGCCTGCATGCGTCTCGAGCGCGGCGAAGGCCGTGCTGGCGAGCATCGCGATGCCCGCGGTCCAGAAGATCTCCATGCCGAAGATCGCGAGCAGGCTGCGTGCCTCGAAGGCACGCGCGAAGGCCGCGCGCGAGCGCTCTTCGAAGCGCGCCTGCGCCGTCGCCTCGGCGCCGTAGGCTTTGAGGACCTTGATGCCGGCGAGAGTCTCCTGGATCGAGGACGTGAGGTCGCTGTTCGCTTCGCGCGCAGCGCGGAAGCGGACACGCATGCGACGCGAGAAGAAGCCCCCGAGCAGCAGTGCAGGGGGCCAGACGGCTGCGAGCATCACGGCGAGCCATGGATCGAAGCAGAAGACGAGAGCGATCGAGAACAGGTAGCGAGCTGCGGCGGCGAGCGGCGTGAGGATGAGCACTTCGATGAGCTGCGTCACCATCGCGCTGTCCTGATACAGCCGGTAGATGGCGTCACCCACCTTGCTGTCCGCGTGGAAGCGCAGCGAGAGCGATTGCAGGCGGTCGACGAGATCGAGGCGAAGCGTCTGGTTGACGCGCTGCAGGATCCAGACCTGGTAGTACCAGAGAGCGAGGAAGAGCGGCATCGTCACGAGCCCCGCGCCGACGCCGAGCCCTACGGTGCGGAGTGCGACTGCGCGCCGCAGGTCCGGCGCGAGCTCGGCGACGTGGACCGTGAGCGCCGGGTCGAAGCGCAGGAGAGCGGCCTCCACGGCCGTGAGCGGAGCGCCCTGCAACACACGGGTCCAGAACAGATCGAAGAGCAAGAAGGCGATCGGGGCCAGGCAGACCGCGACCGCTGCGAAGCCGACCACGAGGCGAACGACGTGCCCGCGGACCGGGACGAGCAAGCGCAGACAGCGCAGCAGGATGCCGATCACGAGGCGAAAGTGGAGCCGGTCTCCGGTACCGCCGCCGCCGAGGCGACGCAGCGACTCGCGGCTCTCTCGCTCCGCAGTCTCCGGATTCATCCGAGCCAAAGGTCCCGCACCGGCATTCGAGCGTACGGTAGGAGGGGCGGAGCCGCCGGGCCACGCACCGCCTCACTTCATCGGGAAGCTCGAGCGCGCGGTGCCGATGCGTGAGGCGGCCAGCAGCGCGTCACCGTCCGACTCGGTGACGTCTCCGAGGGCGGCGACAGATGCGTAGGCGTGAAGCCGGGTCTTCGTCATGTGCACGGCGATCTCGGGCTTCGCGGCGAGACGGCGCGCCCAGTCGTCGACCGTCGCGTCGAGGCGCTCCGCCGGAACGACGCGGTGCACGAGGCCCCAGTGCGCCGCAGTGCTCGCGTCGACTCGCTCGCACAGCAGGATCAGCTCGCGCGCACGTGCCGCACCGACCTCCTGAATCAGCCGTGGCGCTGCGCCCCACGCGAGCGGGATGCCGAGGTCGACCTCGGGCACGTGCAGCCAGGTGCCCTCGGCCGCGATCCGGAAATCGCACGCCACTGCGAGCGCGAGGCCGCCGCCGACGGCATAGCCGTGGAGGCGCGCGATCGTCGGCACCTCCGCTCCCTCGATGGCCCTCGCGGCGCGCCGGCCGAGCTGGGCCGCGTGACGCCGCTCGCGGTCCGTTGCTCCGGAGTCCGCTGCCATGCGCGCCGCGCCGGGTGGGCTCTTGCGATCGGCACCGGCGCAGAACGCGGCGCCGCGGCCTCCGAGAACCACGGCACGCGTCTCGTAGTCCGACGCGAGCCCCTCGAAGAGCGACGCGATCTGCTCGAGCGTCGGCCCGTCGAGGGCGTTGCGGCGCTCCGGCCGGTCGATCCACACGCGCAGCACCGGGCCGTCACGTTCGACCGAGAGGGGGCTCGTGCTCATGAGATCCTCCGCCATGGGATGGGCGCTCGCCGGCGGCGGGTCGCCACCGGGAAGGCGTGCGTCACGGGAGCTTCTCGCCCTTCGCGGCCTCGAGCACCGCGTACCAGTCGCGGCGCGACAGGTGCACCTTGAACGCGTCGGCAGCGTCTCGGATGCGATCGAGTCGCTGCGTTCCGATGATCGGGATCGGCCGCGACGGATGAACGAGGATCCATGCGAGGATCACGGCGGCGCGCGAGACCTCTTCTCGCTCGGCGAGGATGTCGAGGTTCTCGATCAGGTTGGCGAGCGCCTCGCCGCCCGGCTCTCGTCGCGCCTGCTCCGGCGTGACGCCGAGACGCCCGCGCGCGAGCGGACTCCACGCGAGCGGCGTGACATCGCGCTCGAGGCACTGATCGAGAACGCCATCGAGCAGCGGCGCGAGGCAGCACGGCGAGAACTCGGGCTGGTGGACGGCAATCGGGAACGGCAGGTAGCGCTGCAGCGCGTCGAACTGCGCGCGCGAGAAGTTCGAGACGCCGACCTCGCGAATCTTGCCTTCGCGCCGGAGCCGGTCGAGGGCCCCCGCGAGATCGTGCGGGTGCACGAGCAGATCGGGCCGATGAATCTGATACAGATCGATGACGTCGGTGCGAAGGCGCTTGAGCGAGCCTTCGCACGCGGCGGCGAGGTGAGCGGGGCTCGCATCGTAGGGAACGCCCTGCACGATCCCGCCCTTCGTCGCGATCAGCATTCGCCCTCGCAGCGACGGCGCTTCGGCGAGCACGCGTCCGAACAGGTCCTCGGCGGCGCCCTCGCTGCCGTAGATGTCCGCGTGATCGAAGAGGTCGATGCCGACCGCGAGCGCGGTCTCGACTTTCTCCCTGGCTTCGCGCACACCCGTTCCCGCGAAGCGCCAGCAGCCCCACGAGAGCGGGAAGGCCCGCAGTCGGGTCGGGCCGAGGGCCCGCGGCTCGAGCCGAATCGGGAGGGAGTCCATCGCGTCGCTAGTATCTCACGAACCGCACCGGGAAGGAACCTCCTGCATGGGCGACGTCGTTCGTTACGGAATCATCGGCACCGGAATGATGGGCTGCGAGCACATTCGCAATCTGGCCCTCCTTCCTGGCGCGAAGGTGACCGCGATCGCCGACCCCAACGAAGAGAGCCGCCGCTGGGGCAGGCTCGCGGCCGGCGAGGGCGTCGAGGTCTACGAGAGTCCGCGCGACCTGCTCGAAAAGGCGCCGGTCGATGCCGTCGTCGTCGCGACACCGAACTACACGCACTACGACGTGCTGCGCGCGGTGTTCGAGACCCGCAAGCACGTGCTGATCGAGAAGCCTCTGTGCACGACGGTCGAAGACTGCTTCCGGGTGGTCGACGCCGCAGCAAAGCACCCCGGCATGGTCTGGGTCGGCATGGAGTACCGCTTCATGCGGCCGGTCTGGCGGCTCGTCGAGGAGGTGCGCGCCGGAGCGATCGGACGCCTTCGGATGCTCGCGATCCGCGAGCATCGCTTTCCGTTCCTGCGCAAGGTCGGCGACTGGAACCGCTTCTCGCGCAACACCGGCGGGACTCTGGTCGAGAAGTGCTGCCACTTCTTCGACCTCATGACCCTGCTGACCGCGCAGCGACCGGTGCGCGTCTACGCGTCTGGCGCGATGGACGTGAACCACATCGACGAGCGCCCGGGCGGCGAGACGCCGGACATCCTCGACAACGCCTATGCGATCGTCGATTACCACGAAGGCGCGCGAGGACTCCTCGACTTGTGCATGTTCGCCGAGAACTCGCGCAACGAGATGGAGATCGTCGCGACGGGAGACCGAGGAAAAGCCGAGGCCTTCCTTCCCGCGCACGAGCTCGTGTTGACGCGGCGCGACCGCGACGAGCCGACCACTGTTCGCTTCAAAGTCGATCCGCGCGCGAAGGAGGCCGGCGCTCACCACGGTTCGACCCTGCTCGAGCATCTCGCGTTCCTCGGCGCGATCCGCAGCGGCGGCAGGCCGATGGTGAGTGCCGAAGACGGCGCACTCGCGGTCGGTGTCGGGGCTGCGGCCGAGCAGTCGGTGCGGGAGAGGCGGCCGGTCGAGCTGCGCGAGCTCGGCTTCTGACCGCGCGGACGCCGCCCTTCTCTCGCGATCGCTCGAGTGGTATCGATCTTCGTTCGGGAGGTGCAGCGTCGGTGACGGAAGAAGACACGAGCGGACAGGTCGCGACCATCGCGGGTGTCGCTCCGAGGGGACCGTACCACGCGCTGCGCGTCGCGCGCGTCATCGACGAGACACACGACGCACGATCGATCGTGCTGGAGATCCCCGATGCGCTGCGCTCACTCTTCGCCTATGAGGCGGGCCAGTTCCTGACCTTCCGTTTCGAGATCGACGGAGAAAGGCTCGTGCGCTGCTACTCGCTCGCGAGCTGCCCGTCGAGCGAAGGCGAGCACAAGGTGACGGTGAAGCGCATTCGAGACGGGCGCGTCTCGAACTGGATCCACGACACGCTCGCAGCCGGCCACTACGTCGAGGTGATGCGTCCGGCGGGCCTGTTCACGCTGCGCAGTCGCGAGCACCCCATCGTGCTCTTCGGTGCGGGAAGCGGCATCACGCCCTGCATCTCGATTCTCAAGACCGCCCTCGCGACGACGGAGCGCAGGGTTCGCTTGTTCTACGCGAATCGCGACGAGGCCTCCGTCATCTTCGGACCGGAGCTCGACCACCTCGCGGCGCGCTACCGCGAGCGCTTCGAGGTCGTCCACCGATACGACTCGGTGCACGGGTTGACCGACGAGGCGACAGTCCGCGCGTGCGCCGGTGTCGACCTCGCCGCCGACTTCTATGTCTGCGGCCCCGCGCCGTTCATGGATGTCGTCGAGAAGGCGCTTCGCGGGCTCGGCGTCGCGCGCGAGCACGTCTTCATCGAGCGGTTCACGGCGCCGGCGACTCCCGCGACGGGTGTGGCCGAGTCGTCGCGCGGAGCGCCTGCGTCGCACGAGCCCGGACCGCGGCAGGGCGAGGCGGCCGTCATGCTGCGGGTGACGCTCGGCGGAACGACGCACGAGGTGGCGTGCGAGCCGGGGCAGACCGTGCTCGCCGCCGTCCGCAGAGCCGGCCTCGAGCCACCCTTCGCGTGCGAAGAGGGCTACTGCGGCTGCTGCATGGCGCGCGTTCGTGAGGGCGACGTCACCATGAAGGCCAACGACTGCCTCGACCGCCAGCAGCTCGCCGAGGGCTGGGTCCTCACCTGCCAGAGCCTTCCTCGCGCAGGCGTGCTGCGGATCGAATGGCCGGACTGACTGGCGGCGTGAGCGTGACGGCTGCGCTCGCGGGAGCGCGGGTCCGACACGCACCCGAGAGGAAATCGCGATGAGCAGGATCTTCGGTCCGATCCGTCAGAACGGATACGTCGTACACGACATCGAAGCAGCGCTCGATCACTGGATCCGCGTCCTCGGCGTCGGGCCGTGGTTCTACCTCGAACGCGTGCGGGTCGACGACTTTCGGCATCGCGGCGTCCCCTCGGAGATCGAGCTGAGCATCGGGCTGGCGAACGCTGGCGATCTGCAGATCGAGCTGATCCAGCAGCGCAGCGACACGCCGTCCATGTACCGGGAGTTTCTCGACGCCGGCCGCGCGGGCCTGCAGCACGTCGCCTGCTGGACGAAGGACTATCAGAAGCTCTACGACCGCGCGCTCGCCCTCGGCTACGTCGTGGGGCACGAAGGCCGGATCGGCGGCGAGAAGGGCCGCTTCGCCTACTTCGACACCCAGGCGCACGCCGGCACCGTGATCGAGATCTCGGACATCAGCGGGCCGAAGGGAGTCTTCTTCGAGAGCGTGCGGCAAGCGTCGATCGACTGGGACGGATCTGATCCGATTCGCCGTCTGTGAGCATCGGGTCGGCCGAGCGGCTCGCCGGGCGCACCGCTCCCTTCGGCGGCGCGAGCACGCCGCTCAGGTCGAGCGGGGTAGGAGCCGCTAGCTTACGCCACGAGTTCGCTTCGGAGTCGCCCTGACGCTCGCATCCACGCCGTCCTCGCGGTTCGAGACACGCTTTCGCTTCGTTCCGGCCCTCGGCGCGCTGCGCGGCTACGGCCTGCCGGCGGCACGCGCCGACTTCGTCGCCGGACTGAGCGTGGCGGCCGTGGCCGTTCCGCAGGCGATGGCGTACGCGATGGTGGCGGGCCTGCCGGCGCAGTACGGCCTGTATACGGCGATCGTGATGACCGCGGTCGGCGCGCTCTTCGACTCGTCGCGCCAGCTCATCAACGGACCGACCAACGCCATCTCGATTGCCGTCCTGTCGGCGATCGCGACGGTTGCGCCCGACCGCAAGGTGGAGGCCGCGATCCTGCTCGCGCTGATGGTCGGTGCGGTGCAGCTCGCCATCGTGCTGCTCCGTTTCGGTGACCTCACGCGGTACATCTCGCACTCGGTGATCGTCGGATTCACCCTCGGCGCGGGCGGCCTCCTCGTCCTCGACCAGTGGAAGAACCTGGTCGGCCTGCAGGCGGTCGGAGACCCGCACGATCACTTCCTCGTGCGTTTCGTGCGCTCGATCCTCGAAGGCGGGCGGATCCAGCCCGAGACCGCCGCGATCGGGGTCGGGTCGATCGCGCTCCTGCTCGCGCTGCGCTGGCTCAAGAGACGGCTCGGCTGGCGGCTCCTGCCCGATCTGCTGCTGGTGGTGATCGTGATGACCGCCGTGGTGGGCTGGCTCGGCCTCGACGCGGGCGGAGTGCGCGTGGTCGGAGAGATTCCGGCTGCGCTGCCGTCGTTCGAGCCTCCGAAGGTCGACTACGCGATGGCCCGCGAGCTCTCGACGGGAGCGCTGGCGATCGCGCTGCTCGGGCTCCTCGAGGCGATCGCGATGGCGAAGGCGATTGCGGCGCAGACCCGGCAGAAGCTCGACATGAACCAGCAGTGTCTGTCGGAGGGCCTCGCCAACCTCACGGGGAGCTTCTTCCAGTGTTTCCCGGGGTCGGGCTCGCTCACGCGCTCGGCCATCAACCAGCAGGCAGGTGCGGCGACGCAGTGGTCGGGAATCTGGTCGGCGCTGTCGGTCGCGCTCATCATGGTGGTCTTCGCGCCGTACGCTCACTTCATCCCGCGCGCCGCGCTGGCAGGCATCCTGATGGTGTCGGCGTACCGGATGATCGACTGGCACGCGCTCTCCTACCACCTCCGCACCACGTACTTCGACGCCGCGATCGTCGCGGTGACGGCCTTCTCGGCGATCGCGATCTCCGTCGAGTTCTGCGTTCTGATCGGCGTCTTCATGTCGTTCCTGCTCACCGTGCCGCGCGCAGGTCGTGTGCTCCTCACCGAGTTCGTGATCACGCCGGAGGGCAGTGTCCACGAGCGACTCCCGGAGGACCTACCCTGCGAGCGCATCGTCATCTTCGGTCTCGAGGGCGAGATGTTCTTCGGCGCGTCGGCCGCACTCGAGGGGCACTTCGCGACGATCGAGGGACGCATCACGTCCGAGACCGCGGTACTGGTGCTCCGCGTCAAGCGTGCACGCAACCCCGATGCGGTCGGTATGACGCTGCTCGAGCAGTTCATCGACCGCGTCGAGCGCCGTGGCGTTCGCGTGCTCGTGTGCGGCGTACGTCGCGAGTTCGGCGACAAGCTGGAGCGCAGCGGAATGGCCCGCCGCCTCGGCGACCAGATCTTCCTCGAGCAGCCGGTGCGCCAGACGAGCACGTTGCTGGCGATTCGACGTGCGCACGAGCTGATCGACGGACCGTGCGTGATCTGTGCGAGTCGCCATTCGAACGGACACCAGCAGCCGCTGTACTACGAGATCTGACGGGGCCGTCGAGAATCCTCTCCGGGCTCACGAGAGGCTGGCACAGCCGGTCACCGGCCGCGGGGTGGTAGGCGCCGGAACGGGCTTCGCGCGGCCGTCGAGCGCTCCGGGATCACAGGCGACAGGCCGTTCGCCGTCGCGTTCCGTCTTCACGGACCGTGGTATCGTCGCGCGCCATGGTGTCTTCCCCGGGCCGGGCGCGCTCGGCGGCAGTCGTCGTCATTGCCCTGGTCGCGATCGCGGCCTGCGCCTTCGCGCTGCGCTCGGTCGGCCTCGAACACGTGTTCCCCGCGCCAGGGGTCGTCGTGTTCGAGAACGGTGACGGTCCGTATCACGCGCGGCTGGCGCACTACGCGTTCTCGAGCTTCCCGCGGGCTCTCACCTTCGATTCGTACCTTGCGGGGCCGCTCGGCGGTGCGGTTCCGTGGCCGCCGGGCTTCGATCTCGTGATCGCCGCCGCGGCGCGAATGACGGGCGCGGTCGCGATCGATCGCGTGCTCGCGTGGTCGGGACCCGTTCTCGGGACGCTGGCGGTCTTCGCGGTCTACGCCGCCGCGAGGACCCTTGCGACGGCGCCGCTCGCGCTCGTCGCGTCGATGCTCTACGCGGGCTTCGGCGTCACCGTCGCGTACAGCATCGTCGGAGGGGGCGACCACCACTGCTGGGTCGGTCTCCTTGGTGCGGTCTGGCTCGCGCTCGCACTCTGGTTCTCCTCGCCACGTGCCTCGGGGTGGCTGGCCGGCCTCGCGCTCGGCCTCGCTGCGGTTCGCGCGCTGCTCCTGCTGAGCTGGAGCGGAAGCCTGCTCTACGTCGCGATCGCGGATGGCTCGCTGCTGCTCGTGTGCGCCGCGACCGGCGACGAGCGGCGGCTTCGCCTGCTGGGAATCGGCGCGCTGGTCTCGGCTGTGCTCGTCGCTCCCGTCGTGTGGAGCTTCGGCGAGATCTCGGGCGGGGCATTCTCGACGATCATGCTCTCGAACCTGCACCTGACGATCGTCGCGTCGCTCGGCGTCCTCGCGCTCGCGGCTTCGGTGGATGCACGGATCAGGCCGGATGCGTCATCGCCACGACGGCTCGCGGCGCTCGTCGTGGCCGGGATCGCAATCGTCGCAGTGCTCGTGAGCATCGGTCCGATTCGCGAGCAGCTCCTCCCCGCGCTTCGCTTCATGACGCTGAACGACGCCGCCGGCGCCGGCACCGTCGAGCAGCTCCCGCTCTTTCCGCTGTTCGGCCGCAAACCCCTGTTTCCTGCGACGGTCTACTACGGTGCGTGGGTCTACGCTCTCCCCGTCGCTCCCGTCTTTCCGCTCTTCGCCGCGCGCGATCGTTCGCGTAGCGTTCCCGCGCTCGTCCTCGCGCTGTGGACGACGCCGTTCACGGTGCTCGCCGTCACGCAGGTGCGTTATGGCAACGACGTCGGTGCGGCGGCCGCCGTCTGCTTCGCGCTCGGTCTCGGTGCGATCGTGGGCAGGCTGCGGCCGAGGATCGGAGAGGCCGGCGCGTACGCAGCCGTCTTCGGGCTCGCCATCGCGCTGATCGTCCCCTCGGTCCGCGACCTCTTGTCGAATGTCGCTCCCACGATCGAGTTCCTGAGGATCGGGGGGGCGCGCGGGGATACGATGATCGCCGACTCCAGGGGGACGCTGGCGAAGTTTGCGCAGCAGGTACGTGCGGTCACACCGGAGACCGCGGGCTTCGATGGGGCAGGCCAGCCCGAGTACGGCATCGTCAGCGATCCGAACATCGGCCACTCGCTGCGATGGTATGCCCGGCGCCCCGTCGCGGCCGACAATTTTTGGGACAAGTTTCCGACGTGGGATCTCGCGAGCGGTCTTCTGCTGCTCACCAGCGAGGACGAGGCCGTCGAGCACGCGAGAGCGCTCCGGGCGCGCTACGTGGTGACGATGCCGAGCCAGATGCCGGCGGGATCGCTCGGCCAGCGGCTGCACACGGGCGACGGTCGCGCGGGCGAGGGGCGGCCGCGCCTCGAACGGCTGCGGCTCGTGACCGAAGGGCCGCGCGGCGGCGTTCCGCTCCTGAAGCCCTACGGCATGCGCGTTGCGCCGGGTGTGCAGCCGTACAAGCTCTTCGAGATCGTTGCCGGTGCGGTGCTCGTGGCTCGGGTCACACCGGGCACGAAGGTCGAGGCCGAAGTCGCCGTCGATACGCCAACGGGACGCCGCTTCCCCTATCGCGCGCAGGCTGTCGCGGACGCGAACGGTGTCGCGCGCCTGCGCGTTCCGTACGCCAGCGAGACGACCGCGCCGGTGCGCCCCTCGGGCCCGTGGCGTGTGCGCGTGGGAGACGGCCCGGAGCGCAGCGTCACGGTGACCGACGCGGACGTCGAGTCGGGTGCGATCGTGAGCGTGCCCGGCGGCGAGTATGATGGACGCGGCGCGGCGGCGAGGCCGTGACGACGCGTGGAGGCTTTCGTGTCTGATCATTCCAACGCGCAGCTCGCGCGATCCGCATGGCGGGCGGTTTCGAGTGGCGACGTCGAAGCGCTCGAGCGCATGCTCGCTCCCGACGTCGTTTGGCACGCGACGGCGCGCGCGCCGTGGCAGGGAGACCACGCCGGACCTCGAGCGGTTTCCGACTTCCTGGCGCGCATCGGCGAGCTGATGCAGGTCTTCGACGCGCGGCTCGACGACGTCCTCGCGAGCGCGGACCGCGTCGCCATGGTCTTCCACGTCCACGCGAAGGTGGCCGCGCGCGCGATCGAGATCGACTACCTGCTCCTCGCGCGCGTGAAGGGTGGCCGCGCAGCAGAGATCTGGACGCTACCGCTCGATCCGTCCGCGCTCGCTGCCTTCTTCGGGCACCGGTAGTCGACGCGGATCCGGACGCCGCACC
>JADLGR010000028.1 GCA_020849175.1 Deltaproteobacteria bacterium
CCGCGAGCTTCGCTCGCAGGCCTTCGTTCCGGACGACGTCGACCAGCGCACGCGCGATGTCCGCGACGTCCCGCGGGTCGAAGTAGACGGCTGCGTCGCCGGCGACCTCGGGAATGGACGTCGCGCGTGCGGCGGCGACCGCGGTTCCGCACGCCATGGCTTCGAGGGCCGGGAGACCGAAGCCCTCGTAGAGCGAAGGGCAGACGAGCGCGGTGGCGCCGCGGTAGTACTCGGGCAGCCGCGCCTCGGGGACGATTCCCGCGTAGACGAGGCTCTCGCCGATGCCGAGCCTTCGCGCGACTTCGGTCTCGCCGGGCTCGGCGGGCCCAAGCATCACGAGGCGGATCCGTGGCCCGAGTCGTGACGCGGCGAACGCCTCCAGCAGCCGCTTGCGGTTCTTGTGGGGCTTCGCGTTGCCGACGTGGAGCAGGTAGGGGCCGCCCGCCTCGTGACGGGGCCCCTCCGGCCGGAAGGCGGGGCCGACGCCGAGACTGACCACGAGGACACGATCGTGCGGCCATCCGGACCACTCGAGGATCGAGCGCCGCGAGAACTCCGAATCGGTGAGGACCCGATGCGCGCGCAGTCCGGCTGGTCGGACGATCCATCGGTAATAGGCCGTCTTGAGGGGTGTCGCCTCCTCGGGCACGCGCAGGTGGATGAGGTCGTGCAGGCAGAAGACGAAGGGGACCGGGCTACGGACGGGCGGGTTGAAGCCGGGAGTGAAGAACACGTCGGGCCGGTGTCTTCGCAGCGCGCAGCCGGTACGAAGGGGATCGAAGGGTGCCGCGGGATTACCTCCGGCGGGCAGTGCCCGGATCGCCGGAAGTCTGGCAGCGAGCTCCGACGCGTAGCGTCCGATCCCGTGAGGGCCTTTCCAGCGAAGGTCCATCATGACGCTCGTCACCTGGCTGCCGCCCGCGAGGCGACGGAGTCGAGAAGCGCCACGCTAACGGGGCTCTGCGGGTACGATGCGTGCCGGCACGCCGTACGCCGTTACGCCGTCGGGGAGGTCGCGGACGACGACCGCGCCTGCGCCGACCAGAACTCCTGCGCCGAGCGTTCGGTACTGGATGATCGTCGCGCCCGCCCCGATGTGCGTTCTCTCGCCGACCCGGACGCCGCCGCCGAGGCAGGCCGCCGGGCCGACGTGTGAGTGCCGTCCCACTCGGCAGTCATGATCGACCGACGCATTGGTATTGACGATCACGTCGTCTTCGAGAACGGCGTCCGTCTGGATCACCGCACCGGCGAGAATCTGTGCTCCCTCGGCGAGGTGCGCCGTCGGCGAGACGACTGCCGACGGATGCACGACGCGCGCGAATCGGTATCCGTGCTGCTTCATCCGATCGAACAGACGCAGCCTGTCCTCGCACTGTCGCGTCGAGCCCAGTCCGTGCACGAGCAGGACGTCGGCTGGCGCCTGCGAGAGCACGAGGTCGTCCCCTCCGCGAATGCTCACGCCGGCCACCGACCCGCCGTGGCGCGCCGGGTCGGCATCGACGGCGAACAGGACGCGTCGGCCCGCGAGGCGCAGGGCATCGATGAGGACCTTCGCGTGCCCTCCGGCACCGAGGACGATCAGGGGGGCGCTGTCGTCGTCTCGGGCCGTCACCGACTGCGGCCTTCTTCGCCCGGCGTCGAGACCGCGCCGCGCGGCATGAAGCGCTTGTGGAGCAAGGCCCGAAAGTCGGCAGTGGCGCGCAGGGCGGCGAGGATCCGCTCGGTGGCCCGGCCGTCGCCGTACGGCGTATCGCCCGCGGACGGCGGGGCGTCGAGCGCGCGGCGGATGGCGGCTTCGATCGCGGCCGCGTCCGGAGCGCAGTCGATGACCGAGCCGCTGCGCAATCGACCGGCCTGTCGCATCCCGATGTTCACGGTGGGAACGCCGAGGGCGGGCGCGTCGTAGATCCCGCTCGACGAGTTTCCCACGAGCGCGTCGGATTGTGAGAGGAGGCTCAGATACCGGAGCTGGCCGAGCGACGAGAAGAAGTGCGCGTTCTCGTGCTCGGCCACCCAGCGACGCACGGTCTCGTTGAGAGCGAGCCCTTCGGGGTCCGCGTTCGCTCCAGTGAAGACGATTCCGACGTGGGACCCCGAGCGGTCGAGCGCTTCGAGAAGGTGCGCGAGCTGCTCCATCGACGGAGCAGCGTCGAGCGTCACGGGATGGAACGTCACCACGAGGTTGCGGCGCTGCAGACGGACGCCGAGCTCGGTCTCGAGCTCCGGCCGTGGGAGCAGCGTGAGCTCGCGAATCGCGTCGATCGCAGTGCTTCCGACGACGTGAACGTGTCGCGGATCTTCCCCCATCTGCAGCAGCCGCTCCGCAGCGGGTCGATTGGTCGGGAAATGGAGGTGAGAGAGCTTGGTGAGCGCGTGACGGATGGCGTCGTCGAATGCGCCCTCCGTGATGTCGCCTCCCGCGAGATGAGCGATCGGCACGCGGGCAATCGTCGCCGCCGTCGCAGCGGCGAGGATCTCGTAGCGGTCTCCCAGCACGATGAGGAGGTCCGGGGCGAGATCGGCGAGCGCACGGCCCACGCCGGCCACGGCCCGGCCCGCGGCCTCCCCGAGCGAGACCGGATCGTCGCCCGCGAGCGCCATGTCGACCCGCGTGAGCGGCGAGAAGCCATCGGCCTCGATCTCGGCGCACGTCCGTCCGTGCGCGTCCGACAGGTGTGCGCCGGTGACGAGCACCTGCAGCGTGAAGTCGGGGGCGCTGCGTAGAGCGGCCATCAGTCGACGCAGCAGGCCGTACTCGGCGCGGCTGCCGGTCAGCACGCAGATCCTTCGGCGCGGCGTTGCGACGTCCTCCATGCTGGTCGTCGCGGCTACAGATGAGGGCTGCTGGGCAGGTTGACGAGCCGCGCATGGAGGGACTTCGTCGTTCGAAGGTCCATCGCCGGACAACCGCGGTACATCGGGAGCAACGGCATCGGCGTCCAGGCCGGGCGCACGTGGATGCGCTCTTTGTGGAGCGCTTCGATCAGCGCGTCGCGAGCCCCCGTGTCCTCACGATCGAGAAGGAGAGCGTTCAGCCAGTAGTTGCTCGTGACGCCTGGGGCTTCGACGAAGAAGCGAGCGCCCGTGATGCGCGACAACGCCTGTGCGTAGCGCGCGGCGAGAGCGCGCTTCGCCTCGAGGAACGCAGGGAGCTGTTCGAGCTGGGCACAGCCGAGCGCCGCGTTGAGGTTCGGCATCCGGTAGTTGTATCCAACCTCGTCGTGCCGAAACTCCCACGCGTGCGGGAGCTTCGCGGTCGTTGTGAGGTGGCGCAGGGAGCGCGCGAGATTCGGATCGTCGGTGAGAAGGGCGCCCCCGCCGCCCGTCGTCACGACCTTGTTTCCGTTGAAGCTCAGCACGCCGAGGCGGCCGAGCGTTCCGGTGTGCCGCCCGTGATAGTGAGATCCAAGCGACTCGGCTGCGTCCTCGATCACTGGCAGGCCGTAGGTCCTGCACGTGTCGAGGAGCGGGGCCATGTCGACAGGGTGGCCGAACGTGTGCATGGGAACGACGGCCGCGATGCGGCGGCCCGTCTGGCGGTTGATGCACCGCCCGTCGTGGACATCGGAAATCTGCGCCAGGTGCTCGGCCAGCTTCGAAGGATCGAGACCGAGCGTGCGCTCTTCGCTGTCGGCGAAGTGCGGGATCGCGCCGCAATACTGCACCGCATTGGCCGTCGCGACGAAGGTGAGTGCGGGAATGATCACCTCGTCGTCGCGCGAGACACCGGCTGCGAGAAGCGCGACGTGGAGGGCGGCAGTTCCGTTCACGGTGAGCACGGCGTGTCGAGCGCCCGTGAAGCGCGCGATCTCCTCCTCGAAGCGGTCGACGAATGCTCCAGCCGAGGAGACCCATCCCGTGCGGATGCACTCGCCGAGATAGTCCAGCTCGCGACCGCCGAAGCGCGGCTCGTGGAGCGCGATCGGCCTCGTCGCCGCAGCGAGGACTTCGTCGATGGCGGCGACGATCGCCGCGACGTCGAGCGGTTCGCGTGCCGCGGACATCAGATCGCGTACGCGTCCGGCCGGTAGAGACGGAGGTTGGCCGGATCGGTGAACCATGCGATGGTCAGGGCGAGCGCGTCGCGAAGCCCGTCGGGACCTGCGTAACGCGGGCTCCAGCCGGTCAGCTCGCGTGCGCGCGCCGTGCTCGCCTGCAGGCGCTCGACCTCGCTGCCGTCGGGACGCATCCGCTGAGCGTCGGTGTCGATCTCGAGCGGGAGGCCCATGAGCTCTGCAATCAGGCGAGCCGTGTCGCCCACCGAGATGTCGAAGCCGGTTCCGAGATTCACGACCTGACCGACGGTCCGGTCGGACTCGGCGACCGCGACGAAGCCCGCGGCCGTGTCGGTGACGAAGGAGAAGTCTCGCGTGGGGTGGAGGGCACCGAGACGGATCGCCTTCTTGCCGGCGGCGAGCTGCGTGACGATCGTCGGGATGACGGCCCGACACGACTGTCGCGGTCCGAACGTGTTGAACGGCCGGCACACCGCGACGGGCGTTCCGAACGAATGATGGAACGAGAGCGCCATCTGGTCGGCCGCGATCTTGGAGGCGGAGTAGGGCGACTGCGGCTGGAGGGGATGCGACTCGGTGATCGGAACGAAGCGCGCGGTTCCGTAGACCTCGCTCGTCGACGTGTGGA
>JADLGR010000029.1 GCA_020849175.1 Deltaproteobacteria bacterium
AACGAGAGCGCCATCTGGTCGGCCGCGATCTTGGAGGCGGAGTAGGGCGACTGCGGCTGGAGGGGATGCGACTCGGTGATCGGAACGAAGCGCGCGGTTCCGTAGACCTCGCTCGTCGACGTGTGGACGACCTTCTCGACGCCGAGCTCACGGGCCGCCTGCACGATGTTGAGCGTGCCACGCACGTTGGTGTCGACGTAGCTGTCGGGCGAGTGGTAGGAGTACGGGATGCCGATGAGCGCGGCGAGGTGGAAGACGACGTGGCAGTCCGCCACCACGGAGCGCATGCCGTGCGGGTCTCGAACGTCGCCCGCGACGACCTCGAGCTGGTCGACGACGTGCTCCGGGAGGTGATCGATCCAGCCCCGGCTGCTGAAAGAATTGTAGAGGACGAGCGCGCGGACGCGGCATCCGCGCTGCACCAGATCCTCGACGAGGTGAGAGCCGATGAAGCCATCGGCTCCCGTCACCAACACTTTCTTGCCTTGCAGGTCCACTACGGCGCTCCGCCCTTGGCTGCGAAAGGAGGTCGATCAGCCCAGCCTCCCGCTGTCGGCGTCGTCCTGCGCCCGCTCGTAGTCGGCGGGCTGGCCGATGTCGAGCCAGTACTCGTGGATCGGGAAGCTCACGACCGCGTGCCCGGCCTCGAGGAGGCGGGTGATGAGGTCGGTCATGTTGAACTTCTCGCCCACCGGGATGTCCTTGGGAACGTAGCGGAAGGCGAGCGGCTCGAGGAGGTAGATTCCTGCGTTCACGAACGAGCTGTAGGTGGGCTTCTCAGCGAGGCTTCGGACATTGACGCCGTCGCACTCGACGACGCCGTAGGGCACGCTGAAGTCGTACTTGCGAACGCCCACGGTCATCACCGCCTCGTGCTCGCGATGGAACTCGTGCATCGCCCTGAAGTCGACGGTGGTGAGAATGTCGCCGTTCATGACGAGGAGTGGAGCGGTCGGCACGGGAATTCGGCTCAGTGCGCCGGCAGTTCCGAGCGGCCTGTCTTCGCAGACGTATTCGAGGTCGACGCCGAATTCGCTGCCGTCCTTGAAGTGGCCCTGCACCTTGTCGGCCCGGAAGAAGGTCGACACGCTCACCTGTCGCACGCCGGCGTCACGCAAGCGCGCGACGGTGCGCTCGAGGAGCGGGCGGCCGCCGACGGGGAGCATCGGCTTGGGGGTGTCGTCGGTCAGTGGACGAAGCCGCGTTCCGAGGCCACCGGCCATGATCACTGCCTGGAGCGACTGCGGCCGATCGGGGATGAGATCGTTCAGCGTCACGAGGTCGGCGACGCCGCCTTCGGAGTCGATGAGCGGCAGGTGCTGGATCGTGCGCTGTCGCATGAGCCGCAGCAGCGCCGGCCGCTTCGTGCCGGCCGGAGCGCTCACCGGCTGGGGGTAGACGGGGTTGTGCTTCTCGGCCAGAAACTCGCCGGCGGTCAGGTCGAGGGACCTTCCCGCGAGGATCGCCCGCCGGACGTCGCCGTCGGTGATGGTCCCGAGGAGCCGCCGGCCTTCGCCGGTGACGAGAACGATCCCGAGCCCGCCGGCGTCGAGCGTGCGGATCGCGTCTCGAAGGGGCATCGCGGGAGGGATGCAGGCCTGTTCGACGCGCGAGGTGGTCAAGTCTCTCCGCCCCCTCCGTGCGGCCCGATTCTCTCGCCTCCGGGGCGCTGCGTCAAACGCTTCGCCGCGGCGGTGGACGGGACGTGCCGTCACGACTCGAGGAAGCGGCGGATGATCCGAAGGCCGGTCTCGCCGCTCTTCTCGGGGTGGAACTGGGCGCCACACAGCGTCCCGCGTCGGGCCATCGCCGAGAGGACAAGGCCCCCGTAATGGCAGTCCGCGAGCCGGTCGTCCTCCCGCTCCGGTACCGCAGTGAACGAGTGGACGAAGTAGACGAAGCCTCCGAAGCCCACGTCTTCCAGCAGGCTTCCCCGCCAGCCGGTCTGTGCGGGGGGGAGGACGAGTGCATTCCAGCCGATGTGAGGGATTCGGTGCAGCTTACGATCGATTCCTCTCGGGGGAATCGCGACGACTCGACCGGGAATCAGCCCCAGCCCCTCGTGATCTCCGAACTCCTCGCTCCCATCGAACATCATCTGCATCCCGAGGCAGATTCCGAGGAACGGGCGCTCCCGCGTCGCATAGTCGCGGATGGGCTCGACGAGGCGCCGCTCGGCGAGCCCACGCATTCCGTCCGCGAACGCGCCGACCCCCGGCAGCACCAGACGATCGGCCGCGGCGAGCTCGGCGGGCGTACGAATCAGCGACGCTTCGGCGCCAAAGTGCTCGAACGCCCGCCGGACGCTGAGCAGATTCCCGATGCCGTAGTCGATGATGCCGACACGCTTCACGGCGACTCGCTCGCTCCCATCGCGACCACGTCCTGGTGGCCCACCCGCAGGCCGTTCCGTGCTGCCTCGCGCCGGATCTGCTCGAGATTGCAGACGCCGTAGTGCAGGACGTGGGCCATCGCGACCGCGTCGGCGCCGCCCGTGCGGACCACGTCGACGAGGTCTGCGACGCCCCCCATGCCGCCTCCCGCGATCACCGGGATCGACACCGCCTCCGACACTCGGCGTACGAGTTCGACGTCGAATCCTCGCGCGGTTCCTTCCTGGTCCACGGACATGAGGAGGATCTCTCCGGCCCCGAGATCACAGGCCTGCTTCGCCCAGGCGACGACGTCCTTGCCGGTATGCTCGCGCCCATTGTCGACGTAGGCCTCCCACGTACCGGCGCCCGACCGCTTCGCCTGGATCGAGAGCACGAGGCACTGCGAGCCGAACGTCTGCGCGACCTCGCGGATCAGCTCGGGCCTGCGAATCGCAGCCGTGTTGATCGCGATCTTGTCGGCTCCCGCGCGCAGCGCCTTGCGGACGTCTTCGATGCTCCGAATGCCTCCGCCGACGGTGATCGGGATGAAGACGTCCTCGGTGGCCCGTTCGACGATGTCGAGGAGACTATTGCGCTCGTAGAGGCTGGCCACGATGTCGATGTACAGGATCTCGTCGATGCCTTCGGCGTAGTATCGCCGTGCGAACTCATTGGGGTCGCCGAGCTTGCGAAGCCCCTCGAGCTGGACGCCCTTCACGAGGTTGGGCCCCTTGACGTCCAGCCGTGCAATCAGTCGAACGCTCTTCATGGACGCCCGATTCAGGCTCCCGCCGGCGTCCGTTCGAATACGGTGTGGCGCAGCCGCCACGTACCCTCTTCGTACTTCCAGAGGTGAGGAGATCGGAAGGCGTCGGCGAGCCGCATGAAGTAGTCCCGGTCGACGATCGGCTGCTCGAACATCTTCGACGCCACGGGGAACTCGCGCTCGGGAACGCTCAGGTACCGGAAGATGTCCTCGGAGAAGCGCTCGGGGAACTCGCCGTCGAACTTCTTGACGAGCGCCACGCCTTCGTCGCGCGTGATCTCCTCGTTGCGGATCTCCTGGGCGGCGTCGTACGTGGCGCGCCCGATCCCGAACTTGATCCACGTGGTGTAGTAGTGGAAGTCGTCGATCTTGTCGTCGATGCTGTTGTACTTGCTGTAGGTTCCGGGCGTTCGCTCGGGAGACGCCTGGAAGCCTCCGTTCTCGACGGCGTAGTAGTAGGCACCTTGCGGATGCCACTTCAGGTAGTACCCGAGGTAGTGCACCTCGATCCCTCCGTCGCGCAGGCGCTCCGGGTCCGCGGGAAGGTACGGATGCAGATCGACCTCCTCGACTCCGAAGTGGTCGTAGAGCGAGCGCAGCGGAACGCCCCCGATGAAGACCTGCGCCTTGTCCTCTTGAGAGAAGTAGGCGTAGTCGCGATGCGCGACGGAGCTGTCCTGGATCGGGTTGCCGTACTCCGATTCGTTCTCGCCGTAGAACACGAGCTGGATTCCGAAGTGCAGCGCCATCTTCGGGCCCAGCGCTTTTTGCCCGATGATGAAGGGCTGGAACGGATGGAACAGGTTCTCGACGGCGAGGCGTGTGAGCAGGCGGTGCATCCGACCATTCGGCGTCATCAGGTAGTTGTCGAAGCCGGCGTGGATCCACGACTGGAAGTTCTGCCAGCCCCACGGCGTGTACAGATGCGGTGCCCAGGTGATGGTGAGCGGGTGCATCCCGTACTTGTGCTTGAGCACGTGTGACTGGTAGAAGCTGTCCTTTCCGCCCGAACCCGGCACCAGGCAGTCGTACGAACCGTCCTTGCTGCGGTAGCGGTCGCAGAGCTCCATGAGCTGGCGCTCGCGATCCTTCCAGTCGACCTCGCGCGCCTTGCGCTCGGCGAGCCGGCAGGCGTCGCAGATCCCATCCTCGTTGAAGTGGATCGTCGCTTTGCGGCTGTGAATCGTGTGCGCGAGCTCGAGGGCCGAGTTCGGCCGCTGGTTCGAGATCACGCACTTGCGGCAGAAGGCAACTTCGCGGGGGAGCCCGTAGAAGGCCGTCCGCTCCGGCTCCGGAGCCTCGAAGAGGTCGTACGAGATCTTGCGATGCGCGGGGTAGCGTTCCATGGCACGGGTTCCCGATCGGTCGCGGCGTCACCTGCGGGTGGCGGCGTCACGAGCGTTGGTTGGCGGTCCGGTGGGCGCACAAGGTAGGGGGAGCGAGCCGGCGCTGTCAAAACGAAGGTATCGGCACGCTTCGACCACCGAGAGACGCTGCTGCGATGGAGATCTCCGTCTCCACGAGGTCGGCGACACGCTGCGCCGCACGGGCGTCGAGGCACAGTCCGAAGGCAGCACGCGCAGCAGCGGGGTCCCAGACCGAGCTGCGGTCGTGAGTGAGTCGGCGCAGGAGCGCCGCGAAGGCCTCGTCCTCCGAGACCAGCAGGCCGAGGCGACTCATTTCGGCGACGATCATGTTCTCGGTGTTTGCACACAGCGCCGGGGGCACGTAGGCGATCGCGGGCCTCCCGTTGGCGATGGCGGCGCACAGCGCCGCGCTGTGAACGGAGACGACGACGTCGCTGCGCGCGATCGCCGTGGCGAGATCGTTCGAGAAGTCGGTGACGCCGAGATCCTCGTATTCGTCCTCTCGCTCGGTCGGATGGACTTTGCAGAGGATCCGCGCCCGGGGCGACACCGCGCGGAGGAGGCGAACGAGATTCCGGAAGAAAGCCTGCTTCCAGCCGTGCGGCGCGAAGCCCCCGACGTCGAAGGGCTGGGTGAGAAGCAGGTAGTCGTACTCGACGCGCTGGAGAGCGATCGTCGGAACGAGCTCGGGAATCCCCGTCGCCACGATCCGCCGGGCACGGGCGCCGCGCGCGCGATATGCCTCGCCCACCCGCTCGGTCGCTACACAGAAGACGTCCACGTCCCCGAAGCCGTAGCCGTGGACCTGGCGCACCCTGCCGAAGAGCGTCGGTGCGGCGAGGGCGAAGAGCGAGAAGGCATCACGATTCGCGAGCTGGGTGCGGATGCGAAACCAGGCGCGTGCCGGCTGCCGGAGCAGCGCCGTCAGCGGCTTTCGCACCTCGAGCAGCGGCACGATCTCGTTGGCCGCCTCCTGCACGAGGACCGTCCGGATCCCCTCCTTCCGGGCCGCCTCGATGAGCCGGGCGGTGAAGTAGAGGCAGTCGGCGCCGATCACGACGACGACAGGGTGCGTCGCGCGAAGCAAGCGAGTGGCGTCGAGGGATGCGTCCTTGCCGATGACGGGAGGCTCCGGGCCTGCTGCGCGGGCGAGCGCACGGACGGCGTCGGACCCGGGGCCCCCGAGCACGAAGACCTGCACGGCGATCCCGCGCGCGCGAAGCTCGGAGGCCACCGCGAGGAGCGAGCGCGCGTCCGTCGGCGAGGACAGCACGACGGCGACTCCCCCTCGCATCAGCGCAGGTGATCCCACGTGAGCGGCTCGTCCGCAGCGAGCGGCCTGTCGAGGATGCGGCCCGTGACCGCGTCGAGCAGCGCGGGTGAGAGTCCGGTCCCGGGACGTTTGGCTGCGAGATCCGCGGGGCCGATCCGCACGCCCGCGGGCAGATCGCGGGCAGCCACGAGCGACTTACGGGCGACCTCGCGCGTGCTCGCCTCGCAGGGTGCGGGCGCCTTGATCCCCGTTCCGAGAGCGGCCTCGAGCCTGCGAAGCTGCTCGATCATCTGCCGGAGCTCATCGGGCTCGAGCGAGGCTCGATGGTCCGGGCCCGGAAGCGTGCGAGAGAGCGTAAAGTGCTTCTCGATCACACGCGCCCCGAGAGCAACCGCGCCGAGAGCGATCTCCCAGCCCGCGCTGTGATCGGACATGCCGATGGGTCCACCCACCGCGAGGCGAAGCGTCTCGATCGCTCGCAGATTCGCCTGCTCGTGTGGCGCGGGATAGCTGCTCACGCAGTGGAGCCAGACGACTGGCGGCGCGCCATGTCGCGAGACCACCGCGGCCGCGTCTTCCACCTCATCGAGTGTCGCCATCCCGGTGCTGAGCAGCAGGGGTCTTCCCATCCGCGCGAGCTCCGCGAGGAAGGGATGGTTCGTGAGCTCGCCCGAGCCGAGCTTGAAGGCGGCGACGCCGAGTCGCTCGAGCAGGCGTGCGCTCGGCGCATCGAACGGGGACGAGAGGAAGACGAGGCCGAGACGTTCGGCCGTCGCCTTCAGCTC
>JADLGR010000030.1 GCA_020849175.1 Deltaproteobacteria bacterium
GCCAGATCGTCTCGCGCAGTGACCTGCGCGATCACGTCTGGGAGCGCGACGTCGACCCCGACTCGAACGTGATCGACGTCGTCGTGGCGAGGCTCCGCCGCAAGATCGGCCGAGAGCGCATCGAGACGCTTCGCGGCCGCGGCTACCGCCTCGTGCCGATCGGCGGATAGCGTGCTCGAACGCGGCACGCTCGCGCGGCGCCTCGTGTTGGTCTCGCTCGCGTGGATCGCGATCGCCATCGCAGCCGGCGCCGTCGCACTCTCGCTCTCCTTCCGCAGTGCGCTCGGCGCCGCCGAGGACGCACGACTCGAGGCGTGGCTGCACGCGCTCGTCGCCGCCCTTCGCATCGCGCCCGGCGGCGACGTCGGCCTCGCGCGAGGCCTCGGCGATCCGCGCTTCGATCAGGTCTTCTCGGGCGTCTACTGGCAGATCGAGTCCGCAGACCGCATCGTCGCGGCGTCGCGATCGCTCTGGGACGAGCGCCTCGATCTGCCGATCGACCCCGGCAGCGGTACGCCCGCTCACGCGACCGAGACAGCGACCGCGACGATCCACGGAAGCGTCGAGGGGCCGCGCCGCCAGCGTCTTCGCTTCGTCGCGGAGCGCATCGTCCTCCAGAACCTGTCGCCGGAATCTGGCGACACCGCGCTTCGCGTCGCGGTCGCTGCCGACGACGACGAGACGCGAAGCGCCATCGCCCGGCTCGACGCCCTGCTCGCGGTCGCACTCGGCGCACTCGCTGCAGGGCTCGCCGCAGCAGTCGTGCTGCAAGTTCGCTTCGGTCTCGCGCCGCTCGCGCGTCTCTCACGCGCCCTCGACGCCGTTCGCGCGGGCGAGCGCGAGCGGCTTCCCGAAGCTGGCCCGCGCGAGCTCGCTCCGCTCGTTGCATCGCTCAACGCCCTGCTCGACGACGAGAACGAACGCCTTCGCCGCGCGCGAACACAGGCCGGCAATCTCGCGCACGCGCTGCGAACGCCCCTCGCGCTGCTGGCGCTCGACGCCGAGACCGTTCCCGGCGAGCCCGGCGAGGCGATCCGGAGAAGACTCGCCGACGTCCGGACCGAGATCGAGCAGCGCATGGCGCGTGCGGCGATCGCCGGCCCGCTCGTGGTCCGTGGCGCCCGAACGTCGCTCGCCGAGGCCGCGTCCGCGGTTGCGGTCACGCTGCGGCGCCTGTTTCCCGACCGAACGATCGACGTCGACGTTCCTGCGCATCTCGCGTTTCGCGGCGATCGCGACGATCTGGTCGAGATGCTGGGAAATCTGGGCGAGAACGCTTGCAAGTGGGCGCGCGCGCGCGTCCGCATCAGCGCGGAGCCGTTCGCCGACGAGCCGGAGAGGGGTGCGCGTGACGACGCCAGGCTCGTGCTGCGCGTCGACGACGACGGACCGGGCATGGACGACTCGGCCGCCTCACACGCCGCGGAGCGCGGTGTTCGGCTCGACGAGCGCGCACCCGGCGCGGGCCTCGGACTCTCGATCGTCTCGGACATCGCCAGCGCGCACGGCGGACGCCTTCACCTCGCGCGCTCGCCGCTCGGCGGCCTTCGGGCCGAGGTCTCGCTTCCGGCCGCCGGGAGCCCACCACGATCACGAGACTGATTCAGCCGTGTCGGACGACCGGCGCTCTCACGTCCGCAGAGCGATTCTTCGCCCGGCTCCCGACAGATCAGCGTTCGAGTGAGACTCCGAGCGCGAGCCCATCGCTGCGCGGATCGGTGCCGCCGGTGTGAAGACCCGTCTCGGCGTCGACGACGATCGACTGCGCGCTCGACCAGTTGCGCGGCGAGATCTCGATCGCATGTCCTCTTCGGCGAAGGCCCTCGCGTACGTCCTCGGGAATCGCCGGCTCGAGAACGACCGAATCGGGCACCCACTGTGCATGGATGCGCGGGAATGAGACGGCCTGCGAGACGTCCATCCCGTAGTCGATCACGTTGACGAGCGTGAGCAGCACGGTCGAGATGATGCGCGGCCCGCCCGGGCTCCCCGAAACGATGTACGGCCGGCCCTCCTTCAGCACGATCGCCGGCGTCATGCTCGAGAGCGGGCGCTTGTCGGGAGCGATCGCGTTCGCTCCCGTGGTATCGACGAGGCCGAATGCGTTGGGCTGGTTCGGTGCGACGGCGAAGTCGTCCATCTCGTCGTTGAGGACGATGCCCGTCCCAGCGACGGTGATGCCCGAGCCGAAGAGAAGATTCACCGTCTGCGTGATTGCAATCGCATTGCCAGCCGCATCGGTGACCGAGAGATGGGTCGTGCTGCCGGCCGGCGCAGGCTCCGGCGTCCCGGGAAGGATTGGCAGCAGCGAAGGCGCCGCCTCGCCGAGCCCCGGCCCTTCGACGCGGATCGCGTGCTCGCGCTCGCCCCACGTCCAGGGCGCGCGTCGCCACCACGGCGGGTCGAGCCGCGCGCGGAGCTTCGCGGCATAGGCCTTCGACGTGAGCTCGGCCACCGGGACGCGAACGAAGTCCGAGTCGCCGAGATACGCCGCGCGGTCGGCGAACGCGAGCTTCATGGCCTCGGCCAGCAGGTGCAGGCTTGCCGACGAGCCCGCGCCACGCGCCGCGAGGTCGAATCCCTCGAGAACGTTGAGCGCCTCGAGGAGGGCGACACCGCCGGAGGACGGCGGCGGGAAGGAGAGCACCTCGAGTCCGCGGTAGCTTCCGCGCAGCGGCTCGCGCCGTTTCGTGTGGTAGCGCGCGAGGTCCTCGCGCGTGACGAGTCCGCCACGGCGCTGCATCTCGCCAGCGATCGCAGTCGCGATCTCGCCCTCGTAGAACACGTGCGGCCCCTGCGCTGCCAGAAGGCGAAGGGTCTGTGCGAGCTCGGGCTGTCGCAGCCGCCAGCCGATCCTCACGGGCTCGCTCTCGGGCGGAAGCTGGATGCGTGCGGTCTCTGGATGCCGCGCCGCGAAGCTCTGCCTCCGCATCAGCGCGAGCACCTCCGCGTGTCGCCAGCCGATCGCGAACCCCTCTTCCGCGAGCCGGATCGCCGGCGCCAGCGTCTGCGCGAGGCTCTTCGTTCCGCAGCACGCGAGCGCCTCGGCGAGGCCTGCGACCTGCCCCGGGACGGCCACCGCGAGTGGACCTTCGCGCGAGGCGTCCTTCGCGACGCCCGGTGTCACGAACATCTCGCGCGTCGCGGCCGCGGGCGCCGTCTCTCGCGCGTCGAGTGCGAGAACTCCCCCGTCCGCGAGACGGATCAGAAACAGGCCACCGCCGCCGATTCCCGAGTGATACGGCTCGGTGACGCCGAGCGCAAACGAGACGGCCACCGCCGCGTCGATGGCGTTGCCACCGGCCTCGAGCATCTCGACACCTGCGCGTGTCGCGTCGGCCTGCGCCGAGACCACCATCCCCGAGCGGCCGGTCGCCGGCGCCGGCGCCGCTGCGCGCGTGACAAGAGGCGCGCCGACCAGCGCAGCGCCGAGGACCAGGACATGGAGTGCGCGAAGCGGCATCGTGCGCACCCTATCACACGCGACCACACCGCGACGCCGCTCGACACGCAGTCGCATCACCGGCCCGCTCGGACACTGGCTGGGGATGCGAGACGCCCGCTCCGCGGCGCTGCTTGACAGCGATCCGCCGGCTTCGTACCTGAAGGAGCCGGAGGTGTTCCATGCGCACGGCCTCTTCACTGCTGCTCGCGATCGGACTCGGCCTCGCCGCAGCGGGCTGCGGCGAGCGCGAGCAGGCGACGCAGGCGGCACCGGATACGGACCAACGCTCCGCCACGGCCGATTCGGCGGCCCACCCGTCTGCGCTCTCTTCTGCGCAGCCCGGGGCGGCTTCCGAGCAGCCTGCTCCCGCGGATTCGGCGCGTGCGACGCCGGCTCCGGCGCTGCCGGCACCGTCTCCCGAGGATGCCGAAGCCCTGCGTGCGGCCGAGGCGCTCGCGGCGAAGCTCGGCGCTGCGCATCCGATGGTCGCACTCGACGTCAAAGGCTACGGACGCATCCGCATCGAGCTGCTCCCCGAGAGAGCGCCCGCAACGGCCGCCAACTTCGCGAGCCTCGCCGAGAAGGGGTTCTACGACGGAACCACGTTCCATCGCGTCATCCCCGGCTTCATGATCCAGGGTGGAGATCCCAACTCGAAGAACCGCGACCCGCGCGACGACGGCCAGGGCGACCCCGGCTACACGATCCCCGACGAGCCCAACGACCTTTCCCACGTTCGCGGCGTCGTCTCGATGGCGAATCTCGGATCGCCGCACACGGCCGGCAGCCAGTTCTTCATCGTGCTCGCCGATCAGCCCGATCTCGACGGCCGCTACACCGTATTCGGTCGCGTGAGCGAAGGCATGGACGTCGTCGACCGAATCGCCGCAGTCGAAACCGACAAGTACGGCCGCTGGGGTCCGACCGATCGGCCGCGAACGAACGTGGTGATCGAGAAGGCGACCGCGGAGCCGCTCCGCTAGCGCAGGGGCCGAAGCGATTCGCGGGGCGACGAGACGGTGGTCGCGGCCCTGCTGCCCGAGGCGACGATGTCCTCGGTCGCGCCGGCTTCGAGGTCCGCCCTTGGCCCCCGCCCGCGGTCCGGGCTAGATTGCGCAGCCGCGTGGCCCGGTAGCTCAGTTGGTAGAGCATGCGACTGAAAATCGCAGTGTCGGCGGTTCGATTCCGCCCTGGGCCACC
>JADLGR010000031.1 GCA_020849175.1 Deltaproteobacteria bacterium
ACCAAGACGCGAAGCGCATCGTTCACGGCCTTCGCGTCCGGAAACGCGTCCGCGATGTCGGGATCGATCAGCACCAAATTCGTGCCTTCGGAGTACTGCCGGAAGTACTTCCCGCGGACGCCGCCGCTGAGTTCGGACAGGTCATACTCCGGCCGAAGTCCGTTGGTCCTGCGCTTACTCGCCTTCTTCATAGTCTCGCCTCTCGCGGCGCGTCATCTGCCGCGCACCGATGATTCGCACTCGACCTTCTCGATCACAATGCGAAACCACCAATGCTCGGCCACTGCTCGAACACCCGAAGGTTAGCTCACGGACCTCCGTATCGGAGTGGTCAGGATCCTCGTAGGTCCTCGCCAATTGATCCCCGAAGACCGTCGAGGCTTCCGCGAACGAGACCCTATGCCGCCGGAGGTTGGCCGATGCCTTCTTGGGATCCCACTCGAACATCATACGCGCAATCTACGCGCGCGCGCGCTGCCCAACAAGGCGATGGAGCTGACCGTCCGCCGCTTTGGGTGGTGTGCAACCTCGCACGGCCGTCGGCCGGCCGCGAAGGTGTTTGTCACGGCGGCCGACCGCCGGACGCAGCGTGGCAGTCTCACGGGCGGCCGGCAGCTCATCGCCGAGCCGTTGGACGGCGTGAAGAAGAGCGACACGTGAGGCCGCGGTCGTATCGTTTCGAAGCCGGTGTAGCCTGCCGGCCATCTCCCAGGAGCCTGCGCGTACCCAAGAGCGCCTGGATGGTTTCAGTTGCAGAACTCGGCGAGGATGCCGGACGGGTCGTTCGCCGCGCTCGCACTTCCAAGCAACCGCTGGTTCTCACGGAGCGCGGGCGAGCACCGGCGATCCTCCTCAGCGTCGAAGCCTTCGAGCGCAATCCCTCGGCCGCCGAGCTGAACGGACGGCCTCGACAGATCCTCGGCTGGCTGACACCCACGCAAGCGTTTGCACGGGCCGTTGCGATGACCGCTCGAGACCGCCCAGGCAACTCAAGGCGGCCCCCTCGCCATGCCAACAAGCTCCTGCTCGTTCTCCTACGCGCCTGGGTGCGCACGCCGCTTCGAAGGCGAAGCGCCCGCCGGCGTTGCGGGTCGCGAAGCGCGCGTAAGCACCCGCGCCGCGCCGACCGGCGGGAGCGACGTCATCCGTCGAGCGAGAAAGCCGCGCCGCGCGCGGCGATCTCCAGCACGAGCGGGACCGACGCCGGCGAGGTCGATGTCGGCGAGTGCCAGGGCCGCGTATCATACGCTGCCAACCCGCGCGGGGAGAACGCACCGTGCCCTACCGAGTCGTCCAGTGGAGCACCGGTAACGTCGGGCACTACTGCCTGCGCCAGATTCTCGATCACCCCGAGCTCGAGCTCGCGGGCGTCTACGTGACGTCGCAGGTGAAGGACGGCCGCGACGCCGGCTCGCTGTGCGGCCGGCCCGCGACCGGCGTCGCCGCGACGCGCGACGCCGAGCGCCTGCTCGCGCTGGACGCGGACTGCGTGGTCTACACCGCCACCGCCGACCGCCGCCCCTTCGATGCGGTGAAGGACATCGCGCGCATCCTGGCGTCGGGGAAGAACGTGGTCTCGAGCTCGGTGGTCGGGCTCGTGCACCCGCGCGCGCTCGGTGAGCGCGTGACCGCCCAGCTCGAAGAGGCGTGCGCGAAGGGCGAGAGCTCGTTCTTCACGTCCGGCATCGACCCGGGCTTCGCGAACGACCTGCTTCCGCTGGTGCTGTCCGGCCTGTGCGGAACCTGGCAGGAGATCCGCATCCAGGAGGTGATCAACTACGCCACCTACGCGCAGCCCGAGGTGCTCTTCGACACCATGGGCTTCGGCCAGCCGCTCGACGCGAAGCCGGTGATCCTGATGCCGGGCGCGCTGTCGTTCGCGTGGGGCGGCACGATCAAGCTGCTCGCCGAGGGGCTCGGCCTGACTCTCGATCGGATCGCAGAGACCCACGAGCGGCTCCCCGCGACGAAGCGCCTCGACATCCAGGGCCACGCGATCGAGCCCGGCACGATGGCCGCGCTGCGCTTCGAGGTGCAGGGGATCGTCGGCGGCAGGCCCGTGCTCGTCGTCGAGCACGTGACGCGCATGGACGACGACCTCGCGCCCGACTGGCCGCAGGGCAACGGCAGCTACCGCGTGCTGGTGAAGGGTGTGCCCGGCATGAAGTGCGAGCTCGAGTTCTGGGACGAGCACGGCGATCACGCGGTCGGTGGCGTGGTGCTCACCGCGACCCGACTGGTCAACGCGATCCCAGCCGTCTGCGCCGCGCCGCCGGGCCTGCTCTCCGCGCTCGGCCTCCCGCTCGTCACGGGCCGCGGGCTGCTGCGGGTCTGATCGACCTGCCGATCTTCGATCGATGGGCTCGCGGCATGGAGACGGCGACGCTCTCGACCAAGTACCAGCTCGTGATCCTGCGCGGCGCGCGCGCTTCTCGGCGACGCGTGTGTCAGCTCAGGAGGGAGGCAGGGCAGCGACACGTGGCCTGCTCTTGTGGTAGAAAGGCGACATGAGTACCTCCCCCCCGCTTCTTGGTGCTCCCCTGACACGCCGCCGCTTCCTTGCGCTTGCCGCTGCGACCGCCGCTGCCGGGGCGGCGCGCTGCGACCTCGGGGTGCCGCGAATCCCCGGCTACCCGTTCACGCTCGGCGTCGCGTCGGGCGATCCCCTGCACGATCGCGTCGTCCTGTGGACGCGTCTGGCTCCGGAGCCTCTCGCGGCCGATGGCCGCGGCGGAATGCCGTTGGTTCCCGTCACCGTCTACTACGAAATCGCGAACGACGAGGGATTCCAGTCGACCGTCCGTCTCGGCGCGGCGGTGGCGCATCCCGACCTCGCTCACTCGGTCCACGCCGACGTCGACGGGCTCGCGCCCGGCCGCTGGTACTACTACCGCTTCTGGGCGCCGGGCTATGTGAGCCCCGCCGGCCGTACGCGAACGCTTCCCGCTCCTGGCGAGGCGCCCGCCGTGTTCCGCCTGGCCAGCGCCACGTGCCAGCAGTACGCCAACGGCTACTACACCTCCCACGCCGCGCTCGCGGCCGAGGACCTCGACCTGGTTGCCTTCCTCGGCGATTACATCTACGAGGGGGGCAACACCGGGCCGGTCCGCTCGCACGATGGACCGCGCATCCGCGACCTCGCGGGCTATCGCAACCGCTACGCGCTGTCCAAGAGTGATCCCAACCTGCAGGCGTCGCACCACGCCTTCCCGTGGATCGTCACGTGGGACGACCACGAGGTGTCCGACAACTACGCGGGCGACTTCTCGGGATCGACCGCGATGTCGACCGCAGCGTTCCTCTCGCTTCGTGCCGCGGCGTACCAGGCGTGGTACGAGCACATGCCCGTCCGCCTCTTACCACCCAGCGGAGCCTCGCTTCGCATCCACCACCAGCTCGCCGTCGGCGACCTTGCGTCGATCTTCGTTCTCGACACGCGGCAATACCGGACGCGGCAGGAGTGCGGAACCGGGAGGGAAGGGATTCCGTGCGCGGGATTCCCGAGCCCCACTGGCGACATGCTCGGCGCCGAGCAGGAGGCCTGGCTCCTGGCCGGTCTCGGCGGGTCGTCGGCGCGCTGGAACGTTCTCGCCCAGCAGGTGCAGTTCGCGCCGAAGCCGCTCGGCGTCTTCGTGAGCTTCGACGCGTGGGATGGCTATCCCTTCGCACGGGACCGGATCACATCGTTCCTGCGTTCCCGAGACGAGCGCAACACCGTCGTCCTCACGGGGGATCTCCACGCGTCGGTGGTCGCCTGGGTTCCGGGGACGCCGATGGGTCCGCCCTCGACCTACGCCGATCCGGTGGCCAGCGAGTTCCTCGCTACCGGAATCAGCTCGGGGCAACTCGATCCGGCCACCCATGCCGTCCTCGAGGTCGGATACCGGACGCTTCCCAACATGGTGCACTACGAGGCGCTCTGGCACGGCTACGTACGCCATGAGATCGGACGCGATCTCTGGCGCGCAGACTACCGTTCGGTCGAGACCGTCTCGGAGCCGACGTCGCCGGTCTTCACGTCGGCGAGCTTCGTCGTCGAGCGCGGCGACCCGGTGCCGCTGGAGGTCTGATCCGCGCTTCGCGAACCGCCTTCGCAACCTCGTCGACGAGCGCGTTCACCGAAGCAGGGTTCACGATCTCGCTGCGCGCGGCCCCAGCGCCGCCGTCCCGAATCCGGGCACGATCGCGGTGGGGATCTTCGCCAGGCCGCGCCAGGCTGCGCCGTGGCGGGCCTCCTGGCAAGGACACCGCGTCAGGCGGGGAGCGAGTCGATCAGCACCGCGACCAGCACCGCCGGCTGGTCCGAGCGATTGGCCCAGCCGTGCATGCAGCCCTTCTGCACGATCACGTCGCCGGGGCGCAGCAGTACGTCGCGGCCCTCCGACAGCGCCCAGAGCTCGCCGGAGGTGAGCACGAAGTAGTTCAGGGTGTCGGTCTTGTGCATCGACGGGCTCTTCGCCTTTTGCAGGTACTCCAGCGTGGGAACGTGCGCGCTGTGGATGGCCTGGTGGTAGGCGACCATCAGCTCCGGAGTGACCTGCGCCATGTCCTTCTCTGGCGGGAACTTCAGCACGCGGAAGATTGCTCCTCCGTCCGGAGGCTCGTGGTACATCATCTGTTCGGAGACCGGATCGACGGAGTCGGAGAGATCCGCCGGCGTTTGGTCGTTGCGCCAGAGCTCGTGCGTCTGCAGCCCCGGCAAGCCGAGCTTCGCCGCCAGGTCGTTCTCGAAGACGATGTCCGAGAGCCCGTCGGGCCGATTGGCCATCACGTATCGCTTCATGGGTCCTCCAGGCGCTCCGCGTTTCCCTCTCCTGCTGCGGGAGGTCCGCGTCTGCGGCAGGAAGAGGCCGTGGAGCAGTAGCTCGTACAGCTCGGCGAAGGCATCGCTGAAACGCAAGCGCGCCTCGGCGAGGAAGGCCGGGTCGTTGATGCGGGTGATCGAGAGGAGCATCGTCTCCGCCACCAGATGTGCGTGAAGCGGGCGAAAGCTCCGCTTCGCGATGCCGTTCTCGATCATGTCGCGCAGAAAGCGCACGCGCTCGCGCTGGTGGCCAGCCAGGAGCGCACGCGCCGGCTCGCAGGCCTGCACATCGGCGACGAAGGCCGCGCTCGCCTTGGCCGTCTCGGTCACACCCGGCTTCAGGAAGGCCGCGATGCGCTCTTGCGGCGCCTCGTGCGCGAGGGCGCCCTGCCAGCCGAGCTGGCGCACGCGCTCGAGCCAGCGCCGCATCACCAGCAGGAAGAGCTCCTCCTTGCTCGGTGCGAGCTCGTAGAGCGTGCGTCGCGAGCAGCGCAGATCGGCGGCGAGCTCGCCCATGGTGGTGGCGCGCAGGCCGACCTCGAGGAAGCGGGCCTCGAGCGCGTCGAGCAGCGCCTCGCGATCGCGGCGCAGCGGCGACCTCTCTCCTCCCGATCTCCGTCTGTCGCCGGCCATCGCGTGCCTCCTCCGCGGCTTCGACGCCATCAGACTCCGGGCGGCCTCCCTCGGCACGGCGCGACACGGCGGTGAGCGCGCTCACCTCCGCCGGACTGCTGCGCCAGGCGCTGAGGCGCCACGGGGAGCGCGAGGCGCTGGCCCACGGCCAGACGAGCTGGAGCTACGCGGCGCTCGAGCGCGAGTCGGATCGGGTCGCGGCCGGCCTGCGCCGGCTCGGTGTCGCCGCCGCGGACCCGGTCGCGCTGCTGCTGCGCACCTGCGTCGAGTACGTCGTGGCCGACCTCGCGCTGGCGAAGCTCGCGGCGGTGAAGGTGCCGCTGAACGACCTGCTCGCGCTCCCCGACGTCGCACACGCGCTGGCGCACTCCGGCGCGCGCCTCCTGATCGCACACCGCTCGCTCGCGGCGATCGTCCCCGACTCGGCGCGAGACCGGTGCGTCTGGGCCAACGACGTCGCCGGAGACCGCGCGCGGCCGGACCTCGCTTCGCTGCCCGGGGACTCCGACTTCTCTCCCGCCGAGGCCGACCCCGACGCCGCCGGCCTCGTGCTCTACACCGGCGGCACGACCGGTCGGCCGAAGGGCGTGGTCCACAGCTACGGGGCGCTGGGCATCAATCTGCTCGCGCACGCGATCTACGGCGAGATTGCCCCGAGGAGCGGCTCTTGCTCGCCTCACCGCTGCCGCACTCGGCCGGCTTCCACCTGCAAGCGGCGCTGATGCAGGGCGCCCGGGTGCGCCTGTTCGAGCGGTTCGAGGCGGGCGAGGTCTGCCTGCAGTCGAGCTACACGCTGCGCGGCTACCACGCCGACCCCGAGCAGACGGCGGCCGCATTCTATCCCTTGCGATGGCTGCGCACGGGCGATCTGGGCTACCTGGCCGAGTCGGGTCACCTGTTCCTGGTCGACCGCGCGAAGGACATGGTGATCAGCGGTGGGATGAACGTCTACACGGCCGAGGTAGAGCAGGCGATCGCGGAGCTGGCCGGCGTGCGACAGGTCGCGGTGATCGGCGTGCCGCATCCCGACTGGGGCGAGGCGGTGACCGCATGCGTGGTCCGCGAAGGGGCCTCCCCGCAGCCGGAAGCCATCCTCGCGCACTGCCGCGCCAGGTTGTCGCGCTACAAAGTGCCCAAGCGCATCGAGTTCGCGCCGCATCTGCCGCTCACCGTCTACGGCAAGGTCGACAAGAAGCGGCTCCGCGCCAAGCTGGCGGCGGATCCTCAGGGTTGACCGTCGCGTCCGGTATCGGCGATACAGACGCCGATGTCCGCTGCGGCTCGCGCGCCGATCCTGCTGCTCTCGCTGTTCCTCGCCGGGATCGCCGTGCCGTCGCGCGCCGGAGAGGTGAAGCTGCCGGCTCGGGGGGAGATCGAGGACGCGCTCCCCGAGGGCGTCTCGCTCAGCGGCCGCGAGATCTTCGATCGCTTCCTCGACAAGCGCCAGCTCGGCTTCCCGATGGTGGTGAGCCGCGGCCGCTCGAACGACCCGTTCATCGGATCGCCCGCGACCGGCCGCGTGGGCCGGGTGAGGCTCTCGGGCGTGGGCATCATGGCATCATGGGTCCGCCTCCATGGGGGCAGGCTCTTCCTCCGCGAAGCTTGCGAGAACACGACCTATCGAACGTCGTTGTCGAGCGCCCGCTTGCTCTTCCTACGCGTTGCCCTCGTTCCACTACCTTCAGCAGTTGCAGTGACATGCTCTCCAACGTCTGCGCGTTGGACATGGTTCCCTCCTGAAGCTCGTCTCCACACGGGCTGCTCGTGCTCGGTCGGGTCCGGGCACTACCCCGTTCCCCGACGTCGACGCTCGTATGCTGCCCTCCGACTCCCTCGCCTCCATCGGCCGTGGCTTCGGTTCCCCTTGCCGGCGGCCTACCTCCCATGGAGCTCCAGCCGCCTCACACGGCGAGTTCCAACCGCTGGGGATATCCTCGGGGGCGCAGGGCGGTGGCGGCCCGGGCGAAGGCCTGCGGTGGGCCCGAGGCGGAGCGCACGATCCGACCTTCCTTTAGGACCGAGAATGCTCTCCAAGAAACCGGTCGAGGTGGACTTCCTGCTGGCGGCGCTGCGATTCTCTGCCGAGAAGCACACGAATCAGCGTCGCAAGGACGAAGACGCGTCGCCGTACGTCAATCACCCGATCGCAGTTGCGACCCTGCTGGCCGAGATCGCTGGAGTGAGAGACCTGCGACTCCTCGCGGCCGCCGTCTTGCACGACACGGTCGAAGACACGCCGGCGACCTTCGAAGATCTCGAGCGCGAGTTCGGGCCCACGGTACGGCGCCTGGTAGAGGAAGTGACGGACGACAAGACTTCGCCAAAGGGCGAAAGGAAGCGCTCGCAGATCGAGCATGCGCCACACCTTTCCCGCGATGCCAAGCTCATCAAGCTCGCCGACAAGGTGTGCAACGTCCGGGATGTTGCCGAGAGCCCTCCGAAAGGATGGCCTCTCGAGCGCCGGCGCGAGTATCTGGACTGGGCGGCGAATGTGGTCGCAGGGCTCCGCGGCGTCGATCCGAACCTCGAGGCCCGGTTCGACGAGGTCTTGCGACGTGGCAGGAAGAGCCTCGGACTCGAGGCATGACGGCCCGGTGCGGCCGACGGCAGGTGGGGCGTGCGAGGCCGAGCCAACGCCGACGCACGTCCGCTGCGACATTGCGGGATCCCTCCAGAACGCGAGAGCCGGATGAACCAGCTCGACTTCTGGTTCGAGTTCGGAAGCACCTACTCCTATCCCGCCGCGATGCGAATCGAGTCGCTCGCCAGCCGCCACGGGATCCCGGTCGCGTGGCGCCCATTTCTTCTCGGGCCGATCTTCCGCGAACAAGGATGGGACGATTCTCCCTTCAACCTCTATCCGGCAAAGGGGCGCTACATGTGGCGCGACCTCGAGCGCATCTGCGTGGAGCAGAAACTCGCGTTCCGCCGCCCTTCGACGTTTCCGCGTAACGGTCTTCTTGCAGCCCGTTTGGCCTGTGCCGCTTCTTCCGAGGCCTGGCTTCCCGAGTTCGTGCGGCGTGTCTACCTCGCCAACTTCGCCGAGGACCGGGAGATTGCCGATGCGCGGGTGCTCGAATCGATCCTCGTCTCGCTGAATCAGCCGGCAGCGCTCCTGCGCGAGGCGCAGTCTCCAGAGGCCAAGGCGAGGCTTCGCTCGCAGACTGACGAGGCGAAATCGCTCGGCATCTTCGGTGCACCGACCTTCGTCGCGGGCAGCGAACTCTTCTGGGGCAACGACCGCCTCGAGTCGGCGCTCGCCCGCGCGAAGTCGCTCGCGCCGCGTTAGTGCATCCATCTTTCCGTGAGAGCCGACACGCACGAGCGTAGAGTTGAAGTGGCGGGCCAAGCTCGCTCTCCTTTGGGTTGCAAGACCAACAAGGGAGGGAATGCGAGATGGTCCACCACGAGGGCGAGGCTACAGCGACCGAGTGAACGAT
>JADLGR010000032.1 GCA_020849175.1 Deltaproteobacteria bacterium
CACGCCAGCAGCGAGCCGCACCGCAGCAAGGCGGAGGGCCCGACGCGCGCCGGACCTCGGTGGGTGCGCCACTGCACTCGCCACATCCTCTCAGGACAGCAGGAACGCCCCATTGTCGTGCCGAAAGTGGACCAATGTCTACCCCCAGGAAGGCCCAACATGCACCTCTCCCGAGCCGTCGCCCTGTCCGCCGAGGGCCGCCAGTCCGCAAACGAGGCCCGAGAGTCGCGTCGCGACCGGTGCCGCGGAACCCCTCCCCGAGGCCTGCCACTCGGTCCGGGAAGACGCCTCTGCTGCTACCCTCGCCGCGGCTGGAGGTGGACGGAGGATCGCCGGCGGACGCGCTCGCGCGCGGGCCGCGGGAGGAAAGTCCGGGCTCCATAGGGCAGGGAGGTCGCTAACGGCGACCCGGGGTGACCCGAGGGAAAGCGCAACAGAGAGGACACCGCCGATGGCCGGCGATCCCGAGCGGCTCTGAGAGGGGCCGCTCGGAGGAGGCACAGGCAAGGCTGAAATCGTGGGGTAAGAGCCCACGCGCGACAGCCGGGTGACCGGCGGCGCGGCAAGCCCCTCCCGGAGCAAGCTCGAATAGAGGCGCAGTCGAGGGTGGCCCGTCCGAATCGCCGCTTCGCGGCGGCTGCGCCCGGGTCGGAGCGCTCGAGCGGCACAGCAATGTGTCGCCTAGACGAATGATCCTCGCCGCGTTCGGAGCGATCCGGCGCGGCACAGAACCCGGCTTACAGTCCACTCCGGCGCCTCGCGCGCCGGACCCGGGGGAAGAAGCGAACGCCACGCCCCCGGCGCTCCAGCCGTTACCGCACCGTCGTGAATACCTATGACTTTGCACGTCACTGCCTGATCTCTTCGTCCGATGCAAGATTCCCACGAGTTTCTTCTCGCCTGCGCGTGACGCGAAGACGCACACTCACCGGCGGCGGCCCGCCATCTTGCACGGCGCGCGCGGCGTCCCCTGCTGCTCCCGTGAGCATCGAGAGCTCGGCTCGCGGTGCGATTGGAGAGCTGCCATGAAGCGCGCAACATGATTCGGCCTTGCCCTCTCGCTCTGGCTCCTCGCGGCGCCGAGCCGCGCCATCCAGGACTTCACGCCGCCATGGGTTGCCAATCCTTCCGACCCGCAATGGGCCGGCGGAAGCATCACGGGCGTGTCGTGGGAGCTCTGGGGAAACCCGCTGGGGACGGCGAGCCCACAGCACGTCAACAACCCGTGTTTCCGCGCCCCGGCCAGCCGCCGGGCGAGGCGCCCGGCGGCTCCGCGTATACTCGCCCCCCGAGCAGGAGGGCCCCATGCGCGTCGAGACGTCGATCCCCCACGCCGACTGGCGCGCCATCGCAGGCGCCGCGCGGGCCGCCGAGGACGCGGGCTTCGACGCGATCATGAGCAGCGAGATCGCGAACGACCTCTTCATTCCGCTCGCGTTCGCGGCGCTCGCCACCGAGCGCATCGAGCTCGGAACCGCGATCGCCGTCGCCTTTCCGCGCAGCCCGATGGTCACGGCGAACCTCTCATGGGACTTGCAGGTGAACTCCGGCGGCCGCTTCGTGCTCGGCCTCGGAACGCAGGTGAAGGGGCACAACGAGCGCCGCTTCAGCGTGCCGTGGGGGCCGCCCGTCCCGCGTCTACGCGAGTACGTCGAGTCGCTGCGCGCGATCTGGCGCTGCTGGGAGAGGCGCGAGCCGCTGCGCTTCGAAGGCGCGCACTACCGTTTCACGCTCATGACGCCCGAGTTCTCGCCGCCCCCGTCGGGAATGCCGCCGATCCCGATCATGATCGCGGCGGTGGGGCCCGACATGATGAAGCTCGCGGGCCGTGTCTGCGACGGCGTCCGTCTGCACGGCTTCTGCACGCGCCGCTATCTCGAAGAGGTCGCGATCCCGAACGTCGAGGAAGGGCTCGCGAAGGCGGGCCGATCGCGCGAGAGCTTCCAGATCTGGGGCGGAGGCTTCGTCGCGACCGGCGCCGACGAGGATGCCGTGCGCAAGATGATGGACTGGGTCCGCTACCGGATCGGGTTCTACGGATCGACGCGCACCTATTCGGCCGTGCTGCGCCTGCACGGCTGGGACGATCTCGCCGACACGCTTCACCGCATGTCGAAGGAAGGTCGCTGGCACGAGATGGCCAGGCAGGTCTCGGACGAGGTGGTGCACGCGTTTGCTGCGGTCGGCACGTACCGTGAGATCGGCGCCGCCGTCGAGAAGCGCTTCGGCGGACTCTCGGACGCGATTGCACTCGGCTTCCCCGACGAAGCGCCGCCGGGCCTCGTCCGCGAAGTGGTGCAGGACGTACGCCGCGTGCCGCAGCGGTTCGAGCGGTTTCCCGCGAGCTGGAACTGATCAGGCCGAGGCCGGGGTGAGCTCGCGCCGGAAGCAGCGAACGCGCGCTCGCCGCGCGCCGTCGTAGCCCTTCCACTTCGACGCTGGCACCTCGCCCTGCCCCGCCTCGCGAAAGCCCTGCCGCAGGAAGAAGCTGGCGACGCGCTCCTCGGTCGTGCACGCGAAGACGGCGCTCAGGCCGAGCGCGATGGCGCGCTCGACGGCGTACGTGAGGAGGTGTCCGCCGACCCCTTCTCCGAGAAAGCGCGTCAGCGTGTAGAGCGAGGCCACCTCGGCCATTCGGGCCACTTCGTCCACCAGCAACGCGCCGATGCCCGCGAGGTGCGCGCCCTCGACGAATGCGCCGAATCCGCTGGCCAGCACCTGATCGATCTCCTCGTCGCTGCGCGGCGCGAGAAAGCCCTCGTCGACGCCACGCCGCAGCAGGTCCGCCGCCGCATCGAAATCGTCGATCCCGAGCCGTCGCACGTGCATGTAGCGCTCACGGGTGAAGAGCGTCCCCGAGCCGGCGTACGTGAAGAGCTCGTCGGCGAGGCCCTCGAGCGTGCAGACGTTCACGGCCGGGATTCCGCCCGTCAGCATGCGCTCGACCTCGCGAAGCAGTGCGAGCCTGCGCGCGCGGGCTCCGTCGCTCGCAAGGTATTGCTGGAGCTCCTCGAGGTGAACGAACGAGAGCCGTTCGCCGCCCGGGCCGGCGAGACCGCCGTCGCGGTCGAGCCAGACGAGCTTGCCGACGCCGAGGCGCAGCGCGACGTCGCGACATGCCGGGGCGAACGCGAGCGAGCCCCCGACGAGCAGACCCGCAGAGCCGCTTCGACGCAGGGCACGCCACACGGCCCCCTCGAGCCGGGGCATCGCCGCCGAGAGCACGCGGCCCGCGAGCAGGGCGTCGAGCGCAGCGCGCTCGGTCGAGAGCACGCACACGCGCGCGCCATGCACGACGAGCTCGCCGACGACGGCCGCGAGCGGCTCGGCCCGGCGCAGATCGGCCGCCTGCGCCGCGATCGCGAGCGTTCGCCCTCGGAACTCCTGCAAGTAGAAGCTCTTCTCGGAGAATCCGGGAGCGCCTGCGTCGAGCTCGCTCATCGGCTGCGGATGTAGGCACAGATCGGCCGCGGCCGCACGCGCCTTCGTTCACTGGCCGGCGTCGGCGAGGACCTCGGCGATCGTCACCTCGCGGCCCTCGGCGGCGCTGCGGCCCGCCGCGAGCGCGAACGCGAGGGTCTTGCGCGCCTCGGCGGCATCGAGCGCCGGCTGGCGGCCTTCGAGGAGCGCGTCGACGAAGTCGATTCCGCCGAGCCGAAACGAGTCGGCCCAGTCGGTCTCGAGATCGTGGAAGGCGCGGGTTTCCCCGTCGCGGTAGAGAACGAGCGACGGCTCGTCGAGGAGCTGCCCCGTGCAGCGGTTCACCCAGAGGATGCCTTCGGTGCCGTGGACCTCGATCCGGTCGTCGCTCACGTAGTACTTCGAGCGCACGCGCATTCCGAGCGAGGCAATCACCTCCCACGAGCCCATGCGTGGCGGATGGCCTTCGTAGCGCCACGAGATGAGAGCGGGTCCGTCGTACCACGCGTTCTCGCCGAGCCGTGTCCAGTGGATGAACGCGTGGACGCGCTCGACCTCGGCCGGGATCAGGTGTCGCGCCATCTGGTAGCAGTGGAAGCCGTGATCGAAGGTGGTGGGTCCGCCGCCGCAGTGCTCGCGGCTCACGCGCCAGGCCTGCGACGAGGCCTCGACGCGCCAGCCGTCGGTGAGGCGTCCGGCGGCCGTCTTGAGGCGGATCGAGAGCGGCGTGCCGATCGCGCCGGAATCGATCAGCTCGCGCGCCTTTCGGTGCGGCGGGTAGTGCATGAAGTTCTCGAACACGCGCAGCACGCGTCCAGTGCGTGCCGCAGCCTGCGCGACGGCGCCGAGCTCCGCGAGCGTGCGGGTCGGAGGCTTCTGGAGCGAGACGTGCTTGCCAGCCTCGAGAGCCGCCACGGCCTGTGCCGCGTGCAGGTGATGAGGCGTGAGGATGTCGACGGCATCGACGTCCGGGTCGGCAAGGAGCCGGTCGAGGTCGGTGTAGACGCTCGCCGCGCCAAAGGCGCGTCCGCGTTCGGCCGCGCGTGCTCCGTCCACGTCGCAGACGGCAACGATCCGGCAGCGCGGGTGGGCGAGGTATCCGAGAGCCTGGAGATCGGCAATTCGCCCGCAGCCGACGATCCCGACCCGAAGCTCCCCGCGCATCGCCCCCTGTTAGCATGGGGGCGGCTTCGGCGCCTTGCTCGATGACGCCCGGCCCATGTGCGTCTCGAGCCGCACCGGGTCGGCGCTGTCATCCTCGCTCAAATCGCCCAGCGGACGGGCTTCAGGTCGACGAATCGCCCCGCGGGGAGCTTTCGAGCCGACAAGTAACCCGACGGGGCTCGCGAGCTACTCTAAGAGGAGGGTTCCCGGGGCGTCGCCCTCTTGGGTAGGGAGGAGGACGCGCCGATGGAGGATGTGGCTCTTTTGCAACACTTGCCGCCGGCCATGCTGGGGCCCCTTGAAGAATTTGTGGGAGACCTCAAGAAAACAGTGGCGCGGGCACACGATCTTCGGCAGTCTACGAGGCTGCTCGAAACCCCCCGAACAACGAGCAGCCCTTCGCCGTCGAAGGGTCGTCCTCGCCGAGCTCCACCGGTGGCGGACGCCATGCTGGATCGCCCACCAGCGGTTGGAGAATGGTGCGCGGCGCACGCAGCGTGCGGGCTCGTGCCAGGATTGAAACCGGAATCCCACGGGCGGTATCCGAGACGATGAGCGGGACCGCACCAAGGGCACAGAGGTGAGGCTGTGAAGTTCGAAGACCAGTTCGAGACTGCTGCGAACGACGACACCGTGCGGGTTCCGCTCGGCGCGACGCCGGTGATCGCGGCCGAGGAGCTGGATCCGGGGCGGGAGCGGCGGCCGCTCGAGTCGTATTTCCAGGAGATCGGGGGTACGCGGACGCTTCGTCGGGAGGAGGAGGTTCTTCTCGCGAAGGAGCTGGAGGCGGCGACGGCGGAGCTGCGGGCAGCGCTCTATGCGATCCCGAGTTCGTCGCGTCACGTGGTCGGCCGCTGGGATGCCCTGCGGGCGCTCTCGCACACCGGCGCGAAGCTCTCCGAGTCGGTCGGTGACGAGGAGACTGGCGAGATCGCGGCGCGCGTCGAGAAGGCCGTCGGGCGCCTGCGCAAGCTGCTGGTGGCGCGCGAGAAGGCCGTGGCGTCTCGCGAGGCGGCTGCGCTTCGCCGCGCGGACAACAAGGTCGCGCAGGAGATGCACAACGCGCAGCTCTCGCTGGCGCTGCTGGCGGAGCTGCGTGAGCGCACCATCGTCCTCGCGCGCGAGGCCCGGCGACTGCGCAAGGGCACCCGGCGACTCAAGGAGATCGAGCTCGATGCGGGGGTCGGCAAGGAGACGCTGATCAGCCTCGCCGACAAGGTCGAGTCCGCACACGAGCGCATGACGCTGGTGAAGAACCGCTTCATCGAGCACAACCTGAAGCTCGTCGTCGCCATCGCGAAGGACTACCGGAACCTCGGCCTGTCGTTCCCCGACCTCATTCAGGAGGGGAATCTCGGCCTGATTCGCGCGGTCGAGAAGTTCGATCACCGCCGAGGCTTCAAGTTCTCGACGTACGCGGTCTGGTGGATCCGCCAGGCGCTGGTGCGGGCGATCCAGAATCACTCGCGAACCATCCGTCTGCCGTCCCACGTTCACGACCGGCTGCAGCGCAGCCAGCGCGTTCGCGCAGAGCTGACGGGCAAGCTCGGCCGCGACCCGTCGGCGGCAGAGCTCGCCCCTGCCCTCGGCACCGATGTCGAGTCGCTGGAGGCCCTCGACCGCCTCTCGCGCGAGGCGATCTCGCTCGAGTCGTCGGTCGCGGGCACCGAGAAGCGCCTCGAGGACTTCGTGGCCGACTCGGCGGCGAGCATTCCGGACGGTGGCATCGACGGCGAGCGGATGCGCGCCGGCGTCGGCGCTCTCGTCGGCACGCTCACGCAGCGGGAGCAGCACATTCTGCGCCTGCGCTACGGCCTCGGCGGCGAGGAGGAGCACACGCTCGAGCAGATCGGCCAGGACCTCGGCCTCTCGCGCGAGCGCGTACGCCAGCTCGAGGCTCGGGCGCTCAAGAAGCTGCGCGAGACGGCTCCCGCCCGAAGCCTACAGCCCATCCTCGAGCCGTAGCGCGAACGGATCCGACACGGGACGGCGCCGGGCGTGAGCCCGGCGCCGCTCTTCGTTTCGGGTCAGTCCAGGCGCCGCTCAGTGCCCGGTCGCCACCGTCGGCGCCGGCTCGATCGCGTGGCTCGGCCGGCGGCCCGTCCGCTCGCGCAGCCGCTCGAAGATCAGCCACGTCGCCGGAACGACGAAGAACGTCAGGACGGTCGCGAACGCCATACCGCCGACGACGGCGACACCGAGCGGCGCTCGCGCCTCGCCTCCAGCGCCGCGCCCGAGCGCGATCGGCAAGATGCCCGCGATCGTCGCCACGGCGGTCATGAGGATCGGGCGAAAGCGCGTCCGCGAGGCCTCGAACGCCGCTTCGACGGCTCCAAGGCCGCGCTCGCGGAGCTGGTTCGCGAACTCGACGATCAGGATCGAGTTCTTGCTGATGAGGCCGATCAGCATGACGAGACCGATCTGGCTGTAGATGTTGAGCGTGTCGCCGAGGGCGCGCAGGGCCACGAGCGCCCCCGTGAACGAGAGCGCGACCGCGACGAGGATCGTCACCGGGTGCAGGAAGCTCTCGAACTGCGCCGCGAGCACGAGGTAGATGATCACGACGGCGAAGACGTAGGCGAAGATCAGCGAGTTTCCGGCCTCGTAGAACTGCTCCGACTCCCCCGAGAACGTCACCCGGTAGCCGCCCGTCTTCGGGAGCACCTCGTCCGCGATCGTGCGGATCCGCTCGAGCGCCGGGCCGAGCGAGGTGCCCTCGGCGAGGCTCGCAGTGATCGTCGCGCTGCGCTGCCGGTCGAAGTGCGGGATCCCGCGCGCGGCGACGCCCTCCGTCACCGTGACGACCGATGCGAGCGGCAGCAGCGCCCCGGTACGGCCGCGCACGTAGAGGCCCATCACGTCGCGCGGGTTCGCGCGCGCGGTCCCATCGAGCTGCGCCATCACCTTGTACGTCTCGCCCTGGAGCTTGAACTGCGAGAGGTCGAGTCCACCCAGCATGATCTGCAGCGTCGTCGCGACGTCGCGCACCGAGACGCCGAGATCGCTCGCGCGGTTCCGATCGACGTGCACCTCGAGCTGCGGCTTGTTGAGCAGCAGATCGGTTCGCACGTTGAGCAGGCCCGGAAGTGCCCGCACCCGCTGGACGATCTCGTCGGCGTAGCCGGCCAGTGGCCCGGCCTCGGGTCCCTGGAGGACGACCGAGACCGGCGATCCGAAGCCCGAGCCGAGGCCCGACGGGTTCACCGCGAACGCCTGGACCCCCGGGACGTCCCAGAGCCGCTTGCCGATCTCCGCCACGACCTCCTGCTGCGAGCGCTCGCGCTCCTCCCACGGCCGCAGCGTCATGAACATGCCGCCTTCGTTCACGAGGCCGGGCGTTCCGATGCCGAGCGCGACGACAGAGAACACGCGCTCGACCTCAGGCGTCGAGAGCACGATCTTCTCGACCTCGCGCTGGTAGCGGTCGGTGTAGCCGATCGTGCTGCCTTCCGGCGCGCGGGTGAAGACGAGCGCGCTGCCGCTGTCGGCCGTCGGCACGAGCTCGCGCGGAATCCGCGGATACAGCCACAGTCCGAGGCCAAACCACGCGAGGCCGATCCCGACGGCCCACCCGCGTCGCCGCAGCGTTGGCCGCAGCCCCCGCCCGTACCCCGCTGCGAGCGCCTCGAACGTCCGCGCCAGCCACGCCTTGACGCCGCGCTCGGCGCCCGCGTGCGTGAGCACACGCGCACACAGCGCAGGCGAGAGCGTGAGTGCGACGAACCCGGAGATCGCCACGGCCGACGCGACGGTGACACCGAACTCGCGGAACAGCCTTCCCGTCGTGTCGGTGAGGAACGTGAGCGGAAAGAACACCGCCACCGCCGAGATGGTCGCCGCAACCACGGCGAACGAGATCTCGGCCATGCCGCGTCGCGCCGCCTCCATCGGCGGATGTCCATCCTCGATCCAGCGCGTCACGTTCTCGAGGACGACGATCGCGTCGTCGACCACCAGTCCGATCGCGAGCGTCAGTCCCATCAGGGTCAGCGTGTTGATCGTGAAATCGAGTGCGTAGAGAACGGCGAAGGTTCCGATGATCGAGACTGGGATCGCGATCGCCGGAATGATCGTCGCGCGCACCCGACGAAGAAAGAGGTAGATCACGATCACGACGAGCCCGATGGCTTCGAAGATCGTGTTCCGCACGTCCGAGATCGAGCGCTCGATGTAGACCGATGCATCGAACGCCTGTCGGATCTCGACTCCGGGCGGCAGCTCCGGAGAGAGCACGGCCACCTCGTCCTTGACCGCCCGGATCACGTCGAGGGTGTTGGCCTTCGACTGCTTGACGATCCCCAGGCCGATCGCGGTGACGCCGTTGAACCGGACGAGCTTGCGTTCGTCCTCGGGGCCCACCTCGACGCGGGCAACGTCGCGCAGGCGGATCGGACGCGCACCGGCGTCGCTCACGATCAGCTCGCCGAAGGCGTCGGCCGTCGAGAGCTCGCCGAGCGTACGGACCGTGAACTCGCGCTCGGCTCCTTCGATGCGCCCCGAGGGAATGTCGACGTTCTCTCGGCGCAGCGCTGCGGCGACGTCTGCGATCGTGAGGTTCTGGGCCGAGAGGCGATCATTGTCGAGCCAGACGCGCATCGAGTAGCGACGCTCACCGCCGATGACGACGGCAGCGACTCCCGGGAGCTTCGCCAG